>JBIIUH010000025.1:0-18465 GCA_044340075.1 Ilumatobacteraceae bacterium | reverse complement strand
ATGACGCTCTGGAACTGGCGCACCATGAAGGGGTACGGGTGCGGACCCATCACCGATCCGATGCAGTAGTACGTCGACTCGACGGAGGCGACCCAGTCGCGCATCGCCTCGTTCACCGCGTCCTTCAGGGTCCGGCTCCCCGACTGCGCCGCACGCACCTCGGCGCCGAGCAGGCGCATCCGGAACACGTTGAGCGCCTGGCGCTCCATGTCGACGGCTCCCATGTACACGACGCAATCGAGACCGAGCAGAGCCGCCACCGTCGCCGAGGCGACACCGTGCTGTCCCGCTCCCGTCTCGGCAACGAAGCGCTTCTTGCCCATGCGCTTGGCGAGGAGTGCCTGACCGAGGACGTTGTTGATCTTGTGCGAACCCGTGTGGTTGAGGTCCTCGCGCTTCAGCACGAGACGTACACCGAGCTTTCGGGACAGGTTGTGGCACTCGGTGAGGATCGACGGTCGACCGGCGTACTCGCGGCTCAGTCGGTCGAACTCTGCACGAAATGCGGGATCGCGCCACGCATCGGCGAAAGCGGTCTCGAGTTCGAGACACGCCGGCATGAGCGTCTCGGGGACGAAGCGTCCGCCGAACTCACCGAATCGACCGTCGATGCCGGGAGTCTCGAGTGCGGTCACGCACCCAAACTACCTGCGGACTATTCCCCGTCTTCGTACGCAGCGGCAGCATCGCGCGCGTGACGGATGAAACGTCGCACCTTCACGGCATCCTTGCGACCCGGCTCGCTCTCGACTCCGCTCGATACGTCGACGCCCCACGGCCGCACGGTGAGGATCGCGTCGGCAACGTTGTCCGGCGACAATCCGCCGGCAAGCACGATGCGAATGTCCTTGGGCAGCGGCAGCACCGACGACCAGTCCCATGCAATCCCGCTACCGGGCCGTACCGCGTCGTACATGATGAGGTTCGTGCGGTAGGCGGTGGGATCACCCTCTCCACCGGGCAGCGCCTTCATCACCCAACCCACTTCCTGCGTGACGAGGTCGACGTCGGCCCGTGACTCGTTGCCGTGCAACTGCGCACCGCGCAACCCGGCTTCGCGCACGATGTCGGCGACGCGTCGCGGATCGTGATTGCGAAAGACGCCGATCGTCATGACATGCGCCGGCAAACGTCGCACGATGTCGGCCACCTTCGCGGGAACGACCTGTCGCGGGGACGGCGCGAAAACGAATCCCAGCGCATCGGCACCCATGGCGACGCTGAGCAGCGCGTCTTCCTCGTTGGTGATGCCGCAGATCTTTACGAACATTGCCGACCGAACGTCACGGTACAGCGAGCCGGAGCTCGGCAAGGAGATATCCGCGGTTCGGCGACGTGACGAGCGATTCGCCGACGAGCACGGCGTGATAGCCGGCACTGCGCAGGCGCCGGCTGTCGTCCCCACCGCGCACTCCCGATTCGGCCACCCGTACGACGTCACGAGGGAGCAGCGATCCGAGACGGACCGCTCGCTCGTGGTCGACGGCGAAGGTGACGAGATCACGCTGGTTCACTCCGATGAGCCCCGTCCCGGCTCGCACGGCGGCATCGATCTCGACTTCGTCGTGGATTTCGACGAGGGCATCCATGCCGATCTCACGGGCCACCGATGCGAACTCGACGAGCTCATCGGTCGACAAGGCAGCGGCGATGAGCAGAACGCTGTCGGCACCCATGAGACGTGCGTCGTACACGTCGCGTCGCGACACGGTGAAGTCCTTGCGCAGTACCGGCAGCCCCGTGACCCGACGCGCAGTCCCGAGGTCATCGGGTGATCCGCCGAAGTGATCCTCGTCGGTGAGGACGGAAAGGCACGCTGCACCTGCCGTCTCGTATTCGCGGGCCAGCGCCGCTGCGTCGCCGTCCCCGAAGAGAACACCCTTCGACGGTGAACGGCGCTTGATCTCGGCGATCACCGCCATCGAATCGGCGCACGTGCGCTGCAGTGACGAGGCAAAGCCCCGAGTCGCGGGCATCGCGACGGCCCGCTCGCGCAGTTCACCCTCGGGTCGATCGTCCGCCGCGGCTCGCGCGCGATGGTGCGAGACGATGGCGTCGAGGTAGGTCACCGACGCCTCAGAACCCCAAGCGACGTGCGAGCACGGCATCGAGGTCGGCGACGGGCACGCGCACCTGCTCGGTGGTGTCGCGATCCCGAACGGTGACGGAGTCGTCGTTCGGTGTCTCGAAGTCGACGGTGATGCACAACGGCGTGCCGATTTCGTCCTGTCGCCTGTACCGGCGACCGATCGCCTGCGTCTCGTCCATGTCGCACATGTAACGCTTCGAGAGTCGCGCAAAGAGATCGGCGGCGAGCGAAGTGAGGGGTTCCTTCTTCGACAGCGGCAGAACGGCCACCTGGTACGGCGCGATGCGCGGATGGAGGCGCAACACGCTGCGCGTTTCGTCGTTGACTACGTCCTCGTCGTACGCAGCGAGCAGGAACGCGGCCATCGTGCGGTTCACTCCCGCGGCGGGTTCGATGACGTACGGCACGTAGCGCTCGTTCGTCGCCTGGTCGAAGTAGTCGAGTCGCGTTCCGGAATGGTTCGCATGTTGCGTGAGGTCGTAGTCGGTGCGCTGTGCGATGCCCTCGAGCTCGCCCCAACCCCACGGGAACAGGAACTCGATGTCGCAGGTGCCCGCCGAGTAGTGGGACAGCTCGTCGGCCGCATGCTCTCGCAGTCGGAGCATCTCGCGCGGAATGCCGTGTTCGACGTACCACTCGAGCCGGGCGTTCTTCCAGTAGTCGTACCACTGCGGACCCTCACTCGGGGGAACGAAGAACTCGAGTTCCATCTGCTCGAACTCGCGCGTGCGGAAGATGAAGTTGCCGGGCGTGATCTCGTTGCGGAAACTCTTGCCCACCTGGGCGATGCCGAACGGTGGCTTCTTTCGGCTCGTGGCGAGCACGTTGGCGAAGTTGACGAACATTCCCTGCGCGGTCTCCGGGCGCAGGTACACGTCGGCTCCGGCACCTTCGACGGGTCCGGCCTGCGTGCGGAACATGAGGTTGAACGCGCGGGCTTCGGTGAACGCGCAGCCTTTCATCTTCTGCGGGCAATCGCGCTGTTCGAGCTGGTCCTCGCGGAATCGTCGCTTGCACACGGTGCAGTCGACGAGCGGATCGCTGAAGTTGGCGAGGTGACCGCTGGCTTCGAACACCTGCGGCGGATTGAGAATCGCGGCATCGATGAGCACCACGTCGTGGCGGTGCTGCACCATCGCCCGCACCCATGCGTCCTTCACGTTGCGCAACATGAGCGCGCCGAGCGGACCGTAGTCGTACGAGCTGCGGAAACCGCCGTAGATCTCGGCACTCGGATAGGCGAAACCGCGCCGTTTGGCGAGATTGACGATGACGTCGAGATCGGGTGCCGGCACCCGCGCAATGCTACCGCTCAGCGCTCGGCGGAGCGTCGGTCGAACGATTCGTCGGCGGGATGCGACGGCTCGAACACCGACATCGCGCGCAATCTCTTCTCGAGATGATGCTCCGCAGCCGACCGCGCAATCATCGTCACTTCCCTGCTCGCCCGAGCCGCATCGCTCGTCGGTTGCGCCGCGCGTGCGAGCGCCTCACCGATGCGTCCCGACAGGACGAGCTGCATGAGATCCCCCGCTGACGGCGACATACGCACTCCGCGATGACACGAAGCACACTCTGCACCCCCGCGGGCCACGTTGAAACCCGCGGGGCGCTCCCCCAGCGGTCCGCCGCACGTCGCGCACTCGTCCCCGCTCGGACCGACGCCGTCGAGGGCGAGCAGCCGCAGGAGGAATGCACCGAGAACGAGCTCGTTGCGTTCGCGATCGAGGGTCCGGATCGCACCGACGAGGGCGCGGTACACGGGTTGAACGGGTTCGCGGTCGTGACACATCCGGTCGACCGCCTCGCACATCGACAGCGCATCGGTGAGGCTCTCGAGACTCGCGCGCAACCCGCGGTAGGTCTCGACGAGGGACACTTGTTGCACGATGTCGAGCTCGCGACCGCGGTGCAGTTGCACCTCGACGTGACTCATCGGTTCGAGACGTGCCCCGAACTTCGACGTGGTCTTGCGCACACCCTTGGCGACGGCGCGCACCTTGCCGTGATCCTGCGTGAGGAGAACGATGACGCGATCCGCCTCGCCGAACGAATAGCCGCGCAGGACGATCGCCGCATCGCGGTAGGTCGGCATCAGGAGTCGATCCCGCCGAACCGACGGTCACGGCGGAGGAAATCGTCGATCGCCATCTCGACGTGCTCGGCGTTCACGTCGGTCCACGCGACGTCGAGGAACACGAGTTCGCTGTACGCAAGCTCCCACACGAGCGAGCCGGGGAGCTGCGTCGCGGGTCCGAGCACCACGACGAGATCGGGATCGGCCGGAATCGGTGCGAGAACCGCCGCTGCAAGTTGGGACTCGTCGACGACCCCGGCACGAGCGAGTCGGCGCGAAGCGGTCGCGATGCGCTCGCGTCCCTCGGCACACGTGTCGACGACGACGGTGACGCCGCCGTGACCCACTGCGACCACCTTGTCCCCAACCCGTTCGCCGCCGTAGCCGGCAACGACGGCGGCACAAGTGTCCTCACGGATCCGCAACATGTCGTCACCTCGTGCGTCGTCGTGGTGGGCGATGACGGTGAGCCATCGACACCCCGCCCGGGCGACGATGTCGGACAGCATCGCCAGTTGAGCCGCCCATGCCGAGGGGCTCGTGTTCAACCACTCGAGCGTCGTTCCACCGCACACGACGACGTGTTCGAGTGAATTCAAACCTTCCCGTGGCACGTTCGAAGTGTAGATTCGGGCCGATGGCGACACGCCTTTCCCATGTCGCGTGCATCATGGACGGCAACGGTCGTTGGGCACGTCGGCGCGGTCTCCCGCGCACCGCGGGTCACACCGCGGGCGAGGAAGCTCTCGCGAACCTCGTTCGCGAAGCCGTGAAGCGCGACATCGGATGGCTCACCGTGTTCGGCTTCAGCACGGAGAACTGGGTTCGCCCCCTCTCCGAAGTGCGCCACATCCTCGGCTTGCACCGCAAGCTGTTCGGGCGCGTCGAGGAATTGAAGGCCAACGACGTGCGCATCCGCTGGATCGGTCGACCCTTCGACGAACCCGGTGCCCGCACGCCTGCCAACGTGCAGCGCGCCATTCGCAAGGCGATCGCCGACACGAGCGACTGCACGGGAATGACGCTCACCGTCGCTTTCGACTACGGCAGTCGGGCCGAGATCGCCCGTGCGGTGTCGCGCAGTCTCCGCACGACCACGAATCCGACCGTTGCCGACATCTCCGCACAGATGTTCGAACCCGAGATGCCCCCTGTCGATGTGCTCATCCGCACGTCGGGCGAGTTGCGCATTTCGAATTTCCTCTTGTGGCAACTTCCCGGCGCACGACTGCACTTCACCGAGCGTCCGTGGCCGGAGATCGACGGCACCGACCTCGATGCCGCGCTCGCGCTGCTCGACGCGTAGCCGTCTAATTCGCGTTCATGCGGTATCCGAGACCGCGGACCGTGAGCAACAAGCGCGGCTCCTCCGGCTTGTCCTCGATCTTCACGCGCAAGCGGCGAATGTGCGCGTCGACGAGGCGACTGTCGCCGAGGTAGTCGTATCCCCACACCCGCTCGAGCAACTGGTCGCGCGACAACACCATGTTCGGATGGTCGGCGAACTCGACCATGAGCCGGTACTCCGTCTTTGTGAGTGCGAGCTCCTCGCCACGCTTCGTCACCGTTCCTGCAGCCCGGTTGACGATGACATCACCGAAACGCACGACCGGTTCGTCACCGCCGACCTGATGCAGCGTCGTGCGACGCAGTGCCGCGCGGATCCGCGCCGACAACTCCTTTGCGACGACGGGCTTCGTCACGTAATCGTCGGCACCCGCCTCGAGACCGGCGACGAGATCGTGCGTGTCCGTCTGGGCCGTCACCATGATGATCGGTGTGATGCTGCGTGCGCGCAGACGACGACACACCTCGAAGCCCGACACGTCGGGCAGGCGCACGTCGAGCAACACGAGATCGGGTGCATCGGTCGCGTACCGCGCGATGCCCTCCTCCCCCGTCGCCGCCTCGATGACCTCGTAGCCCTCGTCCTCGAGGACGAGACCGAGCGCGGCACGGATATCGGCGTCGTCTTCGATGAACAGCAGACGGTGCACGATCCGATTCTGCCCCACCCCGTGGGATGTCACACAAAACGCACAGAGACGCTCCGCATTCGTCACACGGGTCCGACAGCGTCTGTTTCATCCGAACCGGCGCGGAGCCATGCTCCCCCTTGGCCCGCGCCGGTTCCGTCATGCTGTAGACCGTGAGCGGCACCGCACCGGCCAGGGCACCTGCCAAGACACCCGCCAAGATGCCGGGAGCGATGTCGGTACAAGCGATGTCACAAGCACTCGAACAATCACCGGAACGAACGTCGCGCATACGCCCCCGTCTCCGACTCGGCTCGCTGCGCGGACGGATGGTCGTCTCGTTTGCACTCGCGTCCTTCATCGCGGCGCTGCTGTTGAGCATCGTCACGTACGCCACGACCCGCTCGTACCTCCTCGATCAGGCGACGACGTCGGCGCGTGCGCAAACGATCGCCAACGCACAGCTCGTGCGCACCCTCGTCGGAGCCGATCGTGAGGGAGCCGACGAGGTGATCACCAATGTGCGCACGTCCACGGGTGGTTACGCCGTGCTCCACCTCGCGCCCGAGTCGCTCTTCTATGCGCAGGCTCCGCTGCGCTTCACGCAGTCGAACCTGCCGACATCGCTCGTACGCGAGGTTCTCGGCGGCAACGCAGCCCGCCAACGATTCACTTTCAACGATGCGCCGTACGAGGGGTTCGGAGTGCCCATTCCCGCGATCGGTGCGCACTATTTCGAGGCTTTCTCGCTGTCGGCGGCCGATGCCACCCTCGGCACGGTGCGCAACACGCTGCTCGTCGGCATCATCGTCATCGCCCTCATCGCCGGTCTCGTGGGCGGAACGTTCAGTGGTGCCGCCCTCGCTCCGCTGCGTCGCGTGTCCGTCGCCGCCCGCAACATCGCCTCGGGCGGCCTCGATACGCGACTCGAGCCGGAGAACGACGACGAATTGAACAAGCTCGTCGACTCGTTCAACGAGATGGCCGACGCGGTGCAGGACCGCATCGAACGCGAGGAACGTTTCGCCAGCGACGTCAGCCACGAATTGCGTTCACCGATCACCTCGCTCGGAGCGGCCGTCGACGTGCTCGCGGCGCGGCGCGACGAATTGTCCGAGCGCAACCAGAAGGCCGTCGACATCATCACGACGCAGGTTCGCCGTTTCGACCGCACCGTTCTCGATCTGCTCGAACTCAGCCGTCTCGATGCCGGTGCCGGTCAGGATCAGCGCGAGGAGGAACATCTCGGCCCGCTCGTCGAGCGGATCGCCGCACGCTTCGGCTATGCCGACGTGCTCGTCATCAACGAAGTCGGCGACGATGACGTCGTCGTCGTGGATCGTCGCCGCGTCGAGCGCATCCTCGTCAACCTGCTCGACAACGCCCGTGACCATGCCGGAGGACCGTTGCAGGTGATCATCGCCCCCGACGCCGGCAACGTTGTGCTCATGGTCGACGATGCCGGACCGGGAATCGCGGTGAGCGAACGGGACAGGATCTTCGAGCGCTTCGCCCGCGGAACTGCATCGCGCAACAGCACCGGCAGCGGACTCGGACTCGCAATCGTCAGCGAACACGCCCGCGCGATGCACGGACGCGCCTGGGTCGACACCGCACCGAGCGGAGGTGCGCGTTTCGTCGTGTCGATTCCGCGCGACGACGCGCGGATCGGGGAATAGCGATGGCACTTCTTCGTCGCACCTTCGATCGTCGAACCGTCGATCGTCGCACGGACGGCACACGGCGCGGCATCGCGTTTGCGCGCCGGTCGATGCCTGCACGTGCCGTTTCCGTCGCACTCGTGATGATTTCATCGGCGTGCGGTGTGCCCCGCGAAGGCGAGTTGCGTCCGCTCGGTGCGGACGATCTCCCCGTGGCACTCGTGGAGACGACAGTCATCACCACGACCACGACCGTACCGACCGATCCCGCGGCGATGCCCGGTGATTCCGTTGCCCCCGCAACGGTGTACGAACCCGTCGAGCTGTACTTCATCAGTGCGAACCGTGCCGTGTCGACCGCCCGGCTGCTCGTCAGTCCCGCGACACCGACGCAGGTTCTCGCCACCCTCCTCGAGGGGATCAGCGGTGAGGAAGCAAGCACGGGCTTGCGCAGCGCGCTTCCCTCGCGTTTTGCGGCAACGGTGGAGACCCGCCGGGGCGTTGCGCTCATCTCGGCATCCGCACCGTTTCTCTCCGAGCTGTCCCCGACCGATCAACGTCTCGCGATCGCCCAAATCGTGCTCACCCTGACGCGACGACCGGGCATCGGTCAGGTGTCGTTCCGTGTCGACGGAACCGAGATTGCCGTACCGCGCGGTGCCGGCGACCTGACGACTGCCGGTGGTGCGGTGACGTTCGACGACTATGTCGTGCTGTTGTCGCGCGACTAGTAGCCGAGGCGCTCGATTCGCTCGGGGCGACGTTGCCAGTTGGGATCAACGACGACGAACAGCTCGAGGTATGCACCTTCGGGCAACTGTTCGCGCACCTTCGTTCCGACGCGCTTCAGCAGCGAGCCACCCTTGCCGATGACCATGCCCTTTTGACTCTCCCGCTCGACGACGATCTCGCACCGGATGCGGGGCCATTCGTGCTCGACGACACGGGTGGCGATCGAGTGCGGCAATTCATCGTGGGTTTCGTGCAACAGTTGCTCGCGGACGAGCTCGGCGATCCACGTCAGCTCGTCGGTGTCGCTGCGCGCCTCGGCGGGATACAGCGCCGGCCCCTCGGGCAACATGCCGACGAGCGTTCGGCGTAAACCGTCGAGACCCTCCCCCGTGCGCGCCGATACGGGGTGGTACTCGCGGGCGGCGAGCCCGGCTACCGACGCCAGGTACGCGAGCAACTTCTCACGCGACACGGCGTCGCACTTGTTGATGACGACGATCGCCTCCGACATGACGAGTCGATCGGCGACCCACTGGTCGCCCCGACCGAACGGTTTCGTCGCGTCGAGTACGAGGCACACGACGTCGACGTCGGCGACCGACGAAAGTGCGGTCTCGTTGATGCGCTCACCGAGCGCCGTCACCGGTTTGTGCAAACCCGGCGTGTCGACGAAGACGATCTGATGGTCGGGGCCGTTCGCAATTCCGCGCACTCGCCTGCGGGTCGTCTGGGGCTTCGGCGAGACGATGCTCACCTTGTTGCCGCACAAGGCGTTGACGAGGCTCGACTTGCCGACGTTCGGTCGCCCGACGAGGGTGACGAAGCCGCTGCGCATCGTCGGTCACGCTACCGATACATCACCGCGGCGGGATTGCCTGACAGACTCGCATCATGTCGTTGTCACCTCATCGTTGGTTCGATCGCATGGCTCCGCAGACGCTGCAGTTGGCGATCCTCCTCGGCTACCTCGACGGAGCGTTCGCGCTGCTCGAGATCCTCGATTCGAGCGGTCCGCTCGCGTGGGTTCGCTACCGCATTCCATTGGGATTCCTCGTTGCGATGCTGGTACCCGTCGGTCACGTCGCCGGAGGGTTCCTCATGGCCAACGAGCGTCGACTCGGCTGGAAGATCGCCGTCGCGACGTCGTTCAGCCCGTTCATCATCAACTTCCTCGCCTACGGCGACGTCGGCGCGGGATTGCAGCGACAACTCTTCGGCGGCAGCCTCATCAGCTTCGCTTTCGACGCTGCGCTGGTTGCGCTCCTCCTGCATCCCCAGAGTCGCGCCCACCAGAAAATGTGGTACAGATAGCCGTCGGGAGAATCCATGACGCACAAGCGGATCATCGACGGCATCGGCGGCTTGCGCAACGCCGTCGGTGAACACCTCGGCTACAGCGACTGGCTGCGCATCACGCAGACGATGATCGACACGTTTGCGGAAGCCACCGGTGACCACCAATGGATTCACGTCGACGTCGACCGGGCCCGACGCGGTCCGTTCGGCACGCCGATCGCCCACGGGTTCCTCACGCTCTCTCTCGCGCCGCGACTCATCCCCACCGTGTACTCGGTGACCGGCGTCGTCATGGGCATCAATTACGGCACGAACAAGGTGCGGTTTCCGTCGCCGGTGCCCGTCGAGAGCGATCTACGAGTCGGTGTGATGCTCAAGGACGTCAGCGAACTTGCCGACTCGGTGCAGACGGTTCTCGAGGCGACGTTCGAGGTGCGCAATTCACCGAAGCCGGCGTGCGTCGCCGAACTCGTCAGTCGCCTCTACTTCGCATCCTGACGACGCTCGCGTAACTAGCGGAACTCGCGCATGACCCCGGCGAAGAGGTCGAGCGTTTGCGTCGACGGATAGTCGGCACACCACGGAACGAAGCCGGTGCAGCCCATGTCGACGTACTTCGCAATCTTCTCCGCAACCTGCTCGGGGGTGCCGACGAGTGCGCTCGCCCGCCATTGGTCGACGGGATGACCCCAGATGCTCAGGCTGCCGGCAGCGTCGACCTCGGCCTGCGTCTCGCGAATGAAAATGTCGGGTGACCACGTGAGACGGATCTCGTCGAAATCACGCCCGACGGCGCGGCAGTGCTCCTTCAGGATTTCCCGCTTGCGGAGGAAATCCTCCGGCGTTCCGCCGAAGTTGGCGACGTCGGCATGTCGCGCCACGACGCGCAGCGTGAGTTGCTCCCCACCACCTCCGATCCAGATCGGCGGGCGGGGCCGTTGGATCGGTTTCGGATCGCAGTTGCCGCGCACGAGCTTGTAGTACTCACCGTTGTAGGTGGTTTCCTCCTCGGTCCACATCGACTTCACGATCTCGACGCACTCGCGCAACATGGCGATGCGCTCCTTCGGTACGGGGAAGTCGTAGCCGTAACCGCGGCATTCGTTCTCGTACCAACCGGCCCCGATGCCCCAATCGAGGCGACCACCGGAGATGACGTCGACCGTCGAGGTGATCTTCGCCAAGAGAGCCGGTTCGCGGTAGAGGTTGCAGCCCACCATCTGGCCGAGGCGGATCCGCGAGGTTCGTTGACTGATCGCCGCAACCGTGGTCCAACACTCGAACACCGCTTCGTGCGCCGGGCGCGGCACGTTGTGGAAGTGGTCGTACACCCAGACCGAATCGAAGCCCAGATTCTCGGCACGCACCGCGATGTCGACGGCGGCGTTCCATTTCGCCGTGGCATCGGGGAACGACGACAATTCCATCTTCCAGCCCTGGGGCATGAAGACACCGAAGATGAGATCGCTGCGCGCCATGAGAACCTCCAACTCCCAGTGTTGCCGAGAGACGGTCACCGGGCGCATTTCTGCGCATCGGGTCGGCCGTGCCGGGTGATGCGCGACGTAGCCTGACGGAAATGGCGCGACGTTCGGAATCTCGTGCATGGGACGTCTCCGAACTCCCGACGGGCAAGAACAAGGCCACCGCCGTGCGGGCGATGTTCGATGCGATCGCCCCGCGCTACGACCTCGTCAACCGGATCATGACGTTCCGCCTCGACGTGCGTTGGCGCCGCCGTGCCGTTCGTTCCCTTCGACTGCCCGTCGGCTCGCTCGTAGCCGATCTTGCGAGCGGTACCGGTGACCTGTGCAAGGAACTTGCCCGCGCCGGACACGTGGCCCTGTCGTTCGATTTTTCGCTCGGAATGCTGCACGGCGACACCAGCGGTGCACCGCGAACGCAGGCGGACATCCTCACCCTCCCCGTCGCCGATGCGTCGCTCGACGGAGTGACGTGCGGATTCGCGTTGCGCAACGTCGTCGATCTCGGTGCCTTCTTCACCGAACTGGCGCGGGTCGTGCGACCGGGAGGACGAATCGCGCTGCTCGACGTCGGAGTGCCGCATAATCCCGTCGTGCGCTGGGGCAATTCGGTGTACTTCGGCCGCATCGTGCCGCGCATCGGCGCACTCCTCTCGGACGGTCCCGCATACTCGTACCTTCCGCGCAGCGTCGCATACCTCCCGGCCGGTGACGAGATGGCGCGGATGCTCGAGGACCGTGGTTTCGTCGACGTCGAGCACCGGCAGTTGTCCGGCGGATTGACGCAATTGCTCGTTGCCGAACGCCGTGCCTGACCCACACTGCAACGTCGACCTCGTCTCGCGCGAGCTCACGTCGCAGGAGCGTGCCGGCATCACGGCCGAGGACGTGTGCGGCGACGACGGATACCTCTTCGCCCGTGGCGGTCGGTCCCGAGCGGGACGCGGCATCCTTGCTCGCGTTCCGCTCGCCGATATCGAGACCGTGCGAACGTCCGTGATCGGCGGCGGTGCCGATGCCGCAACGATCGCCCGCACGACGATGTTTTGCGCGGTGGATTTCGACGGATCGTCGGGAGACGTCGTGCTGCCGCACACGACGGTCGGTGTCAATGAGGACGGCACGGCCTGGGTCGTGCATCCGCGCGGCTCGGAACCCGACCTTGCGGCCGCGAGGAGCGACACGACGGGTCGGTCCGAGTTCACGGTGCAACCAGGTGTCGATGTCGACACCTATCTCGCCGCCGTCACTGCAGCTCGCGACGCAGTCCGCGCGGGGCACGTGACGAAAGCCGTGATCGCCCGCGACGTCATCGTCACGAGTTCGCAGGCCATCGATATCGTCGCCCTCGCCAAGCGAATGCGTCGCGCGTTCGGGTCGTCCTATCGGTACGTGTTCGACGGCCTCGTCGGTGCGTCACCGGAGTTGCTCGTCGAGCGCGAAGGCGACGTCGTGCGCAGTCATCCTCTCGCCGGAACGACGGGCCGCACGGGCGACCCGACCGTCGATGCACGTCTCGCGGCCGAACTCCTCGCGAGCGAGAAGAACCAAATCGAGCACCGCGTCGTCATCGACATGGTCCACGACACCCTGCTCCCCTGGTGCTCGTACCTTGACTGGCAACCCGAGCCCGAGGTCGTTCCCGTCGCCAACGTCCAGCACCTCGGCACCCGCGTCGAAGGTCGTCTCGGTGATCCGGCACCGCACGTGATCGAGCTCGTCCGTGCACTCGTACCGACCCCGGCCCTCGGCGGTCATCCGCGTGCAGCGGCTCTCGATCTCATCGCCCGCGTCGAGGGATTCACACGGGGTCGCTACGGCGGTGCGGTCGGCTGGATGGACGCACTCGGCAACGGCACGTTCGCGGTGACCATCCGCTGCGCGAGCATCGATGCTTCGCGCCGCACGGCCCGTCTGTTCGCAGGTGGCGGAATCGTCGCAGCGAGCGAACCGCTCGCCGAACTCGAAGAGACACGCGCGAAGTTCCAGGCGATGCTCTCGATGCTCGTTCGTCCCTGAACGGCGAGCCGTAACGAAAACCGGTCAGCCGAGTGACAAGGTGGCCCGCGCCGCCGCAGCGACGCTGCGATTCAGAGCGTCATGATCGGCAACGACCCGTCGACGGTCCGTCTGCACGTGAACGATCCTGGGGCCGGCGAGTGCGAGTTGCGCAACCAGTTCGTCGCTCGTCGTCACGTGTGCGTAGGTCAGGGCATGGGCTCGTGCGAGTGACTCGACGTCGACGTCGCTCGGCGTACCGAACAACGTTTCGAACGTGCGCTCGTCCAGGACGCCGGCCTGCGGCAAGAAGGAGAAGATCGCCCCACCACGGTTGTCGACGAGCACGATGCGCAGGTCGCAACCGCGTCGCGCAAGTCCGACGAGTGCACTCGAGTCGTGCAGGAATGCGACGTCGCCGATGAGGAGCGTGATCGGACGATCCGTCACGAGGGCCGAGCCGATGGCACTCGAGATCACACCGTCGATGCCGTTCGCTCCCCTGTTGGCCAGGACGAAGAATCCGTCACGGGGAGGAGCGAACCACTCCACGTCCCGAACGGGCATCGATGACGACACCCACAGTGGTCCGCGCGATGCGCTCTCACGTGCAACCAAGTGTGCAACCGCGGGCTCGGTGAGCGGACCCGTACTCACCGCCGCAGCGATAGCGCCGTCGGCGGCATTCGACGCGGTGTGCCAATCGTGCAGCCACGCGGCACCACTGGCACCGAGGCTCGCTGCCAGCGAGCGCGCCGTTTCGGCGTCGCCCGCCACGACGTGTCGCGTCACGACTCGATCGGGATCCATGAGCTGCGATCCGCGCGTCACACAGACGTGGGTGCATGCCCACTCCCGCAGGCGCGCTCCGACGATCTTCGAGGCAGGGAGCGATCCGAAACGCAGCACGACATCGGGACGCAGACGGGACGCAACGTCATCGTCGCGTAGCAGCGGATCAACGGCGGCGACAACGTTCGGATGGTCGATGCGCTGCCCCGAACGCGGGTCCGCCCACACGGGCCACCCCGTGGCACGTGCGAGGTCGAGCACCGCGCCGTCGTTCGGACAGTCGCCGGCGATGATGACTCCCCGGCGCAACGATCCGTCCGGCGCGGTGAACAGCGCACGGATCTCGGCGATCGTCGACGCATCCGGCTGCAGACCGGCTCGACCGTCGACGCTGTCGGAGTCGTTCGTGCGCGGTGGAATCGCATCTGCCGCGGCGAGGAGCGGTTCACGGAAGGGCAGGTTGACGTGCACCGGACCCGCGCCACTCGGATCACGCAGCGTTGCATCGACGATGTCACGCGCGACGCTGCGCCATCGCCCCGCATCGTGTGCGTCGGCGACACCCGTGTCGATGAAGCGACGCACCGCCGTGCCGTACAAATTCGTTTGATCGATGGTCTGTGGCGCGCCGACACCCTGCAATTCCGGCGGCCGATCGGCGGTGAGCACGATCAGCGGCACCTCGGAGTGGTGCGCCTCGACGACGGCCGAATGGAGTTCCGTCGCCGCCGTACCGGATGTACACAGCACGATGACGGGCGTGCGCCTCGACCGTGCCGCACCCACCGCAGCAAAGGAGGCGACTCGTTCGTCGATGAACACGTGCGTCGTCATGCCCGAATGCGACGCCAGAGCGATCGCCATCGGCGTCGAACGGGACCCGGGTGCGATCATCGCCACGTCGACGCCGAGCGCCACCCACTCGTCGACGAAAGTCGCGCACATCGTTGCCGCAGCCGACGAATGATTCACGCGTCTATCGTGGCAGCAATGCGCCGCCACCGTCGCCACGAGCGCGCCACCCGAATCCGCTCGATAAGCAACGGTCGCCGCGCCGGGATCATGGAATGACGGTGGAAGGCGCTCCGGGCGCAGACGGTATGGCGACGGAGACCGTCGGTACGGGTTCGCGCCGTGTCGTCATGCTGCACGGCTTTGCGCACACGGCCCGGTCGTGGCGGGACATTGCCGTTGAACTTGTGCGCGCCGATCCCGGGGTGACGTGCATTCTTCCCGACCTCCCCGGCCACGGTGCGACGACGATTCGTCCGTCCTTCGTCCAACTCGCGCAACGACTCGCCACGCTGGCAAACGATGCGGCCATCGTCGGCTATTCGATGGGCGCACGGCTGGCACTTGCCGCCGCCTGCCAACCGAATGCATCCATGCGCGGTCTCGTCATGGTCGGCGGAACCGCGGGGATTCGCGACACCGACGAACGCACCCGCCGTCGCATCGACGACGAACGACTGGCCGAACGCATCGGCACCATCGGCACCGAGGCATTCCTCGACGAGTGGCTCGCACGTCCGCTGTTCGCCGGCTACGCGCCCGACACGGAATCGCTACGTGATCGTCGCCGCAACGATGCACGTGGTCTCTCCTATGCGCTGCGCGAACTCGGACCCGGCAGTCAGCCGTCGTACTGGGAGTCCCTCCCGCAGCTGAACGTCCCCACCCTCGCCGTCGCGGGTGCCCGCGATGCAAAGTTTGCGGCGGTGGCGAGCGAGATGTGCTCACTCATTGCGGGTTGCCAGCGTCGATTCGTCGCCGATGCAGGCCACGTGGCACACCTCGAGAAGCCGGCCACGTTCGTCCGCCTCCTGTCGGAGTTCCTCCAACGCAGTGACGTGCGCAAATAGTTCGACCGAACTCCGAAACGGTTGCGGCGCGCCGAATCGATCAGCCGCGGTTCGTCACCACGTCCACACGGTGACGGAGAGCAGCACGCCGACCAGAAGTTGCGCGCGGGCCGTCAAACCGAGAACTGCAATGAGCTCACGACCCGTCGCCCCGCGCAGTACGCGAAGCGAGGCCCGCGTCGCCGGTAGCAGCCCGATGATCGAGATGAGCACGATCGGTCGACCGAGTGCCGCACTGACGACGATGGCGAGCACCACCACGTAGCAGGCAACGTACAGACGCCGGGTGGCGCGGTCACCGAGGCGAACGGCCAGAGTTCGTTTCCCGACCCGCGCGTCGTTGGCGAGATCGCGCAGGTTGTTCACGACGAGCAACGCGACGGCAAGCAGACCGGCGATCGATCCGACGATGAACGACCGCACCGACCACGATTCGGCCACCACATACGTCGTTCCCATGGTGGCGACCAGTCCGAAGAAGACGAAGACGAACACCTCACCCCATCCGCTGTACCCGTACGGACGCGGACCTCCCGTGTAACCCCACGCGGCGACGATGCTCACCGCACCGACGAGGATCAACCACCACGTCGTCATGGCCGCCAATGCGCCGCCGGCGACCATCGCGACACCAATAGCCGCGAAGGCGGCGCGACGTACCGACTTCGGCGAGGCATCACCGCTCGCCACGAGACGCCGGGGCCCGACACGCTCGTCGTCGGTGCCGCGAATTCCGTCCGAGTAGTCGTTGGCGTAGTTGACGGCGACCTGCAGAGCGAGGCTCACCAGCGCAGCGAGCCCGCCTCGCACGATGATGTCGATCGCACCGACTCCACCGGGAACGACGGCCACTCCGAGCAGCACGGGCACGATCGCGGCGACGAGTGTGCGCGGCCGCGCACCGTCGATCCAGGCACGGGCGCGCGGCATGGGGCGAGATTACCCGTCGCAACCCGGCTCGTAGAGTGCACGCGTGACCCGACTCGTCGCAGTGGATCTGCCGACGAGCGATGCATTCGTTGCAGCACTGCGCGACATCTGGGATGCGGGCGATGCCATTCTCCCGCTCGATCAGCGCCTGCCCATTGCCGCACGACGGACAATTACCGCCCGATTCGGTGCCGCACGCGTCATCGGCGCCGATGACGACGTGTCGCTGCCGGAGCCGCGCGCGTATTCGGTCGACGATGCACTCGTCATTGCTACGAGTGGAACGACCGGCGAACCCAAGGGTGTCATTCACTCGCATGCTTCGCTCGCGGCGAGCTCGCGCATCGTCTCCGAGGCTCTGCAGCTTGGCGCGCACGATCACTGGCTCGCCTGTCTCCCGGTCGCGCACATCGGCGGATTCGGTGTCGTTGCTCGTGCGCTGAGCACCGGCGCACGACTCACGTGCATTCCGCGCCCCGACGCCGAGGCAATCGGCATCGCCGCCGCGGCCGGGGCAACCCATACTTCACTCGTGCCGGCGCTGTTGCCGCGCGTTGATACCGCGCGATGGAAAGTCGTCCTCGTCGGGGGCGCGTCCGTACCGCGCGAGCGCCCGAACAACGTCATCGCCACGTACGGTCTCACCGAGACGTGCGGCGGTGTCGTGTACGACTCGCAACCGCTCACCGACGTCGACGTTCGCATCGTCGACGACGAAGTGCTCCTCCGAACGCCGACGTTGTGCCGCGGGTACGTCGACGGCAGCCCGAGCGTGACCGACGGTTGGCTGCACACGGGTGATCTCGGTTCATGGAGCGACGGCATGCTCCACGTATCCGGCAGACGCGACGATCTCATCATCAGCGGCGGCAGCAAGGTGTGGCCCCAGCCCGTCGAGCGGATCCTTCTCGAACACCCGCTCGTCGCCGACGTCGTCGTTCGCGGAACGGCCGACGACACGTGGGGTGCGGTCGTTTGCGCATGGATCGTTCCCCGGGATCACGCGGCGGTGCCGTCACTCGACGAACTTCGGACCGCGGTGCGTGCCGAGTTGTCGGACGTTGCCGCACCGCGGCGCCTCATCGTCGTCGACGAGATTCCGCGCACCGCGCTCGGTAAGCCGATCGTTTCCCAACTGCCCGATCGGTAGGTGTCGCGGGCTTCCGATCGCCCGTTGATCAGGCGCCGAATGACGAGCGAACGCCTGCACCGCCGTCGATCACGAAGGTTTCCGCCGTGATCCACGACGCTCGAGGCGACACGAGATAGGCGACGAAATCTGCGATGTCCTGCGGAGTGCCGATGCGTCGCGTCGGCATCGAGCGCGCCAGCGCCTCACCGACGTTCTCGACGAGGACCGATGCAAAGTCGGTGTCGACGAGACCGGGGGCGACACCGAGCACGCGCGTCGGACCGAGCTCGCTCGCCAGCTGCCTGGTGAGATGAATGAGCGCCGCCTTCGTCACGTTGTAGACGCCGAGCAGTGGTTCGGCCCGCACGCCACCGACCGAGGCCACGTTGAGCACCACTCCGGGATGCTCACTCATCCACGCGTTCCAGACGGCCTG
>JBIIUH010000024.1:0-18757 GCA_044340075.1 Ilumatobacteraceae bacterium | reverse complement strand
AGCTCGAGGCGCGTGACCTCGATACCGGTCTGCTCTTCGAGGTACTTGATGCCTTGGTCGTGCATGTAGCTCCAACCCATGTCACCCGGCGTCGTGATGTACACGACCGCAGCCTTCACGCTGCTGTAGTCGACTGCCGGTGCCTCTTCGGCAACGGTGTCGGCCGTGGTTTCCTCGGTCGTTGCCGTGTCGCTGCTTCCGCATGCCGCGGTTGCAAGCACCGCGACTGCAGAGGCCGCGAGGGCCCAAACCTTGCGCTTCTTCATGTGACTCCCCTCACTGAATGGATGACGTCGAGTGACGCCGATCGCGAGAATAACAGTCGTGTGACCCCGCCCCGTCCGGGGTGAACAAGAAGTTCATATCGTCCCGCGACCTAGTGTCTGATCCGTGCCAACGGGTCTGCGCGGTCTCATCGACGAGTCGGTGACGATCATCCGCGAAGTGGCTGCCGAGTTCGAGCGCCCGGTCATGCTCTTCTCCGGCGGTAAGGACTCGGTGGTCATGCTCCACCTCGCCGTTCGGGCATTCCAGCCCGCCCGGGTGCCGTTCCCGGTGATGCACGTTGACACGGGTCACAACTTCCCCGAGGTCATCGAGTTCCGCGACCGGGCGGTTGCCGATCTCGGGGTGAACCTCGTCGTCGCCTCCGTACAGGCGTCGATCGACGCCGGTCGCGTGCAGGATGCCGTCGGTCCGCGGGCAAGTCGCAATCCGCTGCAGACAGTCACGCTTCTCGATGCGATCACCGAGCACCGTTTCGATGCCGTGTTCGGCGGGGCACGGCGCGACGAGGAACGCGCCCGGGCCAAGGAACGCGTGTACTCATTCCGCGACTCCTTCGGTCAGTGGGATCCGAAGACGCAGCGCCCCGAACTGTGGGGCCTGTACAACGGACGCCACCGCCCCGGCGAGCACTTCCGGGTCTTTCCGCTGTCGAACTGGACGGAGCTCGACATCTGGCGCTTCGTGCGCGAGTACGACATCGCACTACCGAGCATCTACTTCGCCCACGAGCGACGCGTCTTCCGGCGCGATGGAATGTGGATGGCCGAATCGCCGTTCCTTGCCCCCGATGCGGGCGAAACGGTGACGACGCAGATGGTGCGGTTCCGTACGGTCGGCGATGCCACGTGCACCGCGGCGATCGAGTCAACCGCCACCTCACTCGACGACATCATCGCGGAGACTGCCGCGGCCCGGGTGACCGAACGCGGTGCAACTCGGGCCGACGACCGCATCTCGGAAGCCGGCATGGAAGACCGCAAGAAGCAGGGCTACTTCTGATGGAGAAGCTGCGCTTTGCCACGGTCGGCTCGGTCGACGACGGAAAGTCCACGCTCATCGGTCGCCTGCTCTACGACTCGAAGAGCATCTTCGAAGATCAACTCGAGCACATCGAGAGCGTGAGCAAGCGGCGCGGCGACGACTACGTCGACCTGTCACTGCTCACCGACGGTCTGCGCGCCGAGCGCGAACAGGGAATCACCATCGACGTCGCGTGGCGCTACTTCGCCACTCCCCGACGCAGCTTCATCATCGCCGACTGCCCCGGCCACATTCAGTACACGCGCAACATGATTACGGGCGCGTCGAACGTCGACCTGGCGATCGTGCTCGTCGATGCGCGCACCGGCGTGGTCGAGCAAACTCGGCGACACAGTCTGCTCGTGTCGCTGCTGGGCGTTCCGCACCTCGTCATCTGCGTGAACAAGATGGATCTCGTCGACTACTCCCAAGAGGTCTTCGAACGCATTCGCGACGAGTTCGGCGCCTTCGCGTCGCGCCTGTCGCTTCGCGACGTCACCTTCCTGCCGATCAGTGCACTCGCCGGCGACAACGTGGTGACGCGGTCGGCGAACATGCCGTGGTTCGAGGGTTCCACACTTCTCCACCATCTCGAGAACGTGTACACGGGCAGCGACAACAACCGCATCGACGCACGTTTTCCCGTGCAGTACGTCATCCGCCCGCAGCGCACCGACACACCCGACTACCGCGGGTACGCGGGCCGCGTCGCAGGCGGAGTCTTCCGTGTCGGCGACGACGTCATGGTGCTGCCGTCGGGTCTCACCACGCGCATCGTCGGCATCGACACGCCGGACGGCCCCGCTACCGAGGCCGAACCGGGTCGCGCAGTGACCTTGCTACTTGCAGACGACTTGTCGATCACTCGTGGCGACATGATTTGCCGTCCGAACAACCGGCCCCGCCAGTCGCAGGAACTCGAGGCGATGCTGTGCTGGATGGACGATGCCGCACCGCTCACCGTCGGCAAGATCTACTCGATCAAACACACGACGAAGGTGGCACGGGCCCGGATCAACGAGGTGCTCTACCGTCTCGACATCTCCACGCTGCACCGCGAGCCCGCGACGAGCGGTCTCAACTTCAACGAGATCGGTCGGGCCACGTTGCACACGACGACGCCGCTGTTCTTCGACGACTACCACCAGAACCGCTCGACCGGTTCGTTCATCCTCGTCGACGAGTCGAGCGGCCAAACCTGCGCCGCGGGGATGCTGCTCTCGCCGCGAACGTAGGCGGTCTAGGGTCGGGGGCGATGAACGTCCCCGTGTGGCACGAACCGGCGGTGCGCCGCGACGAACGCTGGGAGCGCCACGGCCTGCACGGAGCAACGGTGTGGCTGACCGGCCTGTCCGGCTCGGGTAAATCGACCGTGGCGAACGCCCTTGCCGGCGAGCTACTCCAACGGGGGTCGCTCACCTACGTGCTCGATGCCGACAACCTGCGCCACGGGCTCAATTCGAACCTCGGCTACACCGATGCCGATCGCACGGAGAACGTGCGTCGCGTCGGCGAGGTTGCGCGGTTGTTCGCCGACGCGGGTCTCATCGCCGTCGTGCCGATCATCAGCCCTTTTGCCCGTGACCGGCGTGCCGTGCGCATCGCCCATGAGGGTGACGGTCTCGCGTTCATCGAGGTGCACGTCGCCACACCGCGCGAGCGGTGCGAGGAGCGCGACACGAAGGGCCTGTACGCCAAGGTGCGCCGCGGCGAGATGACGGGCGTCAGCGGGGTCGACGCACCGTACGAAGAGCCGACGAACCCCGAAATCGTCGTCGGTCACGGTGACGAAACCGTTGCACAATCGACGGTACGGGTCCTCACCTACCTGCGTACCCTCGGAATCATTTCCGCCTGAGGAGCAGACAGCGATGACGAGTCCATTCCCCGCCGATCGACGTCTTGCGGCAATCGCCGGCACCACGCTCATCGCCCCGTCACTCAAGGTGATGTACACGCCGACGACGAAGGTGGCATGCAGCACGATCAAGCTCATGCTCGCCCAGGCCGAGGGCACGCACCGACCCGAGCTCATCGAGAGTCTCATCACCGCGAACATCTCGCGCAGCCAGACCATTCACAACCCGGTCATCAGCGGCCTCACCCGTCTCGTCGACTTGCCCGAGCGCGAAGCGCGACAGATCCTTGCCGACCCGGAATGGGTGCGCATCGCCGCGTTGCGCGACCCGCTCGCTCGCTCGTATTCGGCGTGGGAGAACCGCATCTTCATGCGCGCCCCCGGCAGGACCGACAAGGCGATCGAGCTGTGCAAGGACGTCCTCGTCGACGGTCGTATCGACATGGCGGCGAGCTTCGCGTTGTTTGCGAAAATGATCGCCGAGAACACCAACGACTTCACGATCGACCACCACTTCCTCCCCCAATGTCACGTGGTGCGCACCGACGTCATCGACTACAACATGCTCGTGAGGGTCGACGTGCCGGGTGAGATGTCGAAGATCGAGAAGTTGCTCTCCGAACGCTCGGGCAAGACGATCACCGCGTCGCGACTCAACGAGGGCACCGGCATCAAGGTGCACGACGTGTGCGACATGCACTCGGCGAACCGGCTCATGGCCGTGTACCACATGGACTACGAAGCCTTCGGATTCGAACGCAAGAGCTTCCCCGAGACCGTCGAGCCGCACCTGCTCAGCGTGCGCGAAACGCAACTCGTGCACCTTCTCCGCCAGGCCGTCGAGCGACTGCAGGGAATTTCCGAGGCGGCACAGATGCGGGTCGGACTGCGCTACGGCGTGCGCCAGATCCGCAAGTCACTCATTCGGTATGCAACCTTCGGCCGCGCATTCAACAACCGCCGCAAGATCTACTGGTGATCCGGAAGATGTCAGGATCATCGGCACGCATCGGCGTCGTCACCGTGTCCGACCGCGCCTCGGCCGGCGTGTACGAGGACAAGGGCGGCCCCGCGATCCGCGACTACTTAGCGCGTCACCTCACGTCACCATGGGAACCCGTTGCGCGCATGGTCGCCGACGAGCGCGAACTCATCGCCGGAGCACTGCGCGAGCTCGCCGACGTTGAGAAGTGCTGTCTCATCGTCACGACGGGTGGCACCGGACCGGCTCTTCGTGACGTGACCCCCGAGGCGACGGCCGACGTGTGCGAGAAGATGATGCCCGGCTTCGGTGAACTCATGCGCACGGTGTCGTTGCGTGTCGTTCCGACGGCGATCCTGTCGCGCCAGACGGCCGGCATCCGCGGCTCGACGCTCATCGTCAACCTGCCCGGCAAACCGTCGGCGATCGCCGACTGCCTCGATGCCGTGCTGCCGGCGATTCCCTACTGCATCGATCTCATCGGCGGACCGCGCCTCGAGGTCGGCGGTGGAATGACGGCCTTTCGCCCGAAAGGCACCTAGGGACTTGTCTTCGCTGCGGCGCCGGCACGGCGCTGCGCGCGCGAACTACAACTTCGTCGGGTTCGGGGCGTCGCCGTACACGGCCTTCGGATCGAAGGTCTTCTCCGTGATCGTGTACGTGAGCGGCAACGGGCCGTCGACGCGTGCGTCGTCGGCGACTGGAATGCTGCGGTAGAAGCACGAGCGGTAACCGACGTGGCAGCTCGCGCCACCCTGGACGTCGACACGCAGCCAGACCGCGTCTTGATCGTCGTCGATGAGCAACTCGCGCACCTTCTGGACGAGACCGCTCGTGGCACCCTTGTGCCACAACTGGTTGCGACTGCGGCTGTAGTACACCGCCTCGCCGAGTTCGATGGTCTTCGCGAGGGCCTCGGAATTCATGTTCGCCACCATGAGCACTTCGCCGGTCTCGTAATCGGTGGTGACGACGGGAATCAGACCACGGTCGTCGAATTTCGGGGCGAGTTCACTGCCCTCTTCCACCTGTTCGACACTCGTGCGTGCCGCGTACCAACCCTTTGCCGAGACCTCTGCCATGCACTGAAGGCTACGAGGGACGCTGCGACGCGCCACCGCGCACCGGCGTGACGCGACTCACTTTTCGTCAACGAGAACCCGACGATTGACGCCGGCTACTGCTCGTCGTACGGCTGACCCGCCGCCTTCGGTGCGCGACTCGCACCGATGAAGCCCGCGACGACGACGAGAGTGACGACGTACGGCGCCATGATGAGGAACTCGCTCGGAATACCCGTGTCGAAGTTGCCGATTTTCAATCGCACCGCCTCGGCAAGTGCGAACACGAGCGCGCCGGTGAACGCACCGACGGGATGCCAACGACCGAAAATGACAGCGGCGAGGGCGATGAATCCGCGACCACCCGTGATGTTCTGGTCGAAGCGACCGACGGTGCCGATCGGCCACCACGCACCGCCGATACCCGCCACTGCTCCGGCGAGCAGGAGGTTCTGGTACCGCAGACGCAACACGCGCACACCGAGCGTGCCGGCCGCCTTCGGGTACTCACCCGAAGCACGGGTGCGCAGACCCCACTTGGTGCGGTACAGAGCCCATGTGGTGAGCGCGACGGCGACGTAGGTGAAGTACACGAAGATCGTCTGCACGAACAGCACCTCGCCGATGAACGGAATATCGGCGAGCAACGGAATGCGGATCGGCTGCACCGGTCGCAGGCTGTTCAACTCGGGGTTCGGCACGAGCACGCGGAAACTGATGAACGACGTGATGCCCAGAGCGAAGAAGTTGATCGCGAAGCCGACGATGACTTGATCGACCTTGTAACGGATCGACAACACCGCGAGAACCGCCGCAAGGGCGACTCCCGTGGCGATGCCGACGAACACGCCGACCCACAAACCCCACAGCGATGCACCGATGGCCGACGTGCACGCCGATCCGAGCAACATGCCCTCGATGGAGATGTTGATGACCCCCGAGCGCTCGCTGAGGATGCCGCCGATCGCCCCGAGCGTGATCGGTACGCACCGCGTGACGGTG
Organism: Ilumatobacteraceae bacterium; assembly: GCA_044340075.1. GTDB lineage: Bacteria > Actinomycetota > Acidimicrobiia > Acidimicrobiales > Ilumatobacteraceae > F1-60-MAGs027. Next base: position 12,546 of record JBIIUH010000024.1, on the reverse strand, counting down.
TCCTGGAGCATGCCGACGAAGCTGAAAGACTCGCCCGCTGCCGCCCACGACAGGAACGACATGAAGAACAGCGCTGTGGCGAGTGCGAGCACGACGTTGGAGAGACGCCCGAAGCCGCGCCACAACTGACCGACGGCCACCGCGACGAGGATGACCCCGAGTGCGTAGCCGAACGCCTGCGCCGGCAGGGTGAGCGTCGCCGTCGACGTGAGTCGGAATCCGGCATCGCCGGGCCGCTGCGTGAAGAGGAACAGCGTGACCGTAGCAAGGACGAGGTACGCGATTCCGACGTTGCGGGCGCGCTTGCGCTGCTCGGCGGACTGAACGAGTGCGGTCATCCTCCCCACCCCCTGAAGGTTTGTCCGTAACTGTGCGCCTCACCGCGGATGCGGAAGATCGCCTTCACGAGCAGCGGTGCGGCGATGAACATGACGATGAGCGCGCGCAGAACGACGATGAGATCGATCGGCACGTCGGTATTCACCTGCATCTGGCGACCGCCGGCCTGCAGTGCGCCGAAGAGGATCGCCGACACCGCGGTTCCGAGCGGCGACGACCTGCCGAGCAGTGCGACGGCGATCGCGTCGAATCCGATGTCGCCGGCAAGACTCGCCGAGGCGAAGCCGTACAAACCGAGAACCTCGGAGGCGCCGGCCAGACCGGCGAACGCGCCGGCAAGTGCCATCGCGACGACGACCATCGTCTTCGTACGGATGCCGGCGTACTTCGCAGCGTCCTGATTGAGGCCGGTGGCCCGCAGCTCGAAACCGATCGTGGTGCGGTTGAGGATCCACCAGAACAGCACGACCGATGCGACGGCGACGATGAACCCCGAGTGAGCGAGGAGATCGATCCGCTTGTCGAGGAATCCGAACAGCCGTGGCAGTCGCGCGCCGTCGCTCACGAACTTCGAGATGGCGTCGCTGCGACCCTCGCGCTTGAACGCCTCCACAGGACGGTGAATGCGGCGATGTTGTTCAGCATGATCGTGGTGATCACTTCGTGTGCGCCGGTGCGAGCCTTGAGAACACCGGGGAACGCACCGAACAGCGCACCTCCGATCGCGCCGGCGAGCAGGGCGAGTGGGACGTGCACGATGCCGGGAAGGTCGAAGGCGAATCCCACCCACAAACCGGTCATGCCACCGGCGAGCATCTGCCCGGTCGCTCCGATGTTGAACAGCCCCGCTTTGAACGCAAGCGAGACGGCGAGACCGGCGAGCATCAGCGGTGTCGCGCCGGTGATCGTGTTCGAAATGGCGCGCAGGCTGCCGAACGAACCCGTGAAGAGCGACGTGTAGGCGGTCCACAAGGTGGCGAAGGGTTTGCCGAAGTCCCCCGAGCCGAGGGCTTCGATGTCGGTGATGACGATGATGAAGGCACCGACGACGAGCGAGGCAACGACCGCAAGCAGCGTGTAGCGCAGCGATGCGAACAGCGACTTCATGCGTTCACCCCCGGCCTGGAGCCGGCCATGTACAAGCCGACGTCCATGTGCGACACCTTCTTCGGGTCGAGATCGGCAACGATGCGGCCGCGGTACATGACGAGGACCCGATCGGACAGCGCCATCACCTCGTCGAGCTCGGTGCTCACGAGCAGGATGCCTGTTCCGGCGTCACGCTCTTCCACCATGCGTGCGTGGATGTACTCGATCGACCCGACGTCGACTCCGCGTGTCGGCTGCGACGCCACGGCGAGACGGATGTCGCGACTGAGCTCGCGTGCAACGATCACTTTCTGCTGGTTGCCTCCCGACAGGGTGCTCGCAGCCTGCTGCGGATCGGTGGTTCGGATGTCGTAGTCGGCGACGAGTTGCTTCGCCTTCTCACGGGCCTTCGGCCAGTTCATGCGCACACCGTCGGAGAATTCACCCGAGTGGTACCGCGTGAGGACGAGGTTCTCGGTGATCGACATGTCGACGACGAGCCCCTGGCGCTGGCGGTCCTCGGGAATGTGGCCCATACCGGCTTCGTGACGCTCGCGGGGCGAATCGTCGGTCACGTCGTCGTCCCCGAGCCTGATCGAACCGCTCGATACGCGCCGCAAACCACTGATCGCCTCGACGAGTTCGGTCTGCCCGTTGCCCTGCACACCTGCGATACCCACGATCTCGCCGGCACGAACCTCGAACGTCACGTCATCGACCACGGTGCGGCCGTCGGGATCGACGACGCTCACATTGGTCACCGTCAACGCCGGGCCCCCGGGAGCCGCGGTCGATTTCGACACCGTGAGCTGCACGGCACGACCGACCATCATCTCGGCGATCGCTTCTTCGGTCGTCGTCTTCGGATCGGCCGAACCGACGACCTTGCCGCGACGCAACACGTTGATGCGATCAGCGATCTCGAGTGCTTCCTTCAGCTTGTGGGTGATGAAGATGACCCCGCGTCCGGCCTTGACGAGCGTGCGCACGATCTCGAAGAACTCGAGGATTTCGCTCGGGGTAAGAACCGCGGTGGGCTCGTCGAACACGACGATCTTTGCGTCGCGCAACAGCACCTTCACGATCTCGACCCGCTGGCGCACTCCGACGGGGAGATCCTCGACGATCGCGTCGGGATCGAGGTCGAGGTTGTACTTCTCCGACACCTCGCGCACCCGTCGCCGTGCCTCGTCAATGTCGAGGGATCCGAGCGCACCGGTCGGCTCGGCACCGAGAACGACGTTCTCCGCAACCGTGAAGACGGGCACGAGCATGAAGTGCTGGTGGACCATTCCGATTCCCGCGGCGATCGCGTCGGCGGGCGAATCGAAGTGCGTTACCTGCCCGTCGATGATCAGCTGACCTTCGTCCGGCCGGTAGAGGCCGTAGAGGACGTTCATCAAGGTGCTCTTGCCGGCACCGTTCTCGCCGATGAGCGCGAGAACCTCTCCGGTGGAAATCGACAACGAGACGTCGTCGTTCGCGACGACGCCCGGGAACCGTTTGGTGATGCCGCGAAGTTCGAACTTCATGACGATGCGACCTTAGTTCAGCGAACTGCGACCGGATTCACCGACGAGCGATTCAACGTCATCCGGGAAAAGGAAAACGGGTGGGTCGCTTTCGCGACCCACCCGTTCGCTAACGGGATTCGACCGGCTCAGCCGAGCGAGATCGATCCGTCCACGATTCCTTGACCGACTGCCTCCACCTCGGCCTGCAACTCGGCAGGAACGTCGGTGAATGCAACGCCAACTCCGCCGTTCTCCAGCGTTCCGACGTAGTTGTCCGACGTGGCGGCGCCGCTGACGGTGTCGCTAATGGCGGCGAACACGGCGGCATCGATGTTCTTCAACACCGAGGCGATGTACACCGACGCGGCATCCGGGTTCGAGACGCTCATGTCGACGTCGACACCGATGATGCGGACCGCACCATTCGATTCGAGGGCGAACTGAGCCGAGCCGAGACCGACGGGGCCGGCGACCGGGAAGATGATGTCGGCGCCTTCGTCAGCCTGGCTCTTGGCAATGTTCTTGCCGTCGTCGAGGCTCTCGAAGTTTCCGGCGAACGTGCCGTCCTTGCCGTCCCAACCGAGGAGCTTCACGGATGCACCCTTTTCGGTGTTGTAGTACTCAACACCCTTGCGGAAGCCTTCCATGAACACGGTGACCGGCGGAATGTTCACACCACCGAAAGTGGCGACGGTGCCGGTCTTCGTCATCGCTGCGGCGAGGTAGCCGGCCATGAACGAGGGCTGGTCCGTTGCGAACACGAGACCGCGGGCGTTGGCCACCGGCGGGTCGTACGCGTAGTCAACGATCGCGTAGTTGAGGTCGGCATTCGCCTCGGCAGCCGCCTTCGTGGCATCGCCCAGCAAGAAGCCCACCGTCACGGTGATGTTGCAGCCCTTGTCGGCGAAAGCCTGGAGGTTCGGTGCGTAGTCGGCATCGCTTGCCGACTCGAGCAGGTCGATGGTGACTCCGAGCTCGCTCTCGGCACGCTTCATGCCTTCGTACGAGATCTGGTTGAAGCCCTTGTCATCGACGCCACCGGTGTCGGTGACCATGCACGCGAGGATTCCCTCACCGGGCAGACCGGTGGCCTCTTCGGTGGTCTCCTCGGCAACGGTCTCCTCGCTGGCCGTGTCGCTGCTTCCGCCGCACGCGCCGGCAACCAGCGCGAATGCAGCGAGAGCGAGCGCAGCGGACTTGAGTCCCTTGTGCTTTCTCATTGGATTGTGTGTCTCCTCCTCGCACGGCGGTTGCCGTACGTGATCTTGGTGATGCGGCGAGCATAGTGCTCGACACATCACCGGGTGAGGAGATACGCGACGGCGAGACGGCGGTCACCCGCTCGGTCGTCGGCGCGGCACCACGACACCGGCGACACCGCCGGCGGTAACGGGCGGTCGCCCGTCAGACGAGGCTGGGAATGTTCGCTTCGTTCACCCGACGCTTCATGAGGTTCCACGTGAGGCGCAGGTAATCGGCTTTTTCGATGAGCGAGCGCATGTGCGCGCACTGCGACTCGGGCATCGGCTCGGCCGACGTCGCCCCCATCGTGACGTCGAGTTTGCAGGCGTAGTCGAACGTGGCGTGCAGCGCCGCGGCATGACCGATGTCGTTGCCGACGGTGATGGCACCGTGCCACGGGATGATGATCGCGACATCGTCCTTCGAGAGCGCCGGGGCGATCGCTTCGATCGTGTCGTCCGGAGCCACCGCGGTCTTCTTCCAGAAGTAGGTGCACAGGTTGTGCCACATCTTCGGCGGACGGGCGAATGCCGATTGGGCCGTCACCCAGAAACCGTGGGTGTGCACCACGGCGTTGACGTCGGGACGGTGCATGTAGATGCCGTGGTGGAAACCGATCCCGGGGCTGATCTTGCGGTCACCGGCGATTTGGTTGCCCTCGAAGTCGAGCTTCACGACGTCTTCGAGCGTCGTCTCTTCGAACGTCTTGTCGAGCACGTTCGTCCAGTACGCCCGCTCTCCGGGGACGCGGATGGACACGTGGCCGCCGATGACACCGCCGAGCCCGTGGGCTCCGAGCGCGTGACATGCGATCAATACGTCTTCACGTTCCTGCGACATACGAACCTCCCAGTCGTCGTGCTGATTCATTCGTCACCTTAGTGCGAAAACGGCATCTGGCAAGAGCGTACGTTGCGACGCGGGCGTGCGATGAGTGGGCCAGGTAGGGATCGAACCTACGACCAAGGGATTATGAGTCCCCTGCTCTGACCACTGAGCTACTGGCCCGACGTCATTGCATGTCGATGTTGAATGGCAATGGCTCCGGGGGTGGGGCTCGAACCCACGACCGACGGATTAACAGTCCGTTGCTCTGCCAACTGAGCTACCCCGGAAAGGCTTCTGCAGGCTACCAGTGACGCACGTGCACCGCCCGGGCCGGTCACGTCACTCGTCGTCGATGAACGAACGCAGGCTCTCTTTGTTGTTGGGATGGCGCAGTCTCGACAAGCTCTTCTGCTCGATCTGGCGGACGCGCTCCCGGGTGATGCCCTCGAGCGCCGCCACCTCCTCGAGCGTGTGCGGCTTCTCCTTCCACTGACCGAGACCGAAGCGCATCGAGAGAATCCGGCGCTCCCGTTCGGGAAGGTGTTCGAGGGATTTCTCGATCATGTCGATGCGCGCCCGGCTCATGGTCTCGCGCAGCGGGTCGGCGGTGGTGTCGGTGGGGATCGTGTCGCCGACGGTCAGGTCGTCGGCATCGACCCCGATCGGCGCGTCGAGACTCGTCGTCGACAACGTGAGCTGCGTGATCTTCAGCAGCTCGTCGACGGAGATTCCGGCGCGCGCCGCGACTTCCTCGGGGCCCGGGCCGCGATTCAACTCGGCAGTGAGCTCGCGCTCGACACGCTGCACTCGGTTGACAATTTCCATCATGTGACCCGGAATACGAATGTTGCGACCCTGATCGGCCATGGCCCGCGTCATCGCCTGGCGAATCCACCACGTTGCGTACGTCGAGAACTTGAAGCCCTTCTCGTAGTCGTACTTCTTCGCGGCGTGCATGAGGCCGATGTTGCCCTCCTGGATGAGGTCGGCGAGTTGCAACTCCTTGCGGTCGTACCGGCGCGCGATCGACACGACGAGACGCAGATTGGCCCGGACCATCTCGTCCTGTGCCTTGCGGCCGTCACGCTCGAGGTGCTTCAGTTCGCGCCGTTCGGAGATTTCGAGGGTTTCACCGACGTCACGGAGACGATCTTCGGCCCGCAAACCGTCCTTGATGCGCTTGCCGAGATGGCGTTCCTGCTCGGCGGTGAGCAGCTCGACCTTGCCGATTTCGTTGAGGTACTGGCGCACCGTGTCGGGTGAATCGCCGCCGCGCAACGAGATGCTCGTCATTGCCGCTTCACCCCCTTGATGTCGGATCTGCCCCGTTTTCGTTCACCGCGTTCAACCATGTCAGCAATTCGGGTAGCACCGATACTGCCACAGCGGGGTCGCCCAATCGTTCCATCGCCTGCTTCACCGCCCGGTCGGCCTTGATGGTTTCGGCATCGACGTGTCGACCGCGCACCGCGAGGGCGCGACGCACCGCGGCACGCACGAGATTGACGATTTCGACGATCGGATCGCCGACGGGATCGGCGACGCTCACCCTCTCGATGACGGAACCGGCCCGCTCGTCGACGGTACGCAGTGCCGCCGTGACGTCGCCATTGGCTGCACGAATCGACAGGAACGCCTGCTTGTGGGGAACACCCATGAACAGATGCTCCGAGAGGAACTCGTCGAGTGACGGGTCGACGAGAAGGTGCGCGAGCACGGCGTCTTCACCCGACGCACCGTCGCGGGCTTCCGACAACGCCGGCGTTGCCATGGGCTGCGGCGCCTGTACGCGCGAGACCGGCGCCTGACGTTGCGGCGCAACGTCCGCCATGATGTCGGCGACGGGTATTCCGACGTGACTCGCCACCTGACCGGCGTACAACTTGCGCACGTGAACGTCGGGGTGCTCGTTGATGACGGTCATCGCCGCCCGCGCGGTACGTGCCGCGGCCTCGGGCGTGGTCGTCGATCCGGCTTCCAGAACTCGGCGCAGTCGGAACGCGAGGAATGGTTCGGGTTCGGCCACGGCTCGACGCAACGCGTCGGGATCGGAATCGGCGAGCTCGCCCGGGTCCTTGCCACCGGTGAGCCGCGCAACGGCAACCTGCACGTCGAACTTGCGCTCCCATTCGTAGAAACGCTCGGCGGCACCCTGACCGGCGGCATCCGCATCGAAGGCAAGCACGATTCGCGACGTGAATCGCTTCATCAGCCGCACGTGGTCCTCGGTGAGTGCGGTTCCGCACGTCGCCACGGCGTGGTGGATGCCGACCCGATGGAATCCGATGACGTCGGTGTAGCCCTCGCACACGACGACCTGGTCGAGCTTGACGACGTCGGCCTTCGCCCAGTTGAGTCCGTACAGCGTGCGCGACTTCGCGTACACCGTCGACTCGGGCGAGTTCTTGTACTTCGCCGGATCCGTGCTGCCGGGAAGGACACGCCCGCCGAAGCCCACCGCTTCGCCGCTCTCCTTGAAGATGGGGAACATCACCCGCGCACGGAACGTGTCCTGTTGACGGCCGCGCGAATTCGTGAAGCCGAGTCCGGCCTCGCGCATCATGTCGGGAGACACTTTCAACGCCTTGCTCAACGCATCCCAGTCGTCGGGTGCCCAGCCGATCTTGAACTGCCGAGCCACGTCACCGGCGAGACCGCGTGAGCGGAGATAGTCGCGCGCGGCACGCGCATCGGGTGAGTTGAGCAGGCGGTCGTGATACCAGTCGACGGCGCGCTCGACGACGGCGACGAGTTCCTTGCCCTTCTGGCGATCTCGCTGCTGCGTGCCCGAGGTGTACGTGAGGCTGATGCCCGCCTTCGCCGCGAGGTGCTCGACGGCCCCGACGAAATCGAGGTGTTCCATGTTCTGCACGAACGTGAACACGTCACCAGATGCTCCGCACCCGAAGCACCGGTAACGACCGATTTCTTCGCGCACGTTGAACGACCCCGACTTCTCGGCGTGAAACGGGCACAGACCGACTTGGTTGCGTCCGACCCTGCGCAGGGAGAGGTACTGCGAAACGACGGTCGTCAGCGACGTTGCCTGGCGGACCCGTTCGATGTCGTCGTCGGCGATCGCCACGCCCGCAGGTTACTCGCTGGGTTTCGCTACGGCCGCGGAACGGTGCTGTAACCGCGACGACGCGACACGGCAAGCGACAAGAGGACGCCACCCACAAGGAACGACACGATGACGGCGAGTGACAACAACACGGGGATGTGCAGGCCGAAGTACGCCGCGATCATTTTTCCGCCGACGTACACGAGCAGCAGCGCGATCGTGTGGGGCATGTATACGAATCGAGAGCGCATGTCGGCGAGAAGGAAATACAGCGCGCGCAAGCCGAGGATCGCCCACGCGTTCGACGCGAAAACGACGAACTGCTCGCGACTCACGGCAAGCACGGCGGGAACCGAATCGACGGCGAAGACGACGTCGGACATTTCGACGACGACGAGTACGGCAAGCAGCGGGGTTGCGAGACGGCGTCCGTTGACTCGCGTCCACAACTTCTGACCGTCGTACGCGGTGGTACTCGGGACCAGCCTGCGGAACACTCGCAGCGTGACGCTGTCGCCGGGATCGTGATCGGCGTCCTTTCCACGCACGATCTTGCTTCCCGTGAAGATGAGGAACGCGCCGAACAACAGCATGACGATCTCGAAACGTTCGATGACCGTCGTGCCGACGAGGATGAACATGAACCGCAGGACGAGCGCACCGAAGATTCCCCAGAACAACGTGCGGTGCTGGTACTCGCGCGGCACTCCGAAGTGGGCGAAGATCGACGCCCACACGAACACGTTGTCCACCGACAAGCTCTTCTCGATGAGGTACGCAGCCAGGTACTGAACGGACAATGCGCCCGAATCGGCGCGCGGATACGCGAGCCAGATGATGCCGACGAACGAGACACCGAGCGTGATCCAGATCGCGCTCTCGGTCGCCGCTTCACGCAGTGACGCCACGTGAGGACGTCGGTGCACGATGAGGATGTCGACGAGCAGGGCCGAGCCGATGGCACCGAGCAACACGGGCCACGCCCACGGGGCGAGCACCGACGTCACTTCCGCGGCGATCACGGGCCTAGTGCTTCACTTCGACCGGGATGCGCATCGACTCGACGAGCGGAAGGTGCGCACGCATCACCGACACGATTGCATATTCGGCCGATGCCGACGTGACATAGCCGACCGTCACGCCATCGACGACGTACTCGTCACCGGGCACACGACCGTTCGACGGCAGAACGACGAACGAGCGGGGCGCGGACGCTCCCCGACTGTCCATTCGCTCGACGAGTTCCTGCCCCGGGTAACAGCCCTTGGTGAAACTCACGGCGAGGTCGACGACGTCGGTTTCGGCGACCATCGACTCGTCGCCGATTTCGACACCCGTGACCGGCCATCCACATCGCACGCGCAGCGCTTCGTACTCTCGCTCGTCACCGGATTCGGGGACGAGCAACTCGACTGCCGCCGTCACAGCCCCATCGACTCCATCGGCGACGGGGACGTCGACCGCGCCCGAATCGGGTCGCCACGCCCGCCTCGCACCGCCGATCTGCATGGCGCGCGCAGCTTCTTCATCATCGAGCCCGCGCAACGCCCACATGACGCGGGGCTCGGAAACGAGATCGCACTTCACCCTGATCTTGAAGCGCAACAGGCGCTCGAGCGTCGCTGCCCCCGCACCCTCATCGGCATCGATTTCGAACGCTTCCGGCGCGGTGCGGGTGACGCGCACCAGGCTGACGATCTTTCCGGTCGGTTGGAGAAGGAAAGAGTGGCACGATGCGCCCGGCGCGAGGTTGACGATGTCGTTGGAGAGCTGCGAATGAAGGTACGTTGCGGCGTCCACACCGGACGCGACGATGACGTCCCGGGTGATGCGAAATCTGCGCGCGGTGCTCACGTCGCTTTCCTACGTTGTGCCGTCATCCGGCGCGCCGCGGGAACGGCAGCGAGAAGTGCCGCCGCCTTGTTCCGGCATTCGGCGTCTTCTTCGTGGGGATCACTGTCGGCAACGATTCCCGCACCGGCCTGGAACGAGGCGTGGTGCGGCCCGCAAAACATGGTGCGGATCGCGATGGCCGTGTCGAGGTTGCCGCTGAAGTCGACGTAGCCGACGACTCCGGCGTAGGGACCGCGCTTCACAGGTTCGAGATCATCGATGATCTCCATCGCCCGAACCTTCGGTGCTCCGCTCACGGTTCCCGCCGGAAGGGTCGCGCGCAACACGTCGATCGGGCCGAGCCCGTCGCGCAGCGTTCCCGACACCTGTGACGTGAGATGCATGACGTGGCTGTACCGCTCGAGGATCATGAGCTCGTCGACCTTTACGGTGCCGAACTCGGCGACACGACCGACGTCGTTGCGGGCGAGATCGACGAGCATGACGTGCTCGGCACGTTCCTTCGGATTCTCCGCCAGCTCGGCGGCCAGACGACGATCGTGTTCGTCGTCGCGACCGCGCTTGCGGGTGCCGGCGATCGGACGACTGACAACGCGCCCGTTGCGCACCTGCACCATCGGTTCGGGCGAGCTGCCGGCGATGGTGATCTCGGGGTGACGGAGGAAGTACATGTACGGGCTCGGATTCACCTGACGCAGAACGCGATAGAAGTCGAACGGATCGGCTTGGAGGTCGACGTCGAACCGCTGCGACAGCACGACCTGGAAGATGTCGCCCTGGCGAATGTGCTCGCGGGCGACGTCGACTGCTCGCCGGTACCGGCCGTCGGGCATCGACGAGGTGACGCTCGGCGGATCCTCACCTACGACGGGCGGCTCGACCGGGAGGATGTCGAGTGATTGCGCGAGATCGTCGCGCGTGCGGCGAACCCGCTCGACTGCCGCATCGTACGCAGCGTCGATTTGAGCGTCGTCCAGGCCGTGCACGATGACGCTCTCGATGAGATATGCGCGTTGACGCCAGTGATCGAATGCGACGAGTGATCCGATGACCGACATCACCGCATCGGGCAGGCCGCGGTCATCGCGCGGAACCGAGTCGAGCGACTCGACTTCACGCACGACGTCGTAGCCGAGATGACCGATGATCCCGCCCTGCAACGGTGGAAGCGCGTCGATGACCGGTGACCGATACACGCGCAACAGCTCCTCGACCGCACAGAGAATTCCCTTGTCGAGCGGAACCGAAGCGGGAATCTTGCCGGTTGCCTGCACCCGACCGTCGCGCAGGATGAGTTCGGCGAGCGGGTCGCGACCGACGAAAGAGAAGCGGGCCCAACGCTCGCCGTGTTCGACCGATTCGAGGAGGAAGCCGCTGCCGTCACCGACGATCTTCAGGAACGCGCCGACGGGGGTGTCGAGATCGGCGAGCACCTCCGTCCAGACCGGAATGACGCCGAACGAGCGCGCCAGCGACGCGAACTCTTCACGACTCGGTGCGATGCGCATCGTCACGACGACTCCCGACTCGTGCCCCGGTCAGAGGTACAGGCCGGTACTTGCCTCGATACGCGACGCAGCGACGGCGTGGATGTCGCGCTCGCGCAGCATGATGTAGTCGTTGCCACCGACCTCGACCTCGTAACGGTCGTCCGGGCTGAACAACACGCGGTCGCCCACTTCGGCTGCGCGAACCGCCTGACCGAGGGCGACGACTTCCGCCCAAACGAGGCGCTTTGCCACTTGCGCGGTCGCGGGAATGAGGATTCCGCCCGTCGTGCGGCGCTCACCGTCGTTCGTCGGAATGCGCACGAGTAGCCGATCGTTGAGCATCTTGATCGGCAGTTTTTCGTCGGCGGACATCCGGAACGAGGCTACTGGCGCACGTTCGATGCATCGGCCGGACGAACGTCGATACCCCGCCGCGCGAAGTGCTCCTTCGCCTGCGCAACGGTGAATTCACCGAAGTGAAAGATGGATGCGGCAAGTACGGCGTCGGCACCGGCGACGACGATGCCGTCGGCGAGATGATCGAGCGTTCCGACTCCCCCGCTCGCAATCACGGGAACGGGAACGGCGTCGACGACTGCGCGGGTGAGTTCGAGATCGAAACCTTCGCGCGTACCGTCACGATCCATCGACGTGAGAAGGATCTCACCGGCGCCGCGCGACACGGCGTCGGCGGCCCATGTGCGCACGTCGATGCCCGTCGGTGTGCGCCCGCCGTGCAGGAACACCTCCCACGAATCACCGTTCCGTTTCGCGTCGATCGCACACACGACGCATTGATTGCCGAACTCGGCGGCGATCTCGGCGATGAGTTCGGGGCGCTGCATGGCAGCGGTGTTCACGCTCACCTTGTCGGCCCCCGCGCGCAACAAGGTGCGAGCATCGTTCACCGAGCGGATACCGCCACCGACCGTGAGCGGAATGAAGAGCCGATCGGCTGCTCGCTCGACGACGTCGACCATCGTGCGACGTTCGTCCGACGATGCCGTGATGTCGAGAAAGACGACCTCGTCGGCACCGGCCGCGTCGTACCGCTGCGCAAGTTCGACGGGGTCACCGGCGTCGCGCAACTCGACGAAGTTGACGCCCTTCACCACGCGTCCATCGG
>JBIIUH010000093.1:0-5033 GCA_044340075.1 Ilumatobacteraceae bacterium | reverse complement strand
TTTCTTTCCCGGCGTTTCGTGATCTGAAAACTTTTCATATCCCTACCGTGGATGAGCGTGGCGGCGCTGTTGCGTGAGGATGTCCTCGACCACTTCGTGACGCTCATGCGCAACGTTGCGCGCACCGTTCGACCCGACGATTCGCGCTCCACCCGGTGGCTATTCGACGAACTTGCGTATCCGTCGGTACAAACCCGGGCCACGATCGACGCACTCGCTGCCACCGTGCACGACGACGACTCCGCGACTCTCCTCGCCCCCGGTGTGAACCGTGCCGTCGAGGACACGGTGATCGCACTCGGCGACGCACTCGACCGACCGGTCGCACTCACCTACGTCGCGACGACCGTGGGAGCACTGTTCCTGCACCCACTTCTGCCGGTCGGCGAGATTTCGTGGCCGCAGGTGATGCTCGTCATTCGTCGTCTCGCACAACACGTTCCCCCGGCTGATGCTGAAAGCGTGCTCGAGCCGCACGCCCCTCTGGAGATTTCACCCGTCGTGCGACGTCACGACGACGACGTCAAGGAACTGCTCGCACTCTTTCGTCGTTCCGACGACGTCCTGTACTCGCTCGATTCAGTTGCCCGATATGCGGCATTGAACGACTTCGTCGCACGTTGGCATCACGTCGACTCCCTGCCCGTTCACGAGGCAATCGTGAATGCGGTGGTGACGTGCCGCGCGAACCCCGAGCTGCGTCGCACCGTTCGACGCGACGTTCTCGAGACACGCAGCGCTCTATTGCAGGGACTGCAACAGGCATCGGACCCTCGCGCCCCGTATGCGGCAGTGTTGTGGACTCTCGTGCGGTGCTTCGCCGTCGGATCGTCGCTGCTGCAGTGTTGCTCACGCGCGATGGCTAACGACGAATGGTCCCCCGCAGCCGCGATCGCCGGGCACCTGCTGTCCACGGAGAGCTGACACCTGATCGACGGCGACCGACTGCCCGGTCACCTACCACCGCGCGACGCCGCTAGTTGAGGGCGCGAGAGGTCACCTTCGGCGCCTCGGTGATTCCCTTCTCGTGAAGTTCGGCGGCGATCATGTCGCGCAATTCGTTCTTCTTGATCTTCGTTCCCGACATCGGGAACTCGGCGACGAAGCGCACGTAACGCGGCACCTTGAACGTGGCGATGACGCCGCGACAGTGCTCGATGAGTTCGGCTTCGGTCGTCGACGCACCGGGCTTCAGCTGGATGTAGGCGGCGGGCACCTCGTGGTAGCGCGCATCGGGCGCGCTCACCACCTGCGCGGTGTGCACTGCCGGGTGAGTCTGCAGATGATCCTCGATTTCGGCGGCTGCCACGTTTTCACCGCCCACTTTCAACATGTCCTTCAATCGCGAGACGTATCGCAGACGGTCACCGAACACGTACTGCCCGAGGTCGCCCGAATGGAAGAACCCCTCGGCATCGATGACCTTTTTCGTCATCTCGGGATCGCGGTAGTAGCCGGAGAAGCACGACGGTCCGCGGTAGCAAATCTCGCCGAGTTCGTCCCCCTCGACTTCGCGACCGGTCTCCGGGTTGATGAGTCGCATTTCCATTCCGGTGAGCGGCCGGCCCATCGATCCGATTCGCACCTCCTGCGGATCGTCGAGGTTGCCCATCGTGAGCAGACCGGCCGACTCGGTTGCACCGAATCCGGCGATCTGCAACGCATTCGGCAGGCGCTCCTGCAGTTCCTTCATGCGCGTCGGCAACCCGACGCTCATGAGCACCGCGCGGATCCGCTTGCCGGTTTCCTCGTCGAAGTCGGGGTGCATGATGACGCCCTGCCACATCATGTCGAAGGCAGGCCAGGCCACGGTGATCCTTTCGTCGCGCAACTGCCGCGCCGACACGCCGGGGTCGAAGTCGCCGGAGTGCACGTACGTGGCACCGCGAACGAGAGCCGTCACCATGAACGCAACACCGCCGACGTGGAACATCGGCATCGGACACCACGTGCGATCGGCGTCGGTGATGCGGAAACTGTCGCGTGCCATCGCCGTGCCGCAGCGCATGAACGCCTCGTGCGTCATCAGCGCACCTTTCGGGCTCGACGTGGTGCCCGATGTGTACAAGATGAGCGCGACGTCGCGCACCGACACACCCCGACCACGCAGCCAAATGTCGTCGCGCGACACGCGTTCGCCGTGACGGAAGAACGCCTCCGGCGACATCGTCCACTTTTCGGCAGGCGCATCGTGGAGCACGACGTGACGCAGCATCGGCGCGTCGGGAATCGACAGCGTGTCGCCGGACTGCGCGTCGATGCCCGGGATCGCCTCTTTCACGAGGCCGAGGAAGTTCGTGTACCGCGGATCACCGGCGGTGAGCATGAGGATGCGCATGTCGCTCGCGCGGATGACATGACCCAGCTCGCGCGCCTTGAACCGCGCGTTGATCGGCACGGCCACGGCACCGATGCGCGTCGCGCCGATGAGCGCCGCCATGTAATCGACGTCCTGCGACATGAGGATGCCGACCTTGTCGTTGCGCACGATGCCGAGAGCGGCGAACGATCGGGCGAAGTCGTCAACGCGTTCGTCGAGCTGCGGGAACGTGACGCGTTGGCGGCGGGTGACGATGGCGTCGTGCGACCAGCGCTCGGCACCCATGGCGACCATATCGCCGAAGGTCGGCACCGAGATGAGGTCGTCGTGACTGTTCAGCACGTTTTCAGCGATCGCTCAGCAATCGATCGTCTCGAGTCGTCCGGTGCGCACGTCGTACACCGCTCCGCCGACCTCGAGGTTCTCCGGCAGCAACGGGAATGCACGAATCCGTTCGACGTCGTGCGCGAGCGACTCGCGCACGTCGGGAGTGGTGCGGACCTCGAGGCTGCGCGTGTTCACGCCGTGCTTGTCGGCGATCGTCGCGTGGATGCTCGAGTCATCCGGGGCCGTCATGCGGCACTCGGTGTGCGGCATGACGAGCACGCGCTTCACCCCGAGTAGATACGTGGCGAGAACGAGTGTGCGCAACACGTCGTCGGTCACCCGCGCACCGGCGTTGCGCAGAATCTTCGCGTCCCCCGCCTTCATGCCCATGAGGGTGAGCGGGCTGATCCGCGAATCCATGCAGGTGATGATCGCCAGGCCGAGTGCGGCCGTTCCGCTCAGCTCGCCGGCGGAGAAGGAATGGACGAATTGTTCATTCGCCGCAAGCACGTCGGCAAAGGCATGCTTCGGGAACATCTTTCTCAACGCCACGGGATCACAGTACCCATCCGTGACATTCGGGATCGTGTTGACGCGTGTTGACGCGTCTCGACACGTCTTGACGCGTATCAACTCGAGCCGCCGCGCAGGGGTGCGCCGGACGTTCTCCGTCTCGTTGCGACGACGCAGCGCCCACGTAGCCTCGTTTTCATGAACAAGCGCACCCCCCTCGCGATGCTCGCTGGGCTCGTCACCTCAGCTCTGCTCGTAGCCGGTATCGGTTCGGTTGCCTCTGCCGCCGACGACACGGTCACCATCGGTTTCTCGCTCGAACCGGTGAGCCTCGACATTTCGGGAACCGCCGGTCAGGCGATTCCCCAGGTGTTGTTGAACAACGTCTACGAGGGCCTCATCCGCATGGAGGACAGCGGCAAGATCGCTCCCGCGCTCGCATCGTCGTTCGTGCAGTCGAAGGACGGACTCAGCTGGACGTTCACGTTGCGCAAGGCGAACTTCCACGACGGAACGCCGGTGACGACCCGCGACGTGCTGTGGAGCTACAACCGTCTGCTCGACAAGTCGAGCAACAGCGTGCTCGATGCGCAGAAGCAGGAATTCTCGTCAGTGCAGTCGGTGACGGCACGCGGCGCGAACCAGATCGTCATCTCGCTGTCGCGTCGCGACAACAACCTGCCCTTTGCGCTCACCCAGCGCGGCGGGGTCGTGCTCAAGGCGAACTCGACGAACCTCGCCACGGTCGCCAACGGCACGGGTCCGTACAAGGTGAAGACGTGGAACCGCGGCAACAGCATCACCCTCACCCGCAACGATGCGTACTGGGGTCCGAAGGCGCGCACGAAGAACGTCGTGTTCCGCTACATCCCCGATGCCACGGCGTCGAGCAACGCGATGTTGTCCGGTCAACTCGACGTCCTCACGACCGTCGCCGAGCCGCGCCTGGTCGATGCGTTCAAGAAGAACAAGAACCTGAGGGTGAACGTCGGCAGCACGAACTGCGAAGTCGTGCTGAGCATGAACAACGGTCGTGCTCCGTTCAACGACGTGCGCGTGCGCCAGGCCGTGCGCCACGCCATCGACAAGAAGGCGCTCATCAAGACCGCATCGGGTGGATACGGATACGAGATCGGCAGCTTCGTGCCGCCGACCGATCCGTGGTACGAGGACCTCACCGGCCTCTTCCCGTACGACCTGAAGAAGTCGCGCGATCTGTTGCGCAAGGCGGGTTACCCGAACGGATTCAACGTCACCTACGACGTGCCGCCGATCTTCTATGCCGTCGACTCACAGGAGTTCATTGCCGCCTCGCTGAAGAAGGTCGGCATCAACGTGACGATCCGTCCCGTGTCGTGGCCCGAGTGGCTCGACCGCGTGCTCGGCCGCGCCGATTACGACATGTCGATCGTGTGCCACGTCGAGCGCAACGACATGGGCATCTACGCACTACCCAACTTCTACTTCCGCTACGACAGCGCCGAATACCAGTCGCTGTTCAACCGATCGGGTGAGGCGAAGTCGGTGACGCAGCAGGTGCAGTTGTTGAAGCGCGCCGCTCGCGTGCTCGCACAGGACTCGCCGAGCGACTGGCTGTGGGTCATCGCCAACACGCAGGTGGCGAAGAAGAACGTGAGCGGATTCCCCGTCAACTCGACGGGTGACGCCTACTCCGTCGCCAACATCGTCAAGGGCTGAGCGAACCGCACGCACTACCCTCCTTTTCCAGCGACGAGGAGGGTTCGGTGACGACGGTGCTGGCGGTTGCGCGCAGATGCGCGCTGCTTCTCGCGTCGCTCATCGTGTCGTCGCTGGTCGTCTTCATCCTCCTGCGTTTGCTGCCCGGTGACATCGCCCGCGCCAAGCTCGGGAT
>JBIIUH010000092.1:0-5100 GCA_044340075.1 Ilumatobacteraceae bacterium | reverse complement strand
TCTGCAGCGCACTCCCGATCTCGCCGTGCTCGACCTTCAGGTCGGTTCGATGGGTGCGATGGCCGTCACGATGAACCTACGCCTCGACCACAGCGGCGGACGCATCCCGCACGTCCCCGTGCTCATGCTCCTCGACCGACTCGCCGACGTGCATCTCGCCCGGCGCAGCGGTGCCGAAGGGTGGATCATCAAGCCGCTCGATTCGCTGCGTCTGCGCCGCGCCGCCGGCGAGATTCTCGGCGGAGGCTCGTGGCACGAAAGTGCCGCACCGATGACGCAGCTCGCCTGAGCACGTCCCGCCCGCTCGTTCGACCGTTAGGCTGACCGGGCGTTTACTTCAAATCCGGGGAGTAGCGCAGCTTGGTTAGCGCGCCACGTTCGGGACGTGGAGGCCGGGAGTTCAAATCTCCCCTCCCCGACTCAGAGCGATGCGACGACGATCTCAGCGATCTGCAGTGCGTTGAGTGCCGCGCCCTTGCGCAAGTTGTCGTTCGACACGAACAGCACGAGACCCTTGTTGCCCTCGACCGACTGATCCCGGCGGATGCGGCCGACGAAACTCGGATTCTTGCCCGCTGCGATGAGCGGTGAGGGCACGTCGACGACGGCGACTCCCGGTGCCCCGGAGAGGATGTCGACGGCCTGCTGCGGAGTGATGTCGCGGGCGAACTGGGCATGCAACGACAGTGAGTGACCGGTGAACACGGGCACCCGCACGCACGTCCCCGACACGGGCAGACCGGGAATGTGCAGGATCTTGCGCGTCTCGTTGCGCAACTTCTTTTCCTCGTCGGTCTCGAGCTCGCCGTCATCGACGATCGTGCCTGCAAGCGGGAGGACGTTGAACGCGATCGTCTGGGAGAACTTCTTCGGCGCGGGGAAACTCACCGCCGAGCCGTCATAGGTGAGCGCCTCGACGCCGTGTGCCGCGGCCACCTGCTCGTTCAATTCTCCGACACCGGCGATGCCACCGCCGCTCACCGCCTGATACGTGCTCGCGGTGAGTCGCACGAGTGTTGCTGCATCGTGCAGGGGCTTCAGCACCGGCATCGCGGCCATCGTCGTGCAGTTCGGGTTGGCGATGATGCCCTTCTTCGCCAGCTTCACGTCCTCGGGATTCACCTCGGACACGACGAGCGGTACCTCGGGATCCATACGCCAGCACGAGGAGTTGTCGACGACGATCGCACCTGCCGCCGCGAAGCGCGGAGCGAGGTTGCGCGACGTCGTTGCTCCTGCGGAAAAGATCGCGATGTCGAGATTCGACACGTCGGCCGTGGCTGCGTCCTCGACCTCGATCATCCGTCCGTCGAACTCGAGCTTCGTGCCCGCCGATCGCGCCGACGCGAAGAAGCGCACGCTCTCCATCGGGAAACTGCGTTCGAGGAGCAGGGTGCGCATGACGTTGCCGACCATTCCGGTGGCACCGACGACACCGATGTTCGGTTTGCGTCCGTGAAGAGCCATGCTCCTCAGGCTACGTCGGCGACCAGCCACCAGTGACTGCGATGGATGCGTCGCGCGCGCACGTCCCTCGCCGTGTCGGGGATCGGGTACGACGCGTGCGGTGAGCGCACGATCTCAACGTTCGACAGGCGCGACGACACGCCGCGGGCGGCGAGGTACGCGAACACCTCGCGCGGTCGCAAACGATTGGCCTGCCAACCGAGCCGGGTCAACGGTCGCCAACGGGCCATGTACTTCGCCACCTTCGGCAGGCGCCAAGCGAGGCGCACGAGCATGCCGAGCGGGACGAGCGCGACGTCGAACGGGACCCACGTGCGGTAGTTGAGCACGACACGACCGCCCGGAGCGGCGACTCGCACCGCGTGTGCGGTGAGCGCGAGCGCATCGGAACGATCGCAGTGCTGCAGCGTGATGTAGGAGAACACGACGTCGACCGACTTGTCGGGGAGGTCGATCGTGCGACCGTCGGCAACGTGCAGGGTGCGCAGTCGCATCGGCGTTCCATGTGCGAACACCGACTCGCGGCACCGCTCGAGGAATGCGGCGTCGACGTCGCTGGCGATGACCTGGCGGTACGCGTTCGTCATCGCACACGTCATGCGACCGATTCCGCTGCCGATCTCGAGGATCGATCGTTCGCGTGCGCGTTCGGGATCGAGTCGCAGGATCCGCGAGTACTGGGCGAACTCGGCGTCACCCTGGGCGACGAACTGCGCGAGCGATACACCCTCGCCCGTCATGTTGTTGAACACCCATCCCGTGGAGCGCACGGCTTCGTCGGCATTCATCGACTCGGTCATCAGCCCGGCACTGCGCCACGGAACCCCCTCGGGTCGGCGGAGTCGTTCGAGCAAACGGCGGGCGACGTTCAACGCGACCTACTTGCGTTCCGGAAGCGGCGCGCTGTACTCGGATCCGCCGTCGAGATCGAAGGCCGAATGAAGGGCACGCACCGCGGTCTGCATCGATCCGCCGCGCACGACCACCGAGATGCGGATCGTGCTCGTCGAGATCATTTCGATGTTCACGCCGTTGTCGGCGAGCACGCGGAACATCTTCGCCGCCACGCCGGGGCTCGTCTTCATTCCGGCACCGACGAGTGACACCTTGGCGATGTCGTCGTCGTGCTGCACTCCCCGCGCGCCCAAACCGCTCGCCACCTTGCCGACGATCGGCTCGGCGGTCTCGCGGTCGGCCTTCGGCACGGTGAACGAGATGTCGGTGGTGCCCTGGGTCGAGGTGTTCTGCACGATCATGTCGACGTTGACGTTCGCGTTGGCAAGACTCTCGAAGATCTCGGCGGACACACCCGGTCGGTCGGGGACGCCGAGGATGGTGATCTTCGATTCGGAGGCATCCTGCACGACGCCGGAAATGATCGGTGCTTCCATGGCTTTGTGTTGCCTTTCGTGATTGCGATGGGTGATCCATGTACCCGGCTCCCAGGTGAAACTCGAGCGGACGTGGATCGGAACGTCATGATTGCGGGCGAACTCGACCGAACGCAGTGCGAGCACCTTGCTGCCGGCGCCGGCCATCTCGAGCATCTCGTCGAACTCGAGCGAGGCGAGTTTGCGCGCCCGGGGAACGATGCGCGGATCGGCACTGAACACACCCGTGACGTCGGTGTAGATCTCGCACGCATCGGCGCGCAACGCTGCGGCGAGTGCAACGGCAGTGGTGTCGCTGCCGCCGCGACCGAGCGTCGTGATTTCCTTGGTCGTACTGATGCCCTGGAAGCCGGCGACGACGGCGACCTTCCCGGCGGCGAGCGCTTCGCGCACGCGGTCACCCTTCACTTCGAGGATCTTCGCCTTCGTGTGCACCGTGTCGGTGATGATGCCGACCTGACTTCCGGTGAAGCTCATCGCGTCGACGTCGCAGTCGTGCAGCGCCATGCACAACAGCGCCATGCTGATGCGCTCGCCCGTCGTCAGCAGCATGTCCATCTCGCGGCTCGGCGGATTCGACGACACCTGGCGGGCGAGTTCGAGCAGATTGTCCGTCGCCTTGCCCATTGCCGACACGACGACGACGACATCGTTGCCCGCACGACGGGTTTCGGCGACGTGGCGGGCCACGTTGCGCATGCGCTCCGGATCGGCGACCGACGTCCCGCCATATTTCTGAACGATGAGAGCCACGGCGGCTTCACGCTAGCCGTGCAGGTTTTTCCGAACCGACCGTCGGCCCGAATTCGTCAGCCTGAATCCGTCTGCTGGCATCCGTCTGCTGGCATCCGTCGCAGCGTCGACCAATAGGCTTCGTGCAGCATGGGAACGTCGAAGCGCCAACGCCAAAAACAGAATCGTCAGCAGGTCGTCGAGGCGCGTGCGCGATCGGTCCAGCGCCGCCGCACACGCTCGCGGGGCATCCGCATCGCCATCGTCGCCGCGATCATCATCGGCATGGTCGGTGTCGTCTTCGTTTCGGGTGGCAGCGACTCCACCCCCGCCGTCGACTCGGCAACGACCCTCGTCGACCCGGCGCAGACCACCGAGACGCGCGAGTTCGTCTACGGAGACGGCGAATGTCCGCCCGCCGCCGGCTCGGCCGAACAGCGGCGCGAATTCGCCGCCGCCCCGCAGTTGTGCATCGATCCGGCGAAATCGTACGAAGCCGACGTCGTGACGAACCTCGGCGACTTCACCATCCGCCTCGCTCCCGACCTGGCGCCCGGCACCGTCAACAACTTCGTGTCGCTCGCCCGCTGGAAGTACTACGACGACACGACGTGCCACCGCGTCATCGCCGACTTCGTCGTGCAGTGCGGTGATCCGACCGCGACGGGTTCGGGTGGCCCCGGCTACCAGTTCGCCGACGAACTGCCACGGGCCGGTGAGTACAAGATCGGGTCGATCGCCATGGCGAACGCCGGACCCGACACGAACGGCAGCCAGTTCTTCATCATCACCGGCAACGACGGTGCGGGCCTGCCACCGAACTACACGCTGTTCGGTGAGGTGATCAACGGACTCGACACGACGGTTCCCGCAATGGCCGCGTTGTTCAATCCCGACCCCGGCGCGAACGGCGTGCCGCCCGCGGGAGAGATTCGCATCGAGTCGGTGACGATTCGCGAGAGCTGAGTCGTCGCACTGCGCTGCACCCCGCGCATGCGTGAGCGGTGACCGCGGTGACCGGACTCGACGACACGTTCCCCATCGATGACGCGCGGCGCGACGGCCGCTGGGACGTGCCGCCGGCGGTCGTCGATCCGTCGAAGTACGTCTGGCCCGACGCCGGATCATGGCCGACGAAGGGCGACGTCGTCGCCCGCGGCGCGGACCTCCACCCGTCGACGCTCATCGATGCATACCGACGCGGCCTCTTTCCGATGGAAGGAGTCGACGACGAGAACCCGACGGAGATCTATTGGTGGTCACCGCAACGACGCGGAATCATTCCCCTGGACGGTTTGCGCATCACCCGGTCGATGCGGCGCAGCGCGCGGCGCTATTCGGTGCGCATCAACCACGACTTCGTACGCACGGTTCTCGGCTGTGCATCCCGTGCACGGGATGCTGATCGCGACAGCAACGGCGACGACGACGGAGAATGGATCACTGACCGCTTCGTCGACGCCTATGCGCGGCTGCACGAACTCGGATGGGCGCACAGCGTCGAGACGTA
>JBIIUH010000091.1:0-5104 GCA_044340075.1 Ilumatobacteraceae bacterium | reverse complement strand
GGTCATTCACTTTCGCCGCACTGCCACGCGCGACACGGAACTCGGTGGCATTTCACTGCCGGCGGGCAGCAAGGTCGTGATGTTCTACAACTCGGGCAATCGCGATGATGCGGTGTACCCCGACCCGTACCGCTTCGACGTCACGCGCCCGATCCAGCCGAACCAGATCGGCTTCGGCGCCGGTGGTCCGCACTTCTGCTTGGGGGCGAACCTCGCGCGACGCGAGATAGCCGTGGCGTTCGACGAGATTCGTCGCCGCCTGCCCGGACTACGGGTGACCGGCGAACCGTCCTACTTGCGCAGCAACTTCATCAACGGCATCAAGACGATGCCGTGCCGGTTGCTGGGCAAGCAGGACGACTGAAATCCGCCTAGCGAAATCGGTTGGTTACGAGCAGCCGCTCGTGCTGCCGCAGTCGCCACAGACGTGGCACGCGCCGGCACGACGCATGTTCGACGAACCGCACGCCGAGCACAGCTCGCCGGTGTTCGCACGCTTCAGCTCTTCGTGGTGCGGTGCGGCCGCAGCCATGCTCGCGGCGAGTTCGCCCGCCGACGGAATGGTCTTCGGGTCGGCGATGACGTCGACACCTTGTGCCGTGTCGACGACCGATTCCTCGACGCCGGGCAGGGTGGGCTGCATGCGCTCTTCACGCGTGTAGATACCCAACTCGGCGCGCTCGGCCGGCGTCATGTATTCGACGGCCATGCGGCGGAACAGGTAGTCGATGATCGACGACGCCATGCGGATGTCGGGATCGTCGGTCATGCCGGCCGGCTCGAAGCGCGTGTTGATGAACGCCTCGACGAAGGCGTGCAGCGGCACTCCGTACTGCAGACCGTACGACACGCTCTTGGCGAACGAGTCCATGATGCCGGCGAGGGTGGAACCCTGCTTCGACACGGTGAGGAAGATCTCGCCGGGGCGACCGTCGTCGTACTCGCCGATGTTCGCGAAGCCCTTGCAGTCGGCGACGCGGAACTCGAACGTACGACCGCGACGCGAACGCGGCAGCTTCTGACGCACCGGCTGGTTGACGATGCGCTCGATGACCCGCTCGGCCGTGGCCGTGGCGGCATTGCCCGAGGCATCGGCCTTGTCGTCGTCCTTCTTCATCGTCGACAGCGGCTGACCCACCTTGCAGTTGTCGCGGTAGATGGCAACGGCCTTCAGGCCGAGCTCCCACGACAGCATGTGAATGTGCTCGATGTCCTCGACGGAGGCCGTTTCGGGCATGTTCACCGTCTTCGAAATGGCACCCGACAGGAACGGCTGCACCGCGCCCATCATGCGCACGTGGCCCTCGTAATGGATGACGTTGTCACCCATCGAGCAGGCGAACGCCGGCAGGTGCTCGGGACGCAGGTCGGGTGAACCGACGATCGTCTTGTTCTTGTCGATGTAGGCGATGATGCGATCGGCAACCGGCTTTTCGTAACCGAGCTTCTGCAGCGCGCGCGGCACAGTCTGGTTGACGATGGTCATGTTGCCGCCACCGACGAGCTTCTTGAACTTCACGAGACCGAGGTCGGGCTCGATGCCGGTGGTGTCGCAGTCCATCATGAGACCGATGGTGCCGGTCGGGGCGAGCACGCTCGCCTGGCTGTTGCGCACGCCGTATTCCTCACCGTCGCGCACCGCCGACGACCACGCATTGGTTGCGGCCTCGACGAGGTCGCGCTGCACCACGTCGACGTTGTCGATCTCGCGATCGGCGTCGCGGTGCATGCGCAGGACGTTGAGCATGTAGCGCTCGTTGGCGGCGAAGCCGGCGAACGGCCCCATGCGGCTGGAGATGCGCGCGCTCGTGGCGTACGCATGACCCGTCATCATCGACGTGAGCACGGCGGCCCAGGCGCGACCACCTTCGGAGTCGTACGGCATGCCGAGCGCCATGAGCAGCGCACCGATGTTCGCGTAACCGATTCCGAGCTGACGGAACAGGCGGCTGTTCTCGGCGATCTTCTCCGTCGGATAGTCGGCGTTGCCGACGAGGATTTCCTGCGCGGTGAAGATGACTTCGATCGTGTGGCGGTACGCCTCGGTGTCGAAGGAATCGTCGTCGTTGAGGTACTTCAGCAGGTTGATCGAGGCGAGGTTGCACGCCGAGTTGTCGAGGTGCATGTATTCGCTGCACGGGTTCGAACCGTTGATGCGGCCCGCAGCGTGCGCCGTGTGCCACTTGTTGATCGTGGTGTCGAACTGCAGACCCGGGTCGGCGCACTCCCACGAAGCAGTGGCGATCTGGCGCCACAGGTCGCGGGCCTTCATCGCGCGAACGGTGCGTCCGTCCTTCACCGCCTTGAGGTCCCAATCGCGATCTTCCTTGACGGCCTGCATGAACTCATCGGTGACGCGCACCGAGTTGTTCGCGTTCTGGTACTGCACCGAGAACGAGTCGGCACCGTCGAGGTCCATGTCGAAGCCGGCGGCCGACAGGGCGCGGGCCTTCTTTTCCTCGCGGGACTTGCACCAGATGAACTCTTCGACGTCGGGGTGATCGACGTTGAGGATGACCATCTTCGCCGCGCGGCGGGTCTTGCCACCCGACTTGATCGTGCCGGCCGAGGCATCGGCGCCACGCATGAAGCTGACCGGGCCCGACGCGGTGCCGCCGCCCTTCAACTGTTCGGCGCTGCTGCGAATGGCCGACAGGTTGATGCCCGCACCCGAGCCGCCCTTGAAGATGACGCCCTCTTCGCGGTACCAGTTGAGGATCGCGTCCATCGTGTCGTCGACCGAGAGGATGAAGCATGCGCTCGCCTGCTGCGGCACGCCCTTCACGCCGATGTTGAACCACACCGGACTGTTGAACGCTGCGCGCTGGGTGACGAGGATGAACTTCAGTTCGTTGCGGAATGCCTCGGCTTCTTCGTCATCGACGAAGTAACCGCCCTGAATGCCCCAATCGGCGATCGTGTTGGCGACACGGTCGATGACCTGACGCAGCGATGTTTCGCGCTCGGCGGTGCCGAGCGTTCCACGGAAGTACTTCTGCGCGACGATGTTCGTCGCGTTCAACGACCACGACTCGGGGAACTCGACACCGAGCTGTTCGAACGCGACGGAGCCGTCCTTCCAGTTGCTGATGCGCGCATCGCGCTTCTCCCACGACACCATGTCGTAGGGATGGACATCGGACGTTGTGAAGTGGCGACGGATGCCGATCGAGAGACGCTCTGGTGCGATGGACATATTGCTGACCTTTCCAATTTGTAAACCGTGGGAGACATTGTTTAGTTGACGCGAAGTGACCGAAAGTGGGATACCCCGCAACAGGCCCGGATCCCCCAGCGGTTCGACGCTGAACCACTACAGGTGGTATGGATCCGACCCCCATTGCGGATCCGCCCACAACCGGTAGAGGCATCTTACAGGAGTGTCATTCCCCTTCGTCAAGCATCCCCGAGGAAAGTTACGTCGCCGCAACAGAGCCGGGAATTCTCGATTCAGTGACGTCACTGTAGGCGCCGATCGCTGTGGATTGGAAGTGGACAAGTTGTGTTTTTGCTGTGAGTTCAGCGAACACGATGAAGAACGTTCGTCGGGTACGAATGTCACCACCGCGTGTGCGGCGACGATCACTGCTTGCGTTTGGTCTTTGCCACCGAACGCTTCTCGAGCAGCGTGAGCTCGCGCTTGAAGTCGTCGGCATCGTCGAAGTTCTTGTACACGCTTGCAAAGCGCAGGTACGCAACTTCATCGATGCGGCGCAGACGTTTGAGAACTTCGCTGCCGACCTGGGCACTGCGCACGTCGGTGCCGAGGCTGCGCAACGACTCCTCCACCCCGCGGGCCAGTGCATCGAGTTGTTCGGGAGTGACCGGACGACCCGTTGAGGCCGAAGACAGGCCGCGAATGAGCTTGTCGCGGTCGAAGGCTTCGCGTTCGCCGCTGCGCTTGACGACGAGCAGCGGGCGTTCTTCGATGCGCTCGTAGGTGGTAAAGCGGACCTCGCATTCGAGACACTCGCGCCGCCGACGTGTGACGTTGCCGTCGTCGGATGACCGCGAGTCAACGACCCGCGAATCATGGAAACCGCATGCCGGGCACTTCACGCGCTCGCATCATAGGTGGAGCGTCGCGCGACGCCGCGAGCGAACGCCGCATGAAGCGATCAGTAGATGCTCAGGGAACGCGCACTGCCTGGCCGGCCGTGATCGACGTGCCGTTGAGAACGACGAGTTGATCGACGACCTCGGTGATCGATGCGTTCGGTGCGATGCGCGCGGCGATCGACCACAACGTGTCGCCGGGCTCGGCGATGACGTACAGGGGTTCGGCCGGGCGACCCGCGGTGACGGAGTCGGCTGCGGCCCGGGCCCCGAACAACCCACCGAGGGCGACAGCGGCGACGACGGCGACACCAACGAGCGCCATGACGGCAACCGACGGACGACGGCGGGACGGGTTGTGCGCCCGGTACTCGGTGGCACGCACGACCCGCAGGGCGGGCCGGGACGAATCGGCGAGACCATATCGACGACCAGTCGAGCGAGCGGCCGGGCGGCTCGCGCGGGGGGCAAAGGGACGGGACGTGGGCAGGGCGGTGACGATGGCACTCATGACATCCTCCTTACGGACGGGGTGTTGTGCAGAAGATCTCGGTCCGGCGCGGCGGAGACACTCCGAACCGAGATCTTCAGACTTTTCTGGCTCCCAATGTTCAGACGCAGAAAGCGCCAGGACGACGGGAGGTGGGCGAACAGGTGTTCGTTCACGGGGATCACCTTAGCGAACGGGTGTTCGGTTGCCAACCTTCCGGCGAACATATGTTTGATCTCGGGGGCGAACACGCGTACGCTGGCCCGCATGGCTGCAGACCCCACATCACCGACCCAGCGCCCGACCGACCGGCAGCGCGAAATCCTCGCCTTCATCGACAAGGCGATGCGCGAACGGGGCTATCCGCCATCGGTTCGCGAAATCGGCGAGGCCGTCGGCCTGTCGTCGTCGGCCACCGTGCACAGCCATCTCGCGGCATTGCAGAAGCTCGGCTACCTGCGCCGCGACCCCACCAAGCCCCGCGCCATCGAGGTGCGCTACGACCCGGCGTCGGGCGCCGTGCTCGACCGGGCACCGGTGCGCCACGTACCCCTCATC
>JBIIUH010000090.1:0-5120 GCA_044340075.1 Ilumatobacteraceae bacterium | reverse complement strand
TGTCGCCACGGCGGTGACGACGGCGGCGACGAGACCGACGATGAGGTACGAACCGAGATCGGTCATCGACGTGTCGCGGTCGTCAGTCCTTGTACGGCGGGAACTCCGCGCACAGTCGCGCGACCTGGGCACGAACGTCGGCGACGATGGCGTCGTCGTTGCGGCCCTTCAACGTCGTCACGATGAAATCGGCGATGACCGGCATCTGCGCCTCGGTCATCCCCTGCGTCGTCACCGACGGCGTGCCGATGCGCACGCCCGACGTGACGAACGGACTGCGCGGATCGTTCGGAACGGTGTTCTTGTTCAGCGTGATCCCGGCCCGGTCGAGCACGAGTTGCGCCTCCTTACCGGTGAGCTCGGCATCGAACGGCCGCAGATCGACGACCATCATGTGCGTGTCGGTTCCGCCCGACACGAGACGAAATCCCCGCGTCGCGAGCGCCTCGGCGAGGGCGGACGCGTTGCGCACGATCTGGCGGGCGTAATCGGCGAATTCGGGCTGCAACGCCTCGTGGAATGCAACGGCCTTTGCCGCAACGACGTGCTCGAGCGGTCCGCCCTGCTGCCCGGGAAAGACGGCCTTGTCGATCGCCGTTGCGTACTGCGCCTTGGCGAGGATGCATCCGCCGCGCGGTCCGCGCAGCGTCTTGTGCGTCGTGAACGTGACCACGTCGGCGTACGGAACCGGATTCGGGTGCGCACCACCGGCAACGAGACCCGCGAGGTGGGCGATGTCGAACATCATCAGCGCACCGACTTCGTCGGCGATCTTGCGGAACGGCTCGGGCTCGATGCGGCGCGGATACGACGTGGTTCCGGCGACGATGAGCTTCGGTCGAACCTCGAGCGCGAGACGGCGCACTTCGTCGAAATCGATTCGTTCGTCGTTCACCCCGACCTTGTACGAGGTGAAGTCGTAGAAGATTCCGCTCGCATTCACGGGGCTGCCGTGGGTGAGATGGCCGCCGTGATCGAGGCTGAGTCCGAGGACCGCGTCTCCCGGCGACAGCAGCGCCTGGTACACGGCCATGTTCGCACTCGCCCCCGAATGCGGTTGCACGTTGGCGTGATCGGCGCCGAACAACTTCTTCACCCGTTCGATGGCGATCGCCTCGATCTCGTCGATGATTGCGTTGCCGCCGTAGTACCGCTTGCCCGGGTAACCCTCGGCGTACTTGTTCGTGAGCACCGAACCGGTTGCCGCCATGACGGCCGGTGACGTGAAGTTCTCGCTGGCGATGAGTTGCAGCCCGGTGACCTGCCGCTCGCGTTCCGCGGCGATGAGTCGCGTCACTTCGACGTCGGGATGGGATTCGGAGGGGAAAGGCATCAGCGCTCCTCGGCTTCGATGTCGGACAATTGTGCTACACGTCGTGCGTGACGCCCACCCTCGAACGCCGTGTCGAGAAAAATCGTGACGATTCGCTCGGCTGCGGCCGCGTCGACGACCCGTCCGCCCATCGACAGGACGTTCGCATCGTTGTGCTCGCGGGCCATGCGGGCGAGCCACTCGTCGTTGCACAACGCGGCGCGTACTCCCCGCACCTTGTTCGCCGCGATCTGTTCGCCCTGTCCGCTGCCACCGAGAACGATGCCGACGTCGGCGCGACCGTCGCGCACGGCCCGGCCCACACCGGCACAAATGTGCGGATAATCGGTCGATTCCGCCGAATGCGTGCCGTGATCGTCGACGGCGTAGCCCCGCGCACCGAGGAACCCGACGAGGTGCTGCTTCAGTTCGAATCCGGCGTGATCGGCACCGATTGCAATCCGCTTCGTGGCACCCGTCGTCATCGCCCCGAGCCTACGAGACGAACGACGCTCCGGTCGGCGCGTGCGCCGTCACAAAACGATCCCGGCCGGTGAGATCGGCGTGAACCGTCACCTCGCGCCATCCCGTACCGGCGAGCATCGCGCGCACCGCATCTCCCTGCTCGTGTCCGATCTCGAGCAGCAACCGTCCGCGCGCCGACAACCAGTGCGGTGCCTGCGCGACGATTGTCCGTATCGCGTCGAGTCCGTCGGCGCCGGAGTACAACGCCGTGTGCGGTTCGTGATCGACGACGATCGCCTCGACTGCGGGGTCGGCGACGGCGATGTACGGCGGATTGGCGACGATGACGTCGATCGCACCGCGGTACGCGGCGGGCAGTGCCGCGCACCAGTCGCCCGACCACAGCGATACGTTCACCGCCGCGCGACCGATTCCCGCGAGGTTCGCGCGGGCGACGTCGAGCGCATCGGTCGACACGTCGGTGGCGAGCACCGTCGTCCCCTCGAGCGGCAACTCGGCGGCGAGGGACAGCGCGATGACCCCCGAACCCGTGCCGAGATCGGCAATGACACGGGGTGCATCCATTCCCCGTGCGGTGTCGAGGGCGAGATCGACGAGTCGTTCCGTCTCCGGACGCGGAATGAGGACGCGACGATCGACCATGACGTCGAGGCGACGGAAGGACCAGTGACCGAGCACGTACTGCAGCGGTTCACCCGACATCCGTCGCGCGACCATGTTCCGCAGCGCGATTCCCATCCGCATCGTCACGGCGTCGTCGAGCAGTAGATCGAATTCGGCCGCATCGGCCCCGGCGGCGTCCTCGCACAGCCACCGCGCCTCGCGCGCATCACCGATTTCGGCGGTGACGTCGGCGACCACTTCGCGCCAGGTGGAAAAGTCGCTCATGTCCGGTCCGGTGCGCAACGACCCGGTTGTACAGGCCCTTGCATCAGGAGCATCAGGCGGGTTCGCCGACGCTCACCTGCTCGGCGAGTCGCTCCGCCTGGTACTCGAGAGTGAGCGCGTCGATGACCGGGTCGAGGTTGCCCGCGAGCACATCCTGCAACTGGTACAGGGTGAAACCGATGCGGTGATCGGTGATCCGGTTCTCCTTGTAGTTGTACGTGCGGATCTTCTCGCCGCGACCACCCTTGCCGACCTGCGCACGACGCTCGGCCGATGCCTTGGCTTCCCGCTCGTCCTCCATCTTCTGGAGGATCCGTGTGCGCAACACCTGCATCGCCTTGATCCGGTTCTGCAGCTGACTGCGCTCGTCCTGCATCGCAACGACGACACCGCTCGGCTTGTGGGTGATGCGCACCGCCGAGTCGGTCGTGTTCACGCCCTGACCACCGGGACCACCGGCGCGGTACACGTCGATCTGCAGGTCGCGCTCATCGATGTGGAGATCGACTTCCTCGGCCTCCGGCATGACGGTGACGGTTGCCGACGATGTGTGGATCCGCCCCGCGCTCTCGGTGACGGGAACGCGCTGCACACGGTGCGGTCCGCCCTCGAAACGCAGCTTGTTCCACGCATCCTCTCCCTTCACGAGCACCGTCGCCTGGTTGATGCCACCCATCGGTGAGCGGTCCATTTGCAGCACCTCGAACCCGAAGCCCTGCCGGGTGCAATATGCGCGGTACATGTCGAGGAGTTCGCCGGCGAACAAGTTCGCTTCTTCGCCACCTTCGGCGCCGCGGATCTCGAGCATGAGGTTCTTGCCGTCGTTTGGATCGGGCGGAATGAGGAGGATCCGCAGGCGCTCCTCGATCTGCTCGAGCCGCCGTTGCGCGGTGACACGTTCGGCATCGAGCGCCTCGCGTTCGGCACCGGTTGCGCCGTCGATGAGTTCACGTGCAACGTCGAGGGTCGACTGGACGTCGTCGTACTCGCGGATGCAGGCGACGAGCGGACCCATCTGCTTGTAGCGCCGCGATGCGTCGCGCAATTTCGTCTGGTCGGACAGAACGTCGGGTGAAGCGAGACTCGCCTCGAGGCGCGCAAAGTCCGCGAGAATCGCCGCGAGTCGTTGACGCACGCGTTCAGGCTAGGCGTGCACGAACGTGACGGTGCGGCGCATCGATGCCGCGAGCTGCGCGATCGTCGGCAACGTCGACTTCTCCGTCGTCGCGACGATCAACTCCGCCGACCGATCGACACGGTCGATCGCATCGGCGGCGAACGGCAGCAACATCGGCTCCAGGCCACCGGCAAAGACGACGAGTGCCGGACGACCGTCGATGCCCGTACCCGTGGCGCAGCACGGCACCGGATCCTTCACGTTGTCGCGGCGCAGTGGCGGCTCGATCGGCTGCAGGTCACGCATTCCCACGCGCTGCGGATCGACGAGCGCACGGTGGCGCAGTGCCCGCTCGACCGCGAGTCGTGCGAGCGGGTGGCGTTGTGCCGGATCGCGGCGGAATTCCGCGACCTCGGCGACGACGCGGGCGAGTTGCGTGACGTCGGCGTCGTCTCCGTGCACCATCTGGAACGTTTCGCGGTCGTGCGCACCGACACCGACGCGCAGGCGCGGTCCGGAGTCCTCGTCGACGACACGGCACACTTCGAGCCCGAGTACCTCACCCGACACGACACCGTGTTCGATGACGACGTCGGCGCGTGCACGACGGACGTTCTCGGCGAGCACGAGATGATCGCCGCGCGGCTCGACGCGTTCGTGTGCGGCACGCTCGGCCGGCAGGACGCCGCGCTCGCCCACCGCGAACACCTCGACCGGCAGGGAGAAGTAGTTGGCCTGGCGGGCGAGGACACCCGAGTGATCCCGGGCGACGACGCCGATGCCGTCGGTGCCGTTGCGCACCGCCCACAGAAGTGCCGCACCGAGTGCACGCAGCGCGTCGCGTTCGGCGAAGTCCGTCGCATCGATCCACAGGCGTCCGCCGCGCACCATCGCTCCGACGCGCCCGAGCTCGACGTCGCGCGGTTCGTCGTCGATGCCGAGCGACGATGTTGCCGCGCGCAGGCGCAGCGTCGGTCGGCGCTCCGCCGCGGCTTCGCCGTCGGCGTTCACGATTGCATCCCGCAAGTGTGTCGAACTACCGGCAACGGCGAGGTACTACGCGGACGGTTGCTTGGCGATTTCGGCGAGGAATTCGTCGTTCGTCTTGAAGGTCTTCAGGCGATCGATGAGCAACTCGAGACCCGGTGCGGCGTTGCCGTCGGCGGCGAGACCGCTGAGCACGCGGCGCAGCTTCCACACCATCTGCAACTGCTTGCGATCGAAGAGCAACTCTTCGTGTCGCGTACTGGAGGCGTCGACGTCGATGGCCGGATAGATGCGGCGCTCTGCGACCTTGCGGTCGAGGCGAAGCTCCAT
>JBIIUH010000089.1:0-5133 GCA_044340075.1 Ilumatobacteraceae bacterium | reverse complement strand
CCGACTTCGACGGCGACTATTACATCGACGTCACCCGCGCAGTGAAGGAGGCTGCACCGGGCATCCACATCCACGGTTTCACCGCTCTCGAAGTGACCGAGGGGGCGCGCCGTCTCGGCGAACCGCTCGCGGCGTACCTCACGCGGCTCCGCGAGGCGGGTCTGGCATCGCTGCCCGGCACCGCCGCCGAGATCCTCGACGACGAGGTGCGTGCGGTGCTGTGCTCCGACAAGGTGAACACCGAGGAGTGGCTCGAAGCACATCGCGTCGCCCATTCGGTCGGCCTGCGCTCGAACGTCACGATGATGTTCGGTTCGATCGAATCGCCCCGCGCCTGGGTGCGTCACCTCATCGTCACGCGCAACCTGCAGAAGGAAACGGGCGGCTTCACGGAGTTCGTCGGGCTGCCGTTCGTGCACATGGCCTCACCCATTTATCTGCAGCGCAAGTCGCGCCGCGGCCCGACGTTTCGCGAGACGTTGCTCGTGCACGCCATTGCGCGTCTCGCGTACCGCGGCCTCATCGACAACGTCCAGGCGTCGTGGGTGAAGATCGGTGTCGCCGGCACGCGTCAGCTGCTGCAGGCAGGTTGCAACGACCTCGGTGGCACGCTCATGGACGAGAACATCTCGCGCGCCGCGGGTGCCAGCCACGGCCAGGCGATGGACGAGTCGCGCTTCGCCGATCTCGTCGCCCCGCTCGGGCGACCGCTGCAGCGCCGCAGCACTCTCTACTCGCTCGTGTAACGCGTTGCGACCGTTCCGGTCGTGACTTGATCGTTGTTCGGTGACTCAGGCCGTTGCGTTGCGTGCCGCGACGAGGTCGCTCTGCAGTTGTGCCTTCAGTTCGTCGATGCCGGCAAAGGCCCGCTCGCCGCGCAGACGCTCGCGAAACGACACGGCGATGCGCTGCCCGTAGAGATCGCCACTGAAGTCGAACAAGTGCGCCTCGAGCAGGGCGTGTTCGGCGTCGGCATAGAACGTGGGGCGACGGCCGAGGTTGATGGCACAGGCATGACGTGATCCGTCGGCGAGCACGGCGAAGCCGGCATACACACCTTCGGCGGGCAGGCACATGTTCGTCGGCACGGCGACGTTCGCCGTGGGCACGCCGATCGTGCGACCGCGTTGATCACCCTGCACGACGACACCGCGCAATTCGTGGTCGCGACCGAGCATGAGCGCAGCCGTGCGAACGTCACCGAGCTTCAGTGCCGCACGGATCGCGGTCGAACTCGTCGGGGCGTTGCCGTCGACGGCATGCGTGACGAGCACCAGCGGCTCGACGACGAAGTCGTGGTCGGCACCCATCGTGCGCAAAAAGGCCACGTTGCCGCTGCGACGGTGACCGAAGTGGAAGTCCTCGCCGACGACGATGTCGCGCACGTGCAGCGCATCGACGAAGACGCGCTCGGCGAAACTCGTCGCCGACTCCTGCGCCTCACGTTCTCCGAACGGCACGACGATCGTGGCGTCAACCCCCGTGGCGGCGAGCAGTTCGAGCTTTTGCTCGGTGTCGGTGAGCAGCAACGGGGCCGACTCGGGACGCACGACCGATGCAGGGTGCCGCTCGAAGGTGACGATGACGGACGCCGAATCGCTCAGGCGGGCACGGCGAATGACCTCACCGATGACCGCGAGGTGACCGCGGTGCACTCCGTCGAATGCACCGATCGTGACAACGCTGCGGCGGTCACCCAGTGCCGCACGCACGGCCTCGCGGGACGGCGAAGAGACGACGTGCACGTCGTGTCACGCTAACGGTGCGGGAAGTACGACCTCGGGTCGGCACGTGTCACCGATGCGGTACACGGCGAGCACACGATCGTGGTCGTCGACGACGACACAGACGGCGTCGGGTGTTGCCGCCGCCGCAGTCGGTTCGACTCCCAGTTGTACCGCAGCGAGCGGTCGGCCGGTGAGCACCCACCGCGCCACCTCCTCGTTGACGACGACGCGGGGCAGGTGCGCAAGCCCCGCCGACACCGTGCGCAACTCGGCGACATCGATCGAATCGTCGTCACGAGCCGATTCACCGACACGGAACTCCCCGATTGCGCGGCGACGCAGGTTGCCGAGATGCGCACATCCGCCGAGCGCCGTGCCGAAGTCGTCGGCCAGCGTGCGCACGTACGTTCCCGACGAACACGTCACCGTCACGTCGAACACGGGATTGCCGTCGCGCACCTCGACGGGGCCCTCGACGTCGAACGAGTACACCTCGATTTCGCGGGCCTCGCGCTCGACGGTGATCCCCTCCCGGGCGAGCTCGTGCAGACGCTTGCCGTCGATCTTGATCGCCGACACCATCGGCGGCACCTGCATGATGCGTCCCGTGAGCGATGCGGCGACGCGGCGCGCATCGGCGAGCGTCACCCCCGACATGTCGGCAGTGCGGGTGACGACGCCCGAGTCGTCGAGCGTGTCGGTGGCGGCACCGGCGATGAACCGCGCCGTGTACGTCTTCGGCAGATCGGAAAAGAACCGCAACAGGCGCGTCGCGTTGCCGACGGCGACGATCAGCACACCGGTTGCATCGGGGTCGAGGGTCCCCGAATGGCCGATGCGTCGCTCGTTGAACCGGCGGCGCAGACGACCGACGACGTCGTGACTCGTCATGCCCGCCGGCTTGTCGACGAGACAGAACCCGTGCATCTGCGCCGGACGTCGTGCCATGACGACCGGGCTATTCGTTCGTGCCGGTGCGGTGACGCTCGGCGTCGCGGCGCAGCAACTCGTCGATGCGCGCGGCGGCACGGATGGTTTCGTCGGGGGCGAACTGCAGCACGGGCGTGCGGCGCGACTGCACCTGGCGGGCGATCTCGGACTGCAGCCGCTTGCGGTGCTCGCCGAGGGCTTCGACGATCTCGGCGTCACCCTCCTCGCCGGTCATCGAGTCGAAGTACACGATGCCGCGGTTCATCTCGGAGTCGACGTCGACGCTCGTGATCGACACGAGCGACAAACGGTCGTCGTCGATCTTGGCGAGTTCGTCGGCGATGACCTCGCGGAGCGTCTCGCTCAGTCGCGCGGTGCGCTCGCTGCGACGACGTGTGTCGGGCCGAAATGACGGGGAGCGACGTCGTGCACGAGCCATGCATCCACGATACGGAAGTAACGTAAAGGCGCGATGAGCGCCACCGACAAGACCCCCGCACTGCGCTACAACGCCCGTTTCGCCAACGAGATCGAGACGAAGTGGCAGCAGTTGTGGGAGGACCGTGGCACTTACGAGGCCCCGAACCCTGCCGGCCCGCTCGCCGATCCCGCCCGCATCGCCGGGCGCCACAAGTTGTTCGTACTCGACATGTTCCCGTATCCGTCGGGTGCCGGACTCCACGTCGGCCACCCGCTCGGTTACATCGGTACCGACGTGTACGCCCGCTTCAAGCGGATGACGGGCCACAACGTGCTCCATGCACTCGGCTACGACTCGTTCGGTCTGCCCGCCGAGCAGCATGCGATCGCCACCGGCATCCATCCGCGGATCAACACCGAGGCGAATATCGCCACGATGCGCCGCCAGCTGCGTCGTCTCGGCCTCGGTCACGATGCGCGGCGCAGCATCAGCACGACCGACGAGGATTACTACCGCTGGACGCAGTGGATCTTCCTGCAGATCTTCAACTCGTGGTACGACCAACGCGCGGGGCGCGCCCGTCCGATTTCCGAACTGGTCGCCGAGTTCGCATCCGGATCGCGCGATACGGGCTCGACACCGTGGAATGCGATGTCGTCGCGCGAGCGCAAGGAACTGCTCAACGCACACCGCCTGGTGTACCTCGCCGACGCACCGGTCAACTGGTGTCCCGGTCTCGGAACCATCCTCGCGAACGAGGAAGTCACTGCCGAGGGTCGCAGCGACATCGGCAACTACCCCGTCTTCAAGCGCAACATGCGCCAGTGGACGATGCGCATCACGAAGTACGCCGACCGCCTGCTCAACGATCTCGACCGCCTCGACTGGCCCGAGTCGATCAAGCTCATGCAACGCAACTGGATCGGCCGCAGCGAGGGCGCATTCGTGCGCTTCGCCACACCCAAGGGCGACATCGAGGTGTTCACCACGCGCCCCGACACTCTCTTCGGCGCCACCTTCATCGTGCTCTCCCCCGAGCATCCGCTCGTTGCGGCACTCACCACCGCCGAGCACCGCAACGCAGTCGACGACTACGTGCGCGAGGCGCGCGCCGCCACCGATGCGGCCCGCCAGGCCGACGACCGCACGAAGACCGGCGTGCCGACGGGCGCAACGGCCACGAACCCGGTCACCGGCAAGCAAGTGCCGGTGTGGGTCGCCGATTACGTGCTCATGGGGTACGGAACGGGGGCGATCATGGCGGTGCCGTCGGGCGATCAGCGCGACTTCGAATTCGCCCGCCGCTTCGACCTGCCGATCGTCGCCACCCAGCAGCCGCCGGCGGCATGGTTCGCCGAGCGAAACGTTGCTCCGTCGCTCGATTGCACGACGTGGCCCGAGGCGTTCGTCGGCGAGGGAACGTACGTCAATTCACGCAACGACTCGCTCGTGCTCGACGGGCTCGACGAGATGGCCGCCGCGAAGGCACGCACGATCGCCTGGCTGGATGAGCGCGGGTTCGGTCGTGGAACCGTCAATTACAAGTTGCGCGACTGGCTGTTCTCGCGCCAGCGCTACTGGGGCGAGCCGTTCCCCATCGTGTACGACGACGATGACATGCCCGTCGCACTGCCCGGCGACCAACTTCCCGTCACGCTTCCCGAGCTGTCCGACTTCAAGCCCCAGGCGCTCGACCCGCACGACGAAACGACCGATCCGATTCCCCCGCTTGCGCGCAAACCCGAGTGGATGCGCGTCGAGTTGTCGCTCGACGATCCGATCACCGGCGAGAAGCTCCCCCGCGCCACGTACCGCCGCGAGGTGAACGTGATGCCGCAGTGGGCCGGCTCGTGCTGGTACGAACTGCGCTACCTCGATCCGACGAATGCGAACGCCTTCGTCGACTCCGAGGTTGAGCGGTACTGGATGGGCCCGACGACCGAGGGGCACACCGGTGGCGTCGACCTGTACGTCGGTGGTGTCGAGCACGCGGTGCTGCACCTTCTCTATGCACGCTTCTGGCACAAGGTGCTCTTCGATCTCGGCCACGTCTCG
>JBIIUH010000088.1:0-5140 GCA_044340075.1 Ilumatobacteraceae bacterium | reverse complement strand
GATCACCCTGAATTGAATTCGGGCCCCGTGCCCGCTGCCGAATGGGTGGGTCGTGCGACGCACGACCCACCCATTCGCGCCGTTTCGCGAAGGTGCAAAAGAGTACGATGACTGCCGTGACAGTCACCTCGAACCCCCAGTCGGGGGAGGATTTCGGCGCGAACTCCTGGCTCGTTGAGGAGATGTACGAGCGGTTCCGCGACAACCCGGCCGCCGTCTCCGACCAGTGGCGCGAGTTCTTCAGCGATTTCACCCCGGCCGGCACCGCACCCGTCGTCGCCGCACAGCCCGCAGTTGGCGAGGCGCCCTCGTCCAACGGCGCGGCGAAGCCGAAGAAGGCCGCACCGTCGATCGTTCCGCACCAGGCCGTCGAGCCGATTCGTCGCGCCGACGTCGTTGCCCCCGGCGAACCCGAGCCGATGCGCGGCGTCGCCGCCGCGATCGCCACGAACATGGACAAGAGCCTCGTCGTGCCGACCGCCACGAGCGTGCGCCAGGTTCCGGCGAAGTTGCTCGAGGTGAACCGTCGCGTCATCAACGGGTACCGCCAGCGCACCGGTCAGAGCAAGGTGTCGTTCACGCACCTCATCGGTTACGCGGTCGTGCGCGCAATCGTCGACGGCGTACCGAACATGAAGAACGTGTTCGTCCCCGATGCCGAGGGCAAGCCCCGTTTGCAGCGTCACACGAACGTGAACATGGGACTCGCCGTCGACGTCGACAAGGGTGACGGTCAGCGCACGCTCGTCGTGCCCGTGTTGAAGGCCGCCGACACGCTCGACTTCAACGGATTCCTCCTCGCCTACGAAGAGATCCTGCGCAAGGTGAAGAACAACAAGTTGACGCTCGAGGATTACCAGGGCGCCAACATCAGCCTCACGAACCCGGGAACGATCGGCACGCTGCAGTCGGTGCCGCGCCTGATGGTCGGCCAAGGCGTCATCGTCGGAGTCGGATCGATCGACTACCCGGCCGAGTTCGCCGGCAGTGACGAGCGCACGCTCACCCGTCTCGGCGTCTCGAAGGTCGTCACCGTGACGAGCACGTACGACCACCGCATCATCCAGGGTGCGGAGAGCGGTCTGTTCCTCAAGCGCGTCGCCGAGTTGCTGCTCGGCGAACACGGTTTCTACGAGGAAGTGTTCCGCAGTCTCGGAGTGCCGTACGAGTCGGTGCGCTGGCGCAACGACGACAACAACCTCGACGATCCCGATCTCCTCGCACACAAGCAGATGCAGGTCGCGACGCTCATTCGCGTACACCGCGTGCGCGGCCACCTCATCGCCGACCTCGATCCGCTGCGGTGGAAGGAACCGCGGATGCCGAAGGAGCTCGACCCGGCAACGTACGGCCTCACCATTTGGGACCTCGACCGCGAATTCGCCACCGGTGGCGTCGGTGGAGTGAAGAAGTCGACTCTCGGCGACCTGCTGCACGTCTTGCGCGATGCGTACTGCCGAACGATCGGCATCGAGTACATGCACATCCAGAACACCGAGGAACAGCGCTGGGTCCAGGAGCGCGTCGAGGGACACGGTGTCGACGCGTTCGAACCGGACCGTCGCCGCATCATGGAGCGGCTGAATGCCGCCGAGGCGTTCGAGCGGTTCCTCGCGACGAAGTACGTCGGCACGAAGCGTTTCGGACTCGAGGGTGCCGAATCAACGATTCCCGTTCTCGACAAGGTGTTGTCACTGGCCGCCGATGCCGGCATGGACGGTGCGATCCTCGGCATGGCGCACCGCGGTCGACTCAACGTGCTCGCCAACGTCATGGGCAAGAGCCTCGACCAGATCTTCTCCGAGTTCGAGGGACACATCGACCCCACGTCGGTGCAGGGTTCGGGTGACGTCAAGTACCACCTCGGCAGCGTCGGCTCGTACACGTCGCCGTCGGGTCGTTCGATGCACATCGAACTTGCATCGAACCCCAGCCACCTCGAAACTGTCGATCCGATCGTGCTCGGCATGGTGCGCGCGATGCAGGATCGCATCGACCCGCCGCTGTCGTACAGCGTGCTGCCGCTGCTCATTCACGGTGACGCTGCGTTCGCGGGTCAGGGTCTCGTCGCCGAATGCCTCGCAATGAGCGACACGAGCGGCTACCGCGTCGGTGGAACGGTGCACGTCATCATCAACAACCAGATCGGATTCACGACGTCGCCCGAGTATGCGCGCTCGTCGCAGTACTGCAGCGACGTCGCAAAGACCGTCGGTGCTCCGATCTTCCACGTCAACGGCGACGATCCCGAGGCGTGCGTGCGGGTGGCGAAGATGGCCTTCGATTACCGCCAGCGCTTCCACAAGGATGTCGTCATCGACCTCATCTGCTACCGCCGTCACGGTCACAACGAAGGTGACGATCCGAGTTACACGCAGCCGCTCATGTACAAGGCGATCGCGGAGCGTCGCAGCGTGCGCAAGCTGTACCTCGAGACGCTGGTGAAGCGCGGCGACATCACGGTCGACGAAGCCGAGGCCGCGCTCACCGACTACCAGAACAAGTTGCAGGGTTCGCTCGACACTGCACGCGCCAAGGGCAAGTCGACGATGAAGGTGCCCAAGCCGCCGGCACCCGCCGGTGTGCTGCCGCACGTCAACACCGGCGTCGATCGTGCATTGCTCGGGCAGATTTACGACGGGCTCGGTGCGTACCCGGCCGGCTTCACCGTGCATCCGAAGTTGCTCAAGCAATTCGAGCAGCGCGACGAGATGTTCCGCGGAGCGGGCGAGGTCGACTGGGCACTGGGCGAGGCGTTCGCCTTCGGCTCGCTCGTCATGGAGGGCACGCCGGTGCGACTCGCCGGCGAGGACTCGCGGCGCGGCACGTTCAGCCACCGCCACGCGATGCTCATCGACTACATGAACGAGCGCAAGTTCGCCCCGCTGCGCGCACTTCCCGGTGCGCGCGCGCCGTTCTGGGTGTACGACTCGCTGCTCTCCGAGTACGCCGCGCTCGGCTTCGAATACGGCTACTCGCACACCAACCGCGACGCACTCGTCCTGTGGGAGGCACAGTTCGGTGACTTCGTCAACGGTGCGCAGATCATCATCGACCAGTACCTCGTGGCCGCAGAGGACAAGTGGGGTCAGACCAACGGCCTCGTCCTGCTGCTGCCGCACGGCTTCGAAGGTCAGGGCCCCGAGCACTCCTCGGCCCGCCTCGAACGATTCCTGCAGTTGTGCGCCGACGACAACATCCAGGTGGCGTACCCGACGACCGCGGCACAGTACTTCCACCTGCTGCGCCGCCAGGTGCGTCGCGACGTGCGCAAGCCGCTCGTCGTCATGGCACCGAAGCAGCCGTTGCGCATGAAGGAAAGCCGTTCGAAGGTCGACGAACTCACGAGCGGTTCGTTCCGCGAGACCCTCGACGATCCGTTCGTCAAGGATCCGGCGGCGGTGCAGCGCGTCGTGTTGTGCAGCGGCAAGGTGGCGTGGGACGCCATGGCCGAGCGCGACAAGCGCGGCGCGGCGGCAGCGGTCGTGCGCGTCGAGCAGCTGTATCCGTTCCCCGAGGCGCAGTTGCGCGACATCCTGCGCCGTTACCCGAACGCGCGCCAGGTCGTCTGGGTGCAAGAGGAACCCGAGAACATGGGCGCCTGGCACTTCGTCGAGCACCTCATCTGGCGTCTGAAGAGCGAGGGCTACGACTTGCGCCACTCGGCGCGCGTCGCGTCCGGCAGTCCGGCGACGGGTTCGAAGGTCATCCACGACCAGGAACTCGTCGACCTCATGGACGGCGCGTTCGGCGCGTGGTGACGGGCTCGCAGCGCAGGGGCGCGACACAGTCGGGGCTCGGTCACGTCGTCGTCGACGGCAGCAACATCGCCACCGAGGGACGCAGTGCGCCGAGCCTGAAGCAACTCAACGAGGCGGTGCTCGCCTTCCTCAAGGAGTTTCCCGGTGTCACCGTGACGGTCGTCGTCGACGCGACGTTCGGACACCGCATCGACAAGAAGGAAGTCGCCGAGTTTCAAGAGGCGATCGCCAACGCCGAACTCGTCACGCCGCCCGCCGGTGCATTGGGTCGCGGTGACGGCTTCGTGCTCACCATCGCCGACAAGGTCGGCGCGGCGATCCTGTCGAACGACAGCTACCAGGAATTCCACGATGTGTACGGCTGGTTGTTCGATTCCGGGCGGCTCATCGGCGGCAAGCCCGTGCCGAACGTCGGGTGGGTCTTCATCGAGCGCAGCCCCGTGCGCGTGAAGAACGAACGCCCCGCCTCGCGACGTGCGTCCGGTGCTGCGAAGTCGGCGACCGGGTCGCTGCTGCGACCCGCGACGCGCAGTGCAACCGGTGCGTTGCCGCGCCCCGTCCCGCGCGTTCCTCCGTCGCGACCGGCTCGCAGCGCTGCCACTGCGTCCCGTCCGACACCGAAAACGAAGTCATCAGATCGCGCGCCGGAAAGAACGTCGGAGCGGCCGACCGAGAAAGCGTCGGATCGCGCGGGGGAGAGGTCGTCGGGCAAGGTGCCGTCGGCGGTGAACGCCGCCGAGAAGTACGAGACGTTCCGCGCACGTCACCAGGTCGGCACGAAGGTGAAGGGTGCAGTCGAGTCGTATGCATCCCACGGCGTGTACGTGCGGATCGGCGACGTCGCCGGTTACCTGCCGTTGCGATTGATGACGGATCCCGCGCCGCGCACCCCGCGCGAACACGTACGGATCGGTCAGGCACTCTCGCTCGCCGTGTCCGGCTACAACGATGCCCGACGAAGCATCGAAGTGAGCCTCATGCCGGTCGATCGTGCGGTTGTGACCAAGCCCGGTGCGAAGCAGGCACGACGCGGTCCCGCGAAGTCGACGGCGAAGCCGACACCGGGACCGGTGGCGAAGAATGCACCGAAGCCTGCGGTCAAACAACCGCCGAAGCCCGCGACGCGTGCGGCGAAGGTCGTCGCCCGCACGAAGCGCACGCTGCGCCGCCGTCCGGCATAACGGTCGACGGCTCGCTCGCATCGACCACCGCGTCGTGGGGCGACCCACGGTCGTCAATAAGGAGACGCCCGTCACCATCTGCTAGACAACGGGGGACGACTTCGGGCCGCAACGCCCAAAAGTCGTGACCGACCGTTCAGTCACCAGGGGGAAATGATGGAGCGCTTCATCACGCTGCTTGCGTCCGGCTTGTCACTC
>JBIIUH010000085.1:0-5885 GCA_044340075.1 Ilumatobacteraceae bacterium | reverse complement strand
AAGGGTCTCACCGACGTCGCCATCGGCGTCGCGGGAATCGCCGCGGTGCTCGACCTGCGCGGCAC
The DNA here is from genome assembly GCA_044340075.1 of Ilumatobacteraceae bacterium. Lineage (GTDB taxonomy): Bacteria > Actinomycetota > Acidimicrobiia > Acidimicrobiales > Ilumatobacteraceae > F1-60-MAGs027. The sequence goes on along the minus strand of JBIIUH010000085.1, from coordinate 5,820 downwards.
TCCCGATGCGCTCGGTCGCACGATGAACGTCACCGAAGTGGCGATCGCCGACGAAGTTGCATCGGCCGCCGAGCTCGTCATGGGCAAGGCGACGGGAATCCCCGTCGCGATCGTGCGCGGACTCGACCACACCTGGTTGCGCGAGTCGACCGTGAACGAACTCATCCGGCCCGCGGCCGAGGATCTCTTCCGCTAGACGCGCCGCAGCTGCGCTACGCGCTATCGGGAACGACTGCGACGAGTGCGTCGACGACGTCGGCCCGTTCGGCAACTTCGTCGAGAACGACGCTGCCCGTCACGTGCGCACCGCGACCGATGCGCGCCGCGGGCATGATGACGCTGTCCGTGACGACGGCATCGTCGGCGATGACGCTCCCCGCACCCACGATCGTGTTCACGATCCGCGCACTCGGAGACACGCGTGCCGTCGGATGCACGGGATCGATCGGCGTGCCGCGGCGACCGTTGAGCAAATCGGCATTCGCCCGGCGGTACGTGTCGGGACGTCCCGCGTCGAGCCAGTAGTCGTCGGTCGGATACGCAAAGAGTGCACCGCGCCCGGCGAGTTGCGGGAAGACGACACGTTCGATCGACAGCGGCTCGTCACCGGGCATGAGAGCGAGCGTCTCCGGTTCGCACACGTAGGTTCCGGCGTTGACGTAACGACTCGTCGTGGTGCCCGGCGGCGGCTTCTCGATGAATCCGAGCACCCGCGCCTGCGCATCGGTCTCGACGACGCCGAACTGCGACGGGTCGTCGACGGGTGTGAGATGGATCGTCGCGAGTGCACCGGACGAGCGACGCGACTCATGGAAGGCGCGCAACGCGGCAAGGTCGAGTTCGGTGATGACGTCACCGTTGGCGACGAAGAACGTCTCGTTGCGCTCGTGCAGCCCCACTTGTCGTGCCGCGAAACCGATCGCTCCCGCGGTGTCGAGCGGTCGATCCTCGATTGCGTAGTGGAGTTGCACGCCCGCGCATTGCGCATCGGGGAACGCCTGCAGGAACGGCTCCGGTTTGAAGCCGAGGGCGAGCACGGCATCGGTGACGCCACCGCGCGCGAGGCGACCCATGAGATCTTCGAGCAACGAACGATGACCCACCGGCAACAACGGCTTGGGCACGTGGTACGTCAGCGGGCGCAGTCGGGTGCCGAAACCTCCGACGAGGACGACGGCGAACATCGCGGCGCGACGCGTGCGGGACTAGTTGCCGGCGAGCAGCGGCGCGAGATCGGCCACTGCGGGCGGAACCTCGAGTTCGGTGCGCTCGGGCACGAATCCGATCGTCAGCGCCTGACCGTTGTCGGTGAGTCGCACGGACGACAATTCGGCGATCGACACCTTGCGCGTGTCGGCGGAGTTCGGATCGGACCAACTGGCGACCTGCAGCGATGCACCCGCACCGTTGCATGCATCATCGGCCTCGGTGAGCGTGGCACCCTGCTCGATGTCGCTCGGGAACGTGATCGCGTCGTTCGTCAGGGTGATACCCCACAGCTCGAGCAACGTTCCGAGACGGGCACGGCGCTCGCCGGCGAGAACCTGCGGTTGCCACGACACGGCTCCCGATGCCCCGGGAACGAGCGCGGCGGATGCCTCTTCTGCGGCGGCATCGGCAGCGGGGGCCGGCAGTTCGACCCAGCGGTCACAGACGTAGATGCCGACGGCGGAGTAATACGTCTCGGTCGCGACGTCGGCGGCGGTGAGCTCGCGGTCGGTCTGGCGCGCGTACGCGATGAGAGCGGCACCGAGTGCGAGCACGACGACGATGGCCGTGGGAAACACCGATCCACCGGAGACGCGCACACCGCGACCAGCGCCGCGGCGACCTTTGGCGGCGAGACGGGCGATCTTGTTGGCCGACGACGAACTCACGAGTGTCAGAGGCTACCGCGAGCGGAGCGAATCACCCGTTCGTAGGCCCGCGCCACCGCCTGCGGCGTTGCATGCAACTCGACCCATCTGCGACCGGCCGCACCCATCTCCCGCGCGCGGTGCGGGTCGGCGACGAGGGTGCGCACCGCGGCGACGAGCGCCCGCGAATCCTCGGGTGCAACCCACGTGCCGGCCCCCGATTCGCGTACGAGACGATCGATCGCCGAATCGGCGTCGACTGCGGCGACGACGGGACGTGCCGCGGCGAGGATCGAGTACGTCTTCGACGGGACGCTCACCGCACCGAGACCGGCGCGCAGCGTGACGACGTGCACGTCGGCAGTGGCGAGCACCTCACCGAGTCGCTCGGCGGGTTGGTAGTCGCCGAAGACGACGTTGCCCAGTGCCGCCGCTCGTTCGCGCAACGCGGGGCGCGCCGCACCGTCGCCGTTGATGACGACGTCGACGTCGGGCATCTCGCGCGCGAGGTCGACGAGCGAGTCGAGTGCCTGCGAGAACCCGACGTTGCCCGCGTACATGACGACGGGACGCTCGCCGAGGCCGAGTTCGCGGCGGTACGCAGTGAGACGATCCTGCGGGATGATCGCAACGGTGTCGACGAAGTTGCCGATGACGACGACGCGGGATCGCAATGTGGCGGGCATCTTCGCGCGCACGTTGTCGGCGAGACCGTCGGACAACACGACGACTGCGGCGCTGCGGCGGTACGTGAACTTCTCGAGCGCCGAGGCTGCCGCGATGAGCGCACGGTTGCGCACCGCACCGGTGGCGACGACGGCATCGGGGAAGACGTCCTGCACGTTGAACACGAGACGCGACCGACGCACAACGGCGGCAATCCACCCGGCGAGGCCGAGCGTGAGCGGCGGCGACATCGCAACGACGGCATCGACGCGACCGCGACCACCGATACGCGCCGCATGGAATGCGGCGAGCACGCTGAACACGACGAAACCGACGGCGCGACCGACGATGTTCGCCTTCGACCGCGTCGACAGCGGGTGCAGCCGCCGGATACTGCCCCACTCCGTGCGCTCGGTGCGCCACAGCCGACCGCGCCACGCGTCCTCGACGCGGTGACGGCGGTACCACGGCAGCGCGGTGACGACGTGCACTTCATGTCCCGCCGCCGTCCACTCCGCAACGATCCGGGTCATCACGACGCCGGTCGGCGCGATGTCGGGCGCGAAGTGCGGACACACGACGACGATGCGCAGGCGATCTGCCGTCGAATCAGCAATGGTCGCATTCGTCGAGGTGGACTGCGTCATGCGAGCACCCGATGGTACGCACGCAGGAGATCCTCACCCGATGCGCGCGCGGTGAAATCGGCGGCCCGACGCCGACCACGCTCGACGAGATCGGCGCGCCGTTGCGCAACCGCATCGAGTGCGTCGGCCCATGCATCGACGCGCAGCGGTCGCACGATTCCGGCATCGGCGACGACTTCGACGAGTGCCGGTTGATCGGAGCAAATGACCGGCGTGCCGAGGGCCATCGCCTCGAGCACGGGTGCACCGAATCCCTCGTAGCGACTGGGAAATACGAGAGCCGTCGCCATGCACAACAGACCGTCGCGATCGGAGGGGGTGACGCGACCGGTGAACGTCACGCGGGCGTCGAGACCGAGCGCGGTGCACCGCGAGCGCAACGTCTGCTCGGCGCGACCGGTGCCGCCCGCACAGACGAGTTGCACGTCGCGTCCGCGCCACGGTCCGGCGAGCAGATCGAGGAGGAAGTCGTGGTTCTTGTGCGGATGAGTGATCGCGGGAAAGACGACAACCTCGCGCGCGCCGAGGGCGAAACGACGGCGCAGCTCGACTTCGGCCGTTGCGTGCGCGCCGAGATCGGGTTCGACGCCGTGTCGCACGACCGAGACCTTCGTTGCGGGAACGCCGAGCGTGCGCACGACCGTGTCGGCGACGAATCGCGTTGGCGTAACGATATGCGTCGCACGCCGCGCCGAGCGCGGCACCCTGCGTCCCAACCACGCGCGCTTCACCGTCGAGAAGTACTCGGGGAACTCGGTGTACTGGAGGTCGTGAATGGTGAGCAGGCGCGGCGACGATCCGACCGACGGCGACGTTCCCCCGCCGTCGTGCACGAGGTCGGCATGACGGGTGCGTGCGGCGAGCCACGTCGACTCGAGGGCCACGCGTACCGGGCGCCGTGAGCAGTCCGACGGTGCCTCGACGACTCGCCATGCGGAGGCGAGCTCGGGATGAGCACGGGAAAATCCGCGCGGGGCATAGACGGAGACGTCGACACCGACCTTCGCCTCGGCCACGTCGGCGAGGCCGAGCAGTTGACGAACGAGATACTCCTCGGAACCGCCAACCTTGCCGGGACGGCACCACAACATGTTCACGGCAACCGTGCGACGCTGCGTCACGAGCGCGACCTTCCGCGCGCGGCGATGACGTCGCGGTACGCACGTGCGGTGAGTTCGGCCGTCGCATCCCACGTCGCGCCGCGGGCACGCTGCATGCCGAGCTGCGACAACTCGTGGCGCCGCGACATCGCATCGGCGATTCCCGCGGCAATCGATTCGGCGTCGTGCGGATCGACGAGCACGGCCGCGCCACCAGCCACTTCCTCGGTGGACGTGCCGCGGCTCGTGACGACCGGCGTGCCCTGCCCCATCGCCTCGAGGATCGGCAAACCGAAGCCTTCGAGCAGCGACGGATAACACAGCACGAGTGCCTCGGCGTACAACGCGGCGAGATCGTCCTCGGTGACGTGTCCGACCATGACGACATTCGCCGAACGCGCGAGCCGCTCGCGCGTCGCTTCGTCACCCCACCCGGCCGCACCTGCGACAACAAGCGGCGGCGCAGCGGCGCCGAGGACGTCGAGAGCGTCGAGCAATCCGGAGAGGTTCTTGCGCGGCTCGAGAGTTCCGACGAAGAGGAGGTATTCGGTCGGCAACCCGAGGCGCTCGCGCACGGTGCGTCGCAGGTCGCCCTGTGCGGGCTTCACGTCGACACCGAGCGGGACGAGGCGCAGGCGATCGTCGTCGAAACCGGCGGCACTGCAATCGTGCATCGTCGCGCGCGACGAACACAGCAACATGTCGGCGACGTCGCGCAGCTTCGCGAGGCTGCGCTCGAACACGTCGACACCACGCTTCGTGAAGAACTCGGGGTGGTGACGGAATGCGAGATCGTGCACCGTGACGACGAGCGGCAGGTCGGGACCGGTGGCGAAGGGAATGATCGTCGTGCAGTGCACGACGTCGAGTCCGGCGACGACGCTGTCGACGCGCGGCCAACCGAAACGCAGCGACGTCTCGACGAGTAACGGACCCCCGACGGGAAGGCGTCGCAACGGGATGCGCGGCTCGTAGCCCGCCGCCGGTTCGTCGCGGTGACGCCCGACGATGCCAAGTACGTCGATATCGTCGCGGCGCGCGAGTGCGTGCGCGGTCTCGAGTGCGGCAACCGCGGTACCACCGGGTGACTCCCGCCAACACTGCTCGAGCGTCAGCCCCACCCGAACACGGTTCACGGCTCCCATTCTGACCGCGGACGTACGATGGACGAACGATGTCGAACGACACCACGTATTGGCAGTCACGCACCGTTCTCGTCACCGGAGGCAACGGATTCCTCGGTCGCCACGTCGTCGAGGCGTTCCGGCGCAGGGGTGCAACGGTCGTCGCTCCGCGTCGCCGCGCCGCCGACCTCACCCGACCCGGAGTCGCCGATGCTCTGTTCGCCGAACACTCCCCTTCGCACGTCGTGCACCTCGCGGCCCGAGTCGGGGGCATCGGTTACAACATGGTCGAACCCGCACCCCTGTACCTCGACAACCTCATGATGGGCACCCACGTCATCGAGGCGGCGCGGCGGTGCAACGTGGACAAGACCGTCGTGCTCGGAACGGTGTGCAGCTATCCGAAGTTCACGCCGGTCCCCTTCCG
>JBIIUH010000021.1:0-21659 GCA_044340075.1 Ilumatobacteraceae bacterium | reverse complement strand
GGGCCTTTGCGAGCAGTTCGAGTGTGAACGTCGTGGGAGTGCCGTTCGAGAGCTGGGCGAATACCCAGACGTTGTTGACGTTTGACATGGTTCGTCTACCTCAGATCACTTTCAGATTTTCCAGGAATGACACGATCTTGTTGAACGACTCGCCGTCGTCCTCGACGACCTGACCGGCCTTGCGTTCCTCGGCCTTTGCGACGGACACGACCTTCTGCCCCGCACCGGCCCAGCCGACCGGCGTGACGCCGAGATCGGCGGCGGTCCACGTGACGATCTCCTTCTTCTTTGCGTCCATGATTCCCTTGAAGCTCGGGTAACGCGGCTCGACGACGCCCGCGGTCACGCTGATGAGCGCCGGCAACGGGCACTCGACTTCGTCGTATCCACCCTCGCTCTGACGGTCGACCTTCAGCGACGATCCCTCGACCTTCACCTTCTTTGCAAACGTCACCGACGGAAGTCCGAGCACCTCGGCCATCTGCTCCGGCACGGTGCCGGTGTAGCCGTCGGTCGACTCGGTGGCGGCGATGACGAGGTCGGGCATTCCCGCCTTCGTGATCGCGGCGGCGAGAATCTTTGCGGTCGTCAGTGCGTCGGATCCGGCAAGTGCGGGGTCCGAGACGAGCACACCCTTGGCCGCACCCATGGCGAGTGCGGTGCGCATGCCGGCCGTTTCGCCGTTCGGCGCCATCGACACGATGCTCACTTCGCCGCCGCCGGCAGCCGCAACGAGCTGCAGGGCCATCTCGACTCCGTACGCATCGGAGTCGTCGAGAATGAGTTTGCCGTCACGCTTCAGCGTGTTCGTTGACGGATCCAGGGCCCCGGGGCTCGCCGGATCGGGAATTTGCTTGACGCAGACGACGATCTTCATGGCGTCCATTGTGGCCCCTCGTCAGACGAACGTCCCAATCGGACGGGCAAACACCGTCCGGACGGGTCGCGCAAACAACGTCCCGATGGGACGCGTAAATAAACGTCCCAATCGGACGGGCAATCACCGTGCTTCGTCATCCTGCGCGGGTGTGACCTGTGACGCCCCGGTGCCGTTGGTACGGTGATGAGCCTTGCGAATCCTGCTCATCGTCAACGCATTCGCCACCTCGGTCACCCCGCGCAACACGGTCCAGGTCCACCAGTACCTGGCACGGCACCACGACGTCCAGGTTGTCGAAACGAGCGAACGCGGCCATGCGACGAAGTTCGCCCGTGATGCCGTCGAACGCGGTCTCGACGCCGTCATCGCCTTTGGTGGCGACGGCACCCTGAACGAGGTCGCCACCGGGCTGGCGGGTTCGACGACGGCGCTCGGCGTGCTGCCGGGCGGTTCGACGAACGTCTTTGCCCGTTCGATCGGCTTGGCGAACGATCCGCTCGTTGCGATCACCCAGCTCGCGGCCGGTCTCGATGCCGGTGCACTCGCGCCGATCAGCCTCGGCATCGCCAACGATCGGTACTTCACCTTCCACTGCGGCATCGGTTACGACGCCGCGGTCGTGCGTGCCGTCGAGCGCACGGCCACGTTCAAACGCTTCGTCGGCCAACCGCTCTTTGCGTTCCATGCACTGTCGGCATGGTTCCGCACCTACGACCGCGACCATCCGCACTTCACCGCATCGATCGACGGTCGGCACATCCCGAACGGCTACTTCTCCGTCGTCATGAACACGGGTCCGTACACGTACGTCGGCAAACGGCCGATTCGTCTCTCGGCCGATGCGTCGCTCGATGCGAAGCTCGCCGTCGTCACGTTCCGGCGGTTGCGCACCACCCAGATGCTGCGCTCACTCGTGAAGTCGGTACGCGGCGGAGCGCTGTCGGCGCAGCGCGGCATCGACATGGCGGCGGACGTCTCCGAGATCGTGTTCGACTTCCCCGCCCCGTTCGACTACCAGCTCGACGGCGACTGGATCGGCGAGACGACGCGACTCGTCGTTCGCCACAGTCCCGATGCGTTGCGGCTCGTACGACCGCGCCACGTCGACTACCGCTGAACGATTGACGCTCTCGGGGCGGCTAGGTCGCGCGCATTCCGTCGCGCACCGCGATGCCGACGTCGGGAACGTTCGTGCAGATGCCGTCGATGCCCCACGCGATGAGCTCGGTCATGCGCACGGGATCGTCGCACGTCCACACGTTCACCCGGATGCCGGCGCGGTGTGCCGCATCGACGTCGCTGCGGGTCACGCTCGCATGGTGGGGATGCACGGCGACGTGTCCGTGCGCCGCGAGATCGGCGCACAGCGACGTCGTGTCGTCGACGGCGACGACGAGAAACGCGGTGCCGACACGCGGCTCCTCGCGGTGCACGATGTCGATCGTCGTGCGATCGAACGACGACACGAGGAACTTCGCCGGCGCCGACCCGGCGGCGATGCGCCGGGTGAGCAGCCGCGCCGTGTCGATTGCACGTCGTCCGGTGGGATCGTGATCGGGCTCGTGCGGATCGTTCTTCACCTCGACGTTGACGACGAGATCGCCGCATGCATCGAGGGCGTCGTCGAGCGTCGGGACGGTTGCGGGCAGATCCGCATGATTCGTCTCGCACAGTGCCCGGCCGTCGGGAAGGTGCGGATCATGGTGCACGACGAGCACGCCGTCGGCACTCGTACGCACGTCGAGCTCGACCGCATCAGAGCCGAGTTCGCGGGCGAGCGTGAATGCGCCGACGGTGTTCTCGGGGGCGCGTCGCGAGGCACCCCTGTGGGCGATGATCAGCGTCATGTGGGCACCCCGCGGCGGAATCGGCGAATTACGACGGCGAAATTCTCGCATACCCCTTGCACATCGCCCCGCGCGTTCGTAGCGTCAAGGCGATGTCGTTGCACGCCCAGAGCCTGGCCCTCGGGGCAGCCGACTACACGTGGCGCAACGAAGCGCTGTGCCGTGACACCGATCCCGAGCTGTTCTTCCCCGTCGGCAACACCGGCGATGCGATCGGCCAGATCGAGCTCGCCCGCACCGTGTGCAACGACTGCCAAGTACGCAGCCAGTGCCTCGAGTTCGCCCTCGCGACGAACCAGGACTGCGGTGTGTGGGGCGGCACGAGCGAGGACGAACGTCGTCGTATCCGCCGCGAACGTGCGGCGATGCGCCGCATGGGTCACCCCGCCGGCGCTTAGCGCGTCTCGCTCGCCGGCACGACGAGGTCAATGACCGTGCCGCTGCCGGCGCCGTCGAATCCGGCGTCGACCAGTTCCGCACTCGTCGCACGACGCATGTCGATGCGACCACCGAGCTCGGTCGTGACGAGCGTGCGCACGATCGACAGACCAAGCCCGTTCGCCTGTGCGAGATCGAAGTCGGCGGGTACTCCGCGACCGTCGTCGATGACGCGCACGTGGAGCGTGTCGGCGTCGTCGTCACGACTCAGTTGCACCTGCACCTTGCCGCCACCGGTGCGACCGGCGAAGGCGTGATCGACACCGTTCTGCAGCAACTCGAGAATGACCACCGACAACGGGGTGGCGATGGTGGCGGGAAGTCGTCCGCCGTCACCGCGCACGGCGAAGGCCACCGGACGATCCTTCGACTGGAGGCTCTCCTGCGTGAGTTGCAGCAACGGTCGCACGATCTCGGTGAAGGTGACGTCCTCGCCCGGTTCGCGCGACAGCGTTTCGTGCACGAGGGCGATGGTGCGGATGCGACGCACCGAGTCGGAGAGCGCAGCCTTTGCCTCGTCGGATTCGAGACGCCGTGCCTGGAGACGCAGCAGCGACGAGATCGTCTGCAGGTTGTTCTTCACGCGATGGTGGATCTCGCGGATCGTTGCGTCCTTCGTGAGGATGAGTCGGTCGCGGCGGCGAAGTTCCGACACGTCGCGCAACAACAGCACTCCCCCGGTGACTTCCTTGTCGTTGCGCACGGTGCGCAGGATCGGGATGCTGCGCACGAGGAGCGTGACGTCGTGTTTCTCGTCGAGTTCCTCGACAACGGGCTCCTTGCGCTCGAAGGAGTTGCGCACGGGTGAATCGGCGAAGCCGAGCTCGGCGAGGCTCTGACCGACGGCGTTGGCGCGAATGCCGACACGGCGAATGGCCGACACCGCATTCGGTGATGCATACGTGACACGGGCATTGGCATCGAGGACGACGACGCCGTCACCGACGCGCGGCGCGACGCTCGCATCGGCGACTCGCCCCGGGAACGGGAACAATCCGGCGGCGATCATGCGGGCGAACTCGTCGAAGATGCTGAGGTAGGTGCGCTCGAGTTGACCGGGGCGACGGCTCGTCACCGAACTCGTTTCGCGCGTGAGAACGGCCACGATCCGGTCGCCGAGTCGCACGGGAATCGCCGTCATGCTCGCCGGATCGGAGAGCCCGGGGATGTGGATTTCACCCTTGCGGATGTTCCCGTCGGCGATCGCGGCTGCGAGCAACGGGCGTTCGTCGTCGTCGGCCTTCTCGCCGACGAGGTCGAGATGATGGAGGGTCTGTCCGGTCGCCGCACGGACCTGTGCTGCGATCACCCAGTTCGTCGTCGATTCGCCGCGCACCGGGAGGTACAGCAGCAGGTCGGCGAACGAGAAGTCGGCGAGCATGCCCCATTCGGAGATGAGCGCACCGAGGTGTTCGATGGTGTCGTCGTCGAGGTGCGCCTGCGTCTCGGCGATCTCGGCCATGGTCGGCATGCTGAACGCTTAGTCTGCCCGCTCGAGGGAGTCGGCGAGCTGCATCAGCTCGCCCACGCCCACGGGATCACCCCCGCGCATGTCGGCCGTGACGACGACGTCGCTCCACCCCCGTGCGGTCGCGACCGCGCCGGTCTCCCTGCGGACCGCGGCAAGCGTGCGGTCGGCCGCCGTCAGGGCGTGCACGAGAATTCGTGCGTCGCGCTCGCGACCCGCGGCACGCAGAGTGTCGACTCCCCCGCCGAGTGCGCCGACCGCAGCGTCGAGCCCCGCCGTGCGTCGCCGGGGTGTCAACCGGTTGAGAATGACGGCGGCGCGGCGGGTGCCGCGTGCATCGAGTGCACCGACGAGATGCTTCGCCTCGCGCAACGCGACGGGTTCGCCGCTCGACACGACGACGAAGCGGGTCGCCGGCGACGACAGCACCTCGTCGATACCGCGCGCGTGGTGCACGACGCCCTTCTCGAGGGTGCGGAACAGGGTGAAGAACTCGGAGATGTCCTGGAGGAATCGTGCACCGAGGATGCGGTCGGCCACGAGAAAGAACGGGCGCGATGCGATGTTCAGCAGGCTCGCCTGACCGCCGCCGGTGAGCAGCCGCAGCAACCGGCTGCCGAAGAACTGCTGCATGCGCTTGGGCGCATCGAGGATCGACAGGGCGTTTCGCGACGGCGGTGTGTCGACGATGACGAGGTCGAAGCGACCGCTCGAGTGCGCCTCGTAGAGACGATCGGCGACGACGTAGTCGTGACTGTGCACGAACCGCGACGTGAGCGTGGCATACAGCTCGTTGGCGAGCACCTTGTCCCGCGTCGCCGCGTCGGGGGCGTGGCGCGCGATCATGTCGTTCCAGCTCGCGTGAGTGTCGATCATCGCCATCGTGAGGGTTCCCGCGGCGTTCGACAGGTCGACGCGCACTTCGACGTTGCCGGTGTCGGCAAGACCCAGCGCCCCGGCGAGCCGACGGGCCGGGTCGACCGTGAGCACGAGGACGTTGCGACCGCGTCGCGCCATCGACGCGCCGAGTGCCGCAGCCATCGTCGTTTTGCCGACACCGCCCGGACCGCACAACACGACGAGCGATGCGTCGGCGCACACCGCAGCCACGGCATCAGCGTGCGCTGTCATCGGCGCCTCCCAACTCGGCGGCAATCCACTTGCTCACACCCGGCGCCGTCGCACTCGACTCGCCGGGAGCCTCACCGACCAGACGGATTGCGACGTCGTCGCCGAACGCCGCATGCAGGTCGGTGACGTTCGACTGCTGGTAACCCGCCCTCTCGACGGCGAGTTTCAATGCGTCGACGACGACGGCAACGGAATCACGTGCACCGGTGACCGCGGCGACCTCGTCGACGAATCCGGCACCGGCGATCGCCTGCACGTCGTCGGCCGACATCGTGAAAGCGGGATTCACGCGGTTGACGACGATTGCGCCGATCGGCGTCGGAGTTGCGGCGCGCAACCTGTCGCGCAACTCGATCGTCTCGCTCACCGGAAGTTCCTCGGCGGTCGTCACGGCGACCACGGTCGTGCGCGCGGCATCGTGGAGGATTTCGCGCATCCACGCCGTCTGATCGGCGACGACGCCGATCTGCACGACGCGCATCAACGCGTCGGGGGCCGACACCTGGGCGACGAAGTGGCCCGTCGCCTCGGCGTCGACGACGATGAGGTCGTAGGTGTTCTCGCGCACCTCGTGACAGATCTTGCCGATTGCGAGGATCTCCTTCACCGCCGGTGCGGCGTTCGCGACGAACTCGAAGATCCGTGCGAGTGGTGCGAGGCTGCCGATGACCGGCACGCGCACGAAGAGTCTCAGGTATTCGCGCAGCGAGTCCTCGGTGTTCATCGCCATGACGAACAAACCGGGCTCCACTTCTACGGGCTGGAAACCGACGGCATCCCGACCGAGATACGTCGCGAGAGAGCCCTTGTCGTCCATCTCGCAGACGAGCACGCGCTTGCCGGCGCGGTGCGCACGACGCGCGATACCCGCGGCGACGGCGGACTTGCCGACCCCACCCTTGCCGGTGACGAAGACGAGCCGGCGGGAGAGGACGTCGTCAAACGTCAGGCGCCGAACCCCAGACGTCGATCACCCTCGGCCGATCCGATCTCGACGTACGCGATCTTCTCCGACGGCACGACGACTTCCCGACCCTTGCGGTCGACGAGACGAAGGATTGCACTCTTGCCCGACAGCGCCTCTTCGACCGCGGTACGCGTCGCCTTGCGCGTCGCCTCGTCGTTGTCGACGTCAACGGTGAGCTCCTTTGCCGTCTGTGTCACTCCAATTTTCACGTCCATGTCATTGTCCTTTCGTCGGTATCGAACACCCGGGTGTGCGAACGTCCGCGTCGCAGCGTCAGTTGACCTTCAGCGCCGAGCTGAACACCTTCTTCGGGCGGAGATCCTCGGCGATGCGGCGGGCGAGGTCGGCGAAGATACGGCCCGACTCGCTCTCGGGCGCGACGGCGGCGATGGGTCGCCCGGCGTCGCCTCCCTCGCGGAGTTGGTTCGTGAGCGGAATCTGCGCGAGCAGCGGAACGTCGAGTTCGTCGGCGAGCAACCGGCCGCCACCCGACCCGAACAACTCGTAGCGCTTGCCATCGTCACCGGTGAACCACGACATGTTCTCGATGACCCCGCGCACCTTCATGTTCACCTTCGCCGCCATCGCAGCCGACAAGCGCGCCACTTTTTGCGCAGCTTCCTGCGGGGTCGTCACCACGTACACCTCTGCTCGCGGCAGGTACTGACTCAAGCTGAGAGCGATGTCGCCGGTGCCCGGGGGCATGTCGATGAGCAGGAAGTCGGGCTCGTCCCAGAACACGTCGGTGAGGAACTGCTCGAGCGCCTTGTGCAGCATCGGTCCGCGCCACACGACGGCCTGACCTTCGGGAACGAAATAACCGATGGAAATGCATCGAACGCCGTATGCCTCGGGCGGCAGCAGCATCTGGTCGATGACCGTGGGTTCACGGTCGGCACCGAGCATGCGCGGAATCGAGTAGCCGTAAATGTCGGCATCGACGACGCCGACGCTGTAGCCGGCTGCCGCGAGCGCAACGGCGAGGTTCGTCGTGACGCTGCTCTTGCCGACGCCTCCCTTGCCCGACGAAATGAGCAGCGGTCGAGTACGTGAACCGGGCTGGGCGAACGGAATTGTGCGACCTTGCGCATGACCCTGGGCCGGGGAGGAACCCGCCGTTGCCGCCGGGGAGCCGTGCAACTTCTCCCGCAGGGCGGCGCGCTGCTCGTCGGTCATGACACCGAAGTTGAGCGCGACCGATTCGACACCGGGCAACTTCACCAGCGCATCGTCGACGCGCTTCTGGATCTCGTTGCGCAACGGGCAACCGGCGATCGTCAACGTGACGGTGAGCGACACGGCTCCGCCGTTGATCGAAACGTCGCGCACCATGTCGAGATCGACGATCGAGCGGTGCAATTCCGGGTCGTGAACGGGACGCAATGCGTCGATGACGAGTTCGGGGGTCAAGGTGCTCATGTGGTGTTCGGTAGGCTAACGGTGTGGCCTCCGTGCAGAGTCTGCAAGGTGCAAGCAAGCCCGTGCCCAACGGAGCCTTCACGGCGACCGTGTCGGCGATCACGTCCGCGTTCGGTGATCCGACACGTCGGGCCGTCTATCTCTTCGTGCGCGACAGCGACGACGGCGTGACCGCGGCCCAGGTTGCCGATCGATTCGCGCTGCATCCCAACGTCGCCCGTCACCATCTCGACAAACTCGCCGCCGGCGGGTACGTCGAAGTGTCGGTCGAGCGTGCGGGCAAGACCGGTGCAGGGCGTCCGTCGAAGCGCTACCGCATTGCCGCCGACACCGCAGAGCTCGCCTTCCCCGTACGCAGCGACGACCTCGTCTTGTCGTTGCTCGGTCGTGCCCTCGATCTCCTTCCGCGCGAACAGGCCGAAGCGATGGCCGAGGACATCGGTCGCCAGTACGGCCAGGCGATGGCGAGCGGGCTCACCGGCGACGACGTTGCTGCCGGTCACCGCTCGCTGCGCTCGGCGCTCACGGCGGTCGCCGATGCACTCACCGCGCACGGCTTCGCCGCCCACGCCGAACAGCGGCACAACGAACTGCGCATCATCAACAACCACTGTCCGTTCGGCGACGTCGCGCTCGAACACCCCGTCATCTGTGCGGTCGATCGCGGAATGGTGAAGGGAATGCTCTCGGCGTTGTACGGCGAGACGTCGCCGGAGATCTCCGCGTCGCTCCCCCAGGGCGACGGCTTCTGCGCCACGACTTTCTGACGGTCGTTCCGGAGGTAATTTTTTCGGACGTTGTTCGCGGCGGGTGTGTCAGTCGTCGGTGAAACGCTGCTCGCGGAACGGATCTCCGTACATGTGGTAGCCGTTGCGCTCCCAGAACCCGGCGACGTCGTGCTGCAACAGTTCGATTCCGCGCAGCCACTTCGCCGACTTCCAGAAGTACAACTGCGGCAGCACCATGCGCACCGGTCCGCCGTGGATCGGGTCGAGGTCTTCACCGTCGTACGCGTACGCGACGAGGGAGTCGTCGCGCATGACGTCGGCCAGCGGAACGTTCGTCGTGTAACCGAACTCGGCATGCTCGAGAACGTGGGTTGCCGTCGATCGCACCCCGGCGCGGGCGAGGAGGTCGCGCACACGGACGCCGGTCCACTCCATGTCGAACTTCGACCACTTCGTCACACAGTGGATGTCGACGGTCACCGTCGTCGCCGGCATCGAGCGCAACTCGTCGTACGTGACGACGAACGGCTTATCGACGTCACCACCGATGGTGAGCGACCATTCTCCCGGGCCGTACTCGGGAACGTCGCCGACGTGGAGAACCGGGTAACGATCGGTGAGGTACTGACCCGGAGGCAGACGCGAGGGATCGAAACCGCGTCGCACGACTTCATCGCGGTTGCGCTCGAAGAATCCCACGCGCACAGTGTGCCACCGGACGGAATCCACCGCGTTTCCGAGCCCCGAATCGTTCATCTTGCCCGTGTAGGTTGCCGCGGTGCCTTTGCTCGTCATCCGTCATGCCCACGCCGGAAGTCGCGCCGAATGGGACGGCAACGACGACCTGCGGCCGCTGTCGCAGCGCGGCATCGACCAGGCACGCAACATCGCACGACGTTTCGGCGACGTGCCGCTCGCGCGCATCGTGTCGAGTCCCGCGGTGCGCTGCCGACAGACCGTCGCACCGCTCGCCGATGCGCGCGGCGTCGACGTCACCGTCGATGCGCGACTCGCCGAGTTCGTCGATTCGGTGCGCATCGATCCCGTCCTCGATGTCATCGACTCGCTGCCCGACGACGCCGCGATCTGCAGTCATGGTGACGTCATTCCCGAGCTCATTGCCGCACTCGAGCGCCGCGGAATGGTCATTGCATCCGAGCCGTGCTGGCGCAAGGGTTCCGTGTGGGTGCTCGACCGGATGAACGGGGCGTGGTCGCGGGCGATCGCCGTTGCGCCACCCGATCCGTCCTGACGGCATCTACTCGGTATCTGCCCCGTCGCCGACCCCTTCGGCGACGTGCCAGTTCAGTCGCCGACTTCTTCGGCGACGTGCCAGTTCAGTCGCCGACTTCTTCGGCGACGTGCCAGTTCAGTCGCCGACTTCTTCGGCGACTGTTTCGCGCAGCGACGTGACGAGGCCGCGCACTTCCGCCGGGGGTGAGCTCGCAAGGCAACGATCGAGGAACTCGAGTGCGGCCGGCGCATCACCGCCGTCGCGATAGACGACGACACCGAGGAAACACACCGCGTCGGCGTACGACGGATCGAGTTCGATCGCCCGACCGAACGCCGCCACCGCGGCCTGGTACGCCTGCGTGCGCAGCGCCTCGTCGAAGTTACGCGCCGAGAGGCTGACCAGCCACGCGCGGTACGTGATCGCCTCGACGTTGTCGGGGTCGATCTCGAGCACCCGGCCGTACAACTCGATCGCCGCACCGACGTCTCCGGCGCCGAGCGCACGGGCCTGCGACAGCAGCGTTGCCGTGCTGTCGGCGATGCCGCCGCTGAGCGTCTGACCGGGGAGTCGCTGACCCGATTCGCGCGCCACCCACCATCCGGCCGCCGATGCAACGACGATGACCGATCCGACGACGGCGAACGTCATCCATCGCGGTACACGACGTGCACTGCTCGTCGTGTCCGGTTGTCGCCGCCACCGCACGAAGGCGAATGCGAGACCGGCGGCGAGTGCAACCGCGACGGCAACGGGAAGCGCCCACACGAGCGCATCGAAACCCGTCGCCCGCGGGACGAGGAGAACCTCCCCACCGAAGCGCGACACGATGAATGCGACGATGTCGTCGTCGCTGCGCTGACCGTCGATCACCTGCCGGGCGATCTCGGCTCGGATCGACTGCGCCGCCGTCGCGCGTGACGCCGAGATGCTCTCGCCGGCGCACGTGGGGCACGCAATGCGCCGGCCGATCTGTTCGATCCGCTCCTGTTGTGACAACGGTCCGCGGTCGCGCGTGCCGCCGACGACGACGAGCAGGAATGCGGCAACGAGCATGAACGCCCACGCCGGCCACGACGAGATGATCCGTCGCGGACGCGCCACCGAACGGGTCACCGGGCACCACGCAAGGCATCGAGGCGCGCTTCGAGGTCGCCGGATTCGACGGCACCGAGGATGCGCAGTCGCACGAAGCCGTTCGGATCGATGACCCATGTCTCGGGCACCTTCGCAACGCCGAAGGCAACGGCGATGACGCCGTCGTCGTCGTGCAGTCGCGGCCAGTCACCGCCGCGTCGGGCGAAGAAGTCTTCGACTGTCTGCGTCGAATCGTCGTTGATCACCGAGTAGAACTCGGCGCCGTCGGCGCGCCGGGTTTCACGCTCGACGAACGACACGAGTGCGGGATGCTCCGCGATGCACGGCACGCACGTGGAATTGAAGAAGTTGAGCACGACCCACGATCCCTTGCGCCGGGCGAGATCGAACGAATCGCCCCCCGTCGTCGTCGTGACGACGGCGGGTGCCGGTTGACCGAGCAACGGCGAGCGTGCGGTCGAGTCGTCGCGACCGGCAGTCGCAAGGACCCACACCACGGCGGCGAGGAAAACGAGAGTTGCACCGATGGCAACGACCCGACGGCGCGGCGATACGACCGGTGCGGTCATCGCACCACCGTCGCAGCCCTCGCCGCATCCCGGTCACCGCCGGCCGTGACCGGTACATCGCTGTCGTTTTCAGGGACGATGTTGGTGTCCGGACCCTCGAGATTGACGATCGAGTCGCGGACGCTGTTCGCATCACGACGTCGCGACGGCAAGGCGGCGAGCACCGTTCCGGCCGCCATGACGAACGTGCCGATCCAGAGCCACATGATGAGCGGCTTGATGAACACCTTGATCCGCGCCGCACCCGAAGCGGGGCGCACCGGTGGCTCGACCGTGAGATAAATGTCGTGCGTGAGCGTCGAGCGCACCGACGGCGTACCGACGTTCATGCCGATGTTCGTGAACCGCGTGATCGACGGTTCGTATGCCCGGCCACCGTCGACCTTCACCGCGGCGCGCACCGAGATGCTCCGTGCGTCGCGCACCTCGTAGATGTCGACGAGTTCGAACGTGTGCCCGGCGAACTCGACCGGCCTGTTGAGCACGAGGTCGAGTTCCTGGCTGCGCGTGAAACCGTTCGATGCGGCGAGCGCGATACAGATGAAGATGACGCCAAGGTGCACGACCATTCCGCCGTTCGCCCGACCGACGAAGCCGCGCACGCGTTGCGTGTGCACGGCGAGCACGAGGTGCCGCACGGTCGTCGCGATGGCGAACCCGCCGAGCCCGAACGCGAGCATCGGAGCCCATCCGGCTGCACCGAGCGCGAGAGCGAGCACGAGTGACGCGACACCGCACCACGCAGGGATCGCGAGACGGGTCGGCATGACGGACGCTCCGCTGCGCCGCCACGGCAGCACGGGCGCCACTGCCATGAGGAAGAGCATGACGAGACCGATCGGAACGCTGAGACGGTCGAAGAACGGCTCGCCGACGACGATCTGGCGTGACTGCAGCGCCTCGACGATGAGCGGGAAGACGGTGCCGAGCAGCACGACGAAGGCGAACACGGCAAAGAGCACGTTGTTCACGAGGAATGCCCCCTCGCGTGACAGAGGTGACTCGATCGGCCCGTTCGAACGCAGTGCATCGGCGCGCAGGAAGACGAGAACGACGGACACGACCACGATGACGGCGAACATCGCGAGCAACCACCCACCGATGTCGCTCTCGGAGAATGCATGCACGCTGTTGAGCACACCGGATCGGGTGAGGAAGGTCCCGAGGATCGTGAGACTGAAGGTGGCGACGAGCAGCGACACGTTCCACACGCGCAGAATTCCGCGTCGCTCCTGCACCATCACCGAGTGCAGGTACGCGGTGCCGGTGATCCACGGGAGCAACGACGCGTTCTCGACGGGGTCCCATGCCCACACTCCGCTCCAGCCGAGCACTTCGTAGCTCCACCATCCGCCGAGTGCGATTCCGAACGTGAGGAATCCCCACGCACTGAGGGTCCAACGACGCGTGGCGGCGAGCCAACCGTCACCGACGCGGCCGACGATGAGTGCGGCGAGGGCGAACGCGAACGGCACCGTCATTCCGACGTATCCGAGGTACAGGATCGGCGGATGGAACATGACGAGGATGTGGTTCTGCAGCAACGGATTCGGTCCCGGTCCGTCGGTGACCCCGGGGTCGCCGAGCGCGAACGGATTCGCCGGGCCGAACGAGAGGAGGAAGAAGAACGCGAGAGTCGCGAACATGATCGCCATCGCCCATCCGACGAGCGGATCGGTCATCTTTCGCCGCATCCACCACCCCGCCCCCGCGACGTAGCCGGCGAGGATGAGCACCCACATGAGAATCGAACCTTCGAGCGCGCTCCACACCGCGGCGAAGTTGTACAGCGCGGGCGTCGACGTCGATCCGACCTGTTGCACGTAGGCGAGCGAGAAGTCGCGCGTGATCATCGCGTATTCCATCACCGCGAATGCCCCGACGGCACACGCAACCGCAACCACCGCGAAGCGCGGAACGAGCCGCAGCGTGCGCTCGTCGGCGCGTCGAGCACCGACCGCCGCGGCGAAGGTGCCGAAGAACGCAGCGATGAATCCGACGAGCAACAGCCCGCGACCGAGGGGCGAGCTCAGCCCTGCTGCGAGCATGCTGCCGATTCCATCTCGGAGGTGGCGATGCGCTCTGCATTCTGCGCCTCGTACTCGTTCGAGTGGCGCACCTCGATGCGGGTGGCAAGGAAGTCACCGTCGACGATGCGTCCGTGGGCGACGACGGGGATGCACTCCTGGAAAACCCCGCCCGGATCACCCTCGTAATCGACGGCGAGTCGGGAACCGTTGAACTCGAGGACGAACGTCGTGAATCCGGCACGCTTGTCGAGCGATCCTTCCTCGACGTTGCCCTGCACGCGCAGACGGCGCGACTCGTCGCAGCCGTCGCGCACACCGATCTCGTCGACGTTGCAGTAGTAGTCGATCGCGGAGCCGAGGAACTGGGCGACGACGATGCCGCCACCGACGAACGCCGCGGCGAGCACGAGCAACGGAAGGATCCGGCGCCGCTTGCGTCCGGCGCCGACGGCGGGACGCGGAGTGAGATCGGCCGGCGGTTTGGTCGGCTCGTTCACAGCCACGGCTTGTCCCGATCGGGGATGGTACGCGACAGCGATCGCGCCCGACGCACGGTGACCACCGCGAAGAGCGCCATCGATCCGAGGGTGAGCACGTAACTCAGTGCGATGAAGCCCACGTCCTTCATGATGCGTCTTTCATGACGGGACCGCCTCGGCCCGACGCTCGGCGAGCGCGACGTCGAGGCCCGACGTGAGACGCAGATCTTCCATCGCCGCAACGCGCTGACGGTGAACGACGAACCATGCGAATGCGGCACTGAACGCAACGACACCGCTGAACAGCGTGAACAACATGAGTCCGTCGAGACGAACGTCGCCGTCGGTGTTCAACACGCTCGCTTCCTGGTGCAGCGAGCGCCACAGCACGACACTGAAGTGCACGAGCGGAATCTCGAGCACCGCGAGCAGGGCGAGAATCGCGGAACGTCGTGCGCGCTGACGGGGCGTTCCGTCGAGTCGGCGAATGGCGAGATATCCGACGTAGGTGACGAAGAGGAACGCCGTCGTCGTCAGTCGCGGATCCCACTGCCAGAAAGTCCCCCATGTGAGTCGACCCCACAAGCTGCCGGTGACAAGGGTGATCGCCATGAACAAGACGCCGACCTCCGCCGACGCACCGGCGACGCGGTCGAAGCCGAGCGAGCGGTGCCGGCGAAAGAGCGAGATGGCGGAAGCGACGGCGGTGGTGACGAATGCGAGATAGGCGATCCATGCGCTCGGCACGTGGACGTACATGATCCGCACCGACTCCAACTGCACGACGTCGGCTGGCGTGAGGAACAAACCGCTGACGACGACCCACGCCATGAGTACGAGGGCGACGGTGCCGAGGACGCGGGTCGCCGTCGTGCTCGTCGAACGGGAGGTGGTGGGGGTGGTGATCGTCGTCATGAGTCGCTGTCGAGCAGAGGACCGAAGCTCACCGCACCGGCGACCGCGAAGGCCGCAACGAACACGGCCAGTAACCCGACCCATGCCCACGCGGTCGTCGCATCGATCGCATCGCCGCCGAATGCCGATTCCGTGGCGCGCGATGCCCCGATGAGCACCGGTGCCGTCACCGGCATGAGCAGCAGCGGCAGCAACGTGTCGCGTCCGCTCGTCCCGGAGACGAGTCCGCCATAGAGAGTACCGACGAGGCCGATTCCGCACGAACCGAGCAGTGCAGTGGTGACCAAGAGCACGAGTGCGGAGGGCTCGACGTTCACCCCGTAGAGCACGACGGCACCGGCCACGAGGATGACGACGAGGGTGAGCAACTGCACAATCAAGGCGGCGGCCTTTCCGAGGAACAGCGCGGTGCCGTCGACACCGAGGGTCTTCAGCACGTCGAGCGCACCGTCACGGCGCTCGAGCTCGAAACTGCGCTGCACG
Organism: Ilumatobacteraceae bacterium; assembly: GCA_044340075.1. Lineage (GTDB taxonomy): Bacteria > Actinomycetota > Acidimicrobiia > Acidimicrobiales > Ilumatobacteraceae > F1-60-MAGs027. Next base: position 5,973 of record JBIIUH010000021.1, on the reverse strand, counting down.
ATGACGAGCGCCGAGAAGAGAGTGGTCATCCATACGAGTCCGGCACCGGCACGGAGAACGAGCGGCTCGCTGTCGAGTGCAATGGCGAACAGCACGAGCACTAGCACCGCGAACGGAACGACCCGCGTGAGCAACGCCCTGCTGCGCCACTCGATGAGCAGATCCTTGCGGAACACCGCGGTCGCCGTTCGACGAATCACTGCCCCGCACCTTTGCGCAATGACGAATCACTCGTGACACAACCGGATTCGATGCGCACGATGCGCGGTCGGAGGGTGCCGAGTCGATCGAGGTCGTGCGAAGCGAACATGATCGTCGCACCGCTGCGGCTCGCGGCGAGCAGCGTGTCGTCGAGCTCACGTCGCGCCGTTGCATCGAGCCCGGCGTGCGGCTCGTCGAGCAACCACAGTCCGGCGCGGCGCACGACGAGGTTCGCCAACGCGCAACGTCTGCGCTGCCCCGCCGAGAGTCGCGCGACGGGAACGTCGGCGAGACGACCGCCGAGACCGAGGCGATGCAATGCGGCGTCGACCTCGTCACGCGATGCACCGACGAGCGCGGCATGAAAGGCGACGTTCTCGCGCGTCGTCAGTTCCCCGTACAGACCGTTCGCGTGGCCGAGGAAGCCGACCCGCGACCGCACCTCGTCGCGCTGTTCGGCGACGTCGAGACCGAACACCCGCGCCGACCCGCGCACCGGTGCAACGAGACCGGCGCAGAGGCGCAACAGAGTCGTCTTGCCCGCACCGTTGGGCCCGGCGAGTACGACGATGTCGCCCTCTCGAACCGCGATCGTCGCACCGGCAAGAGCGGGAAAACCGGCCATCGTGACGACGGCGTCCCGGACGTCCACCACAAGGTCGGGCACCTCGCCAGCCTACGGATGCCGTGTCTGTGCCCGTGCACGTGGCTGCACACGTGCGCGAGTCTGCATCAGCGCCGGTGCCGGCGATCGCGTTGCGATTCTTCGCGGTGCTCGTCGCTGCGTTCGCCGCCGTGCACACGCACACTTCTAGAGTCGGAAGCACCGTATGAACGCGCACGACCCGGTCCTCGCTCGCCGCGCAGTCATCGCGCGATGGAATCGACTCGCGCAACGTCTCGGTTACGGCGCGTACGCCGTGTCATCGATTGCCTTCGGAGTCGGATTCGCCGTCGACGATCCGTCACTCGCGCACGGAATCAGTGCCGCGACACTCGTCATCGGATCGGTCATCCTCGCCCCCGCCATCGTCATCGGTTACGGCATCAAGGCCGCCGACCGCCACGACCGCGAGTTGGCAGCTCAGTCGCGCAGCGACACGCCGCGATAACCGTCGACGAACCCCCGCGCCAGCAACGCATCAACGATCGGCACGACGTCGGCCGGACGGCTCGCCGTATCGAGCGGCGTCGAGTTGATGCGCCGGATCGTGAGACGTCCGACGCGCCCCTGCTTCGGCAGGTCGCACAATGCGTCGATCCACGTCGTGTCCTCGAGTGCGCGGGGAAAAGTGACGAGATGGCCGCCGCGAACGTCGCACCAAATGAGCGCCTCACCGTTGGCGATGACGACGAGTGCGCCTGCTTGTCGTTGTGCGCGGCCCGTTGACTCGGGCCAGTCGACGGCGGCACCGAACGGTTGTGCCGGATCGGTCGCGGCAAGTGCGACGACCCGGTCGCGCACGTCGGTTGCGCGGAGACGATCGACCGCACCGGGAACGGCGAACTGCGCGGCACCGAGTCCGTCGACGAAGTAGCCGCGGCGCACTTCGCCGCGTTCCTCCAACCGACGCAACACGGCGTACACGCCGGCGAATCCACCCTTCAATCCTTCGGCGAGCACCGCTTCCCGGGTGACGATTCCGTGCCGCTCGAGCAACTGCGCGGCGGCGGCGTGCATGACTTCGGTGTGCATGACATCGGTGTGCATGACATCGCCGGTCGACGGATCGCCACCGAGTGCATCGGCGACGAGGCTCCAGCGTCCGCTCGCGGTCGGCGGAACGCTGCGTGCGGTGAGTGATGCCGCGCGCCGGGGCCTCATGACGTACGCCGACGTGCGACGCGCGGCGCGACGGTACGCACCCGACGACGCGGGTCCACCGCGGCGCGATGCACCGGGACCACCCGCGAGCATCGCCCGCACCGGTGCGAGCGAATCGTTCGTCACCTCGCCCGCCCACACGAGATCCCACAATGCAGCGAGGACTTCGCTGTCGGTGTAGCCGGTGACCCGCGCGCGCAACGCACCCCAGAAACTCGCGCCGTGACCGTGCAACGCTGCGCGCAACGCAGCGTGCACCTCGCCACCGGGCGCCTCCGGAGGTTCGTACGCCGCAAGAACGAGCGGCGCCTGGTCGGCCCACACGAGTCTGATGCGACCGTCGCGTGCGCCGATCGATCCGGCGCCCACCCACATGAGCTCACCCGATGTGCACAACTCGTCGAGCATCGACGGTCGGTAGCCCCGCACGCGAGCCGCGAGCACGTCGTCGTCGAGTCCCGACGCGACGAGTGACGCTCCCTGCAGACGTCCGATCGCGTCGACGAGCGCGTCCGTGCCGGAGCGGTCGTCGTCGATGCCGTGCCATTCGACCGTGAAACGCGTGAACACCGAACGATCGACGGGTTCGATCTCCTTGCGCAGTATCGCCAGTGACCGACGACGAACCATGCGCAACACGTCGACGTCGCACCACTCGCGATCGGTTCCCTGCGGACGGAACTCACCGCGCACGACGCGCCCGCTCGACTCGAGTTCGTTGAGCGCATCGGCGAGTCGCTCGAGCGGCACCGCCCAGCGCTGCGCGACGTCGGCCGTCGTGAACGGTCCGTGCGTGCGCGCGAATCGTGCGACGAGTTCGACGAGCGCGCGGGGCACGGGATCGGTGAACGCCTGCGGCAAACCGAGCGGCAGCGCACAACCGAAGGCGTCGCGGTACCGCCCCGCATCCTCCGCGGTGATCCACCGCGACTCGCCCCCGACGACGACCTCGATGGCACGCCGCGACGCTCGAAGCTCGGCGACGAGCGGCGCGACGTCGTCGGTACAGCGCAGTGAGAGCTCGGTCGCCGATGCGTCACCGATGCGACGCAGCACGTCGTGCAACTCGTCGGCGGTGCGGGCCCGCTTCACACCTGCGACGCACTGCAGCTCGGCCTCGACGGTTGCAATGGCATCGGCGCTGAGCAGTTCGCGCAACTCCTCGGCACCGAGCAGGTCGTCGAGCAGGTCACGGTCGAGCGCAAGAGCCGCGGCACGACGCTCGGCGAGCGGTGCGTCGCCCTCGTACATGTACGCGGCGATCCATGAAAAGAGAAGGTTCTGGGCGAACGGCGAGGCCTTGGGTGTGTCGACGGCAACGGTACGAATCGAACGACTGCGGATGCGGGTGAGGACGTCACGCAGCGCGGGGAGATTGAAGACGTCCTGCAGACACTCGCGACTCGTCTCGAGGAGGATGGGGAACGTTGGATACTTCGCCGCCACGGCCAACAAATCGGCTGCGCGCTGCCGCTGCTGCCACAGCGGCGTTCGCTGATTCGGGCGACGGCGCGGCAGCAACAATGCCCGTGCCGCGCACTCGCGGAACCGGGCCGCAAACAGCGCCGTCGACGGCACCGCGTCGATGATGCGGCCGGCGACGTCGTCGGGATCGGGGAACAGTTCGTCGACGGGCACGTTGTCGACCGCCTCGGGCAATCGCAGCACGATGCCGTCGTCACTCCACATCGTTTCCACCGTCATGCCGAGGCGCTCCTCGAGACGGCGCTCGATGGCGAGCGCCCACGGTGCGTGCACGGCGGTGCCGTACGGCGAGTGGATGCACACCCGCCAGTCGCCGATCTCGTCGCGGAATCGCTCGACGACGATGGTCGCATCGTCGGGCACGACACCGGTCGACTCGGCCTGCTCGCCGACGTAATCGATGAGGTTGCGCGCGGCGAGATCGTCGAGGCCGTGATGCGCGCGCAGGTGCGCAACGGTTGCATCCCCGTCGCGCACCATCCGGTCGCGCACGTCGCGGAGGAACTCGCCCATCGCACCGGCGAGTTCGACCGAACGACCCAACTGATCGCCGTGCCAGAACGGCATCTTGCCCGGCTGACCCGGTGCAGGAGTGACGATGACGCGGTCGAAGGACACGTCCTCGATGCGCCACGTCGACGCGCCGAGCACGAAGGTTTCGCCCACACGGGACTCGTACACCATTTCTTCGTCGAGTTCGCCGACGCGCACACCGTCGGGGAGGAACACGCCGAACAACCCGCGGTCGGGAATGGTTCCGCCGTTCGTCACCGCGAGCCGTTGCGCTCCGTCACGGGCGCGCAACGTATTGGCGACGCGGTCCCACACGATGCGCGGCCGCAACTCGGAGAACTCCTCGCTCGGGTACCGTCCGGCGAGCAGGTCAAGCACCGCCGCGAACAACTCGTCGCTCAATTCGGCGAAGTTCGCACACCGTCGCACCATGGTGGCGACGTCGCCGACCGCGATGCCCGGGTTCACGGCGACCTCGGCGACCATCTGCTGCGCGAGGACGTCGAGCGGGTTGCGCAGGTAGCGAGTGGCCTCGATGCGCGCATCGAGCATCGCGCGCACGACCACCGCCGTCTCGACGAGGTCGTGACGGTGCTTCGGAAACACCTTTCCCCTGCTCGCTGCACCGACGGCGTGACCGGCGCGACCGATGCGCTGCAGTCCGCGACTCACCGAACCGGGCGACTCGACCTGGATGACGAGGTCGACCGCCCCCATGTCGATGCCGAGCTCGAGGCTGCTGGTGGCGACGATGGCTTTGAGTTCGCCGCGCTTCAGGCGGTCTTCGATGAGGATGCGCTGCTCGCGGGCGAGCGATCCGTGGTGCGCGCGCACCAGCTCGTGCTCGAGACCGGCGAGCTCGTTGAGCTGTGCAGCGAGCCGCTCGGCCTGCCGTCGTGCGTTGCAGAAGATGATCGTGCTCGTGTGTTCGTTGATGAGCTCGAGCAGTCGCGGGTACACGCTCGGCCAGATGCTCACACGCCGCGGCACGAGGGCCGCGGTGGCGGGTCCGCTGCGCAACTCGTTCGTGGCGGTACCGATGGCCGCCATGTCGTCGACGGGCACCACGACCTCGACGTCGAGTGTCTTGCGCGCACCGGCATCGACGATGGAGACGGGTCGCGGACCCGACTCTCCGTACCCGCCGAGGAATCGCGCCACCTCCTCGAGCGGCCGCTGCGTCGCGGACAAACCGATTCTTTGCGGTGGCGTGGCGGTGACACGTTCGAGTCGCTCGAGCGACAACATGAGGTGTGCACCGCGCTTGCCCGCAGCGAGCGCATGGATCTCGTCGATGATGATCGTGTCGACGTTGGCGAGCGTGGCGCGAGCCGACGACGTGAGCATCAGATACAAGCTCTCGGGTGTCGTGATGAGGATGTCGGGCGGGTTTCTGATGAGTCGCTGCCGTTCGCGCGACGGCGTGTCGCCGGTACGCAGACCGACCGTCGGCTCGTGCACGGTGACACCCAGCCGCTCGGCGGCGAGACGGCTGCCGAGCAACGGTGCGCGCAGGTTCTTTTCGACGTCGAAGGCGAGAGCCCGCAACGGCGACACGTACAACACCCGCGTGCGGCGGTCGTCCGCCGGGAGCGGCTCGGTCATCATGCGATCGATCGCGACGAGGAATGCAGCCAACGTCTTGCCGCTTCCCGTCGGCGCACTGATGAGCGTGTGACGTCGCTCGAGGATCTGCGCGAAGCCCTCGCTCTGTGCCGCGGTCGGAGCGACGAACGTCGTACCGAACCACTCGCGCACGGCCGGCGAGAGTCGATCGAGCACGCCCGCCGTGGTCATGGGCGAACAGTATCCGCAGGTTGTGCGACGGGTACGAAGCGTGCACGATGACGCAGGTACCCTGATCGCCATGGCTCACCCGGGCGAGCATCATCCGGCATTCGAGGAGTACTGCGAGTGCATGTTCGAGATGCGCGAAGAGAATGCCGAAA
>JBIIUH010000084.1:0-5937 GCA_044340075.1 Ilumatobacteraceae bacterium | reverse complement strand
AGACGCGTCTGCAATTCGACGAACTCGTGCCAGCGGGTATCGAGATCGTGGTACTCAACGAAGATGCCGACGATGTTGGCCGCCCGTGGATCCGAGATGAAGTCATTGAGCACTCCGTACTCGTCACCTTCGATGTCCACTTTCAGCAGGACCTCACTGCCCTGTCCGACACGAGTCAATACCTCGGATATCGAGGTGGACCCCGCCGGCGCCGAGGCTGACTTCACCCACTCGCGGTAGTGCCGACGTCGTTTGCCACGGAAGAACGAGTAGTAACCGACTATGACCTTTGTTCGACCCCACAACGTGAGATCGCGAAGAGTAAGCAACGACCTCACTCCCAGCCGCAGCGAAGCGAGCATCGCTGCGGGGGTCACCGTGGGGTCGTACGAATGAACAACTGCGGCCGGCTGACACTTCACAACCGCCTCCTCAAAACTCCAGTCGTCTTTCAACCCGAGCGAAACGACGGAGACCGAGCGATGCAACGCGGCGACCGGAGCAACGTAGCCGCCGTCATGCGGTGAACCGAGTCGCACCATCTTGACAATCTCCGGCTGCAGCAACCCGGACAATTCACTGGGGACGGTCACCATGCGCGTCATTCACATATCCTTACTTTTCAGTGGGCCGGGAAGGATTCGAACCTTCGTAGGCAGATGCCGGCAGATTTACAGTCTGCTCCCTTTGGCCGCTTGGGTACCGACCCCGAGGCATGCATTCTAGCGTCCTCGCTAACCTTTCCGCATGCCAACGTTCGATGTCGTCTCGGAAGTGGATCGTCAGGAATTGCGCAACGCAGTAGACCAGGCCCAGAGAGAGCTCGCCACGCGATACGACTTCAAGGACACCAACTCCTCCATCGAGCACAACGAGCTGGTGCTCACCCTGCGGACATCGAGCGAGGATCGCCTGCGGGCGTTGCGCACGTTACTGGAGGAACGTCTCGTGAAGCGGGGAGTCTCACTGCGTGGCATCGAGTGGGGCAAAATCGAGCAGGCGACCGGGGAAACGGTGCGTCAGGTCGTCACGGTGAACGTGGGAATTGGTGCCGACAAGGCACGCGAGATCAACAAGTTCATCAAAGAGAAGGCGCCGAAGGGCGTTTCGTCACAAACTCAGGGCGCGACAATCAGGGTGAGCGGCAAGAAGCGCGATGATCTTCAGACAACGATCGCCATACTCAAAGGTCATGACTTCGGGCTACCTCTGCAGTTCGAAAATTTCCGGGATTAAAGAATCTTTATCCCACCACGCCCCACCGTCGCATACGTGTGGTCGTGTCCGGCAACCTCTTTGACTTCAGCAAGATACGCAATATTGCTGACAATGATCAAGTGCTGCTCTTCCCCCATCATTAAGGCGCCCGGAACGACTTGCTGCCCGCGGGTTGTGTACTTGAACCATTTCTTTGGATTCATGTCGATCACTTTAGACACAGGAATTCCGGATGATTCAAGCACCTCCAGTAGCGTCGCTCCCTTTCCGGCCATGCCCCAGATCGCAACCGGCAAGCCGCTAGCACTGCAATAACTTCTTAAGGTACCCACGCTCTGTTCCTGGACACTCTGCAGAGCAGCGATCCCAACTCCAATCCGGGAACATTCGTCTTTGTCTACCATCGCAGTTGAACGAAGTGATCGGAGATCGGCGAAGACTCCCACGAACTGGCCGTTGAACAGCAAGTGACAATCCACTTCACCTTCAAAAAGGCTGCGAAGCACAACCGGACTGAAGTAGTTCACATGTTCATACGTAATGTCGAACCATGCGTGCTCATAAATGATCCAATCCACATTAGGTACTTCAATAAAAATCTCATTCGCAGATGGAAAGTGCGCAGCAAGATCATTCAGCAGTGCCACCGGGTTTGCGATGTGCTCAACAACATGTCGAAGGATTAGTACTTCGGCATCGAGCTGAGCACATGATTGATAGTTGCCGACGTCGACTTTGGTGTGATCCCCCGTGGCAGCCGGGTCGCATCCTCGTGCCGCAATTCCGAAATCGACTAGTCGGTCAAGGAACGACCCATCCCCAGCACCAATCTCATAGATTCGTCGTTCAGAATACCGTACTGCACACAACCGAGCTACTGCATCAAGATGCTGACGGAATGCCGCTGATGACTGCTGAGAATTATCGTATCCAGGCCCGTAAATGAGTGCTTCTGGCTGAAAAGCGAAATTCTCGACGATTCCCGATGGATTGAGTCCAAGACAGATCTCCCCCCGAGCCACGAACTGCGCCTCTTCGACCGTTGAGTACAACTGATTCTGCAGAACCGGAATATTCGTGCGATGGAATAGGCAATCAGTTTCCACTACTCAATGCTCCGATGTATGTCTACTTCAATCGAAAGCTGATCCATGACGGAAGAATCAGACAGAGTGGTCGTGTCACCGAGATTGCGCCCCTCGGCGACGTCGCGAAGGAGCCGGCGCATGATCTTTCCACTCCGGGTCTTGGGCAATTCCGGCGTGAAGTACACGGTCTTCGGTTTGGCGATCGGTCCGATGTCGCGTGCGACGTGGTTGCGCACGTCGGACTCGCGCAGCGATTCGCCCGCCCGCGGCGTCACGTAGGCGATGATCGCCTGACCGGTCGTCGCATCGGCGACTCCGACGACCGCTGCTTCGGCTACTCCCGGATGCGCGACGATCGATGACTCGACTTCGGTCGTCGAGATGCGGTGCCCCGACACGTTCATGACGTCGTCAACCCTGCCGAGCAACCACAGATCACCGTCGTCGTCGGTGCGCGCACCGTCACCGGCGAAGTATCGGCCGGGGAATCGCGACCAGTACGTCTCGCGATAACGCGCTTCATCCCCCCAGATTCCGCGCAGCATTCCCGGCCACGGCGCGGAAATCGTGAGGTAGCCGCCACCGTGCTCGACGACTTCACCGGCGTCGTTGACCACTTCGGCCCGCACTCCGGGTAACGGTCGCGTTGCGGAGCCCGGCTTCGTCGATGTGAGACCCGGCAGCGGAGAAATCATGATTCCACCGGTTTCGGTTTGCCACCACGTGTCGACGATCGGGCAGCGATCGGCGCCGATGACCCGCCGGTACCACATCCACGCCTCGGGATTGATCGGCTCACCGACGCTGCCGAGCAGGCGCAACGACGAGAGGTCGTGGCGGGATGGTCCGCCTTCTCCCCATTTCATGAACGTACGGATCGCGGTCGGCGCCGTGTACAACGTGGTGACGCGGTATCGCTCGATGATCGACCACCAGCGCGCCTCGTCCGGATGATTCGGCACCCCTTCGTACATGACCTGTGTCGCGGCGTTGAGCAACGGCCCGTAGACGACGTAACTGTGACCCGTGATCCAGCCGACGTCGGCCGTGCACCAGTAGACGTCCTCCCCCGGATGATGGTCGAACACGTCGCGGAAGGTGCTCGCTACGTGGGTGAGATAGCCACCCGTCGTGTGCATGATGCCCTTCGGCCGACCCGTCGTACCCGACGTGTACAGCAGGAACAAGAGGTGCTCGGAGTCGAACGGCTGCGCGGGACAGTCGCCATCCGCCGCGGACATCGCCTCGTGCCACCACACGTCGCGATTCGGTGTCATTTCGACGTCATTGCCGCAGCGACGCACGACGAGAACGTGCTCGATCGACGGAGTCGATGCCACCGCAACGTCCGCGTGCGGCTTCAGAGGCGACACCTCTCCCCTGCGCCAACCCCCATCGGCGGTGACGAGCACCTTTGCACCGGCGTCGTTGATTCGGTCGGCCAGCGCCTGGGCGGAGAATCCGCCGAATACGACGCTGTGCGCGGCCCCGATGCGGGCGCATGCGAGCATCGCCACGACTGCTTCGGGAACGAGCGGCAAGTAGATGTTCACGCGATCGCCGGCCCGTACGCCGAGACTCGTCAGCACGTTCGCACAGCGCTTCGTGTCGTCGAGCAATTCCGCGTAGGTGATCATGCGACGGTCACCGGGCTCACCCTCCCAATGAATCGCCACGCGTGATCCGAGTCCGTTCTCGACGTGGCGGTCGAGACAGTTGTACGACGCGTTCAACGAACCGCCGACGAACCACTTCGCGCGGGGCAGATCCCATTCGCAGGTCGTGCTCCATGGCGACGCCCATGACACGAGCTCGCGAGCCCGTGCGTCCCAGTACGACACGGCATCGGCCGCTGCAGCGTCGTACACGTGCGGGTCGGAGACGTTGGCACGTGCAGCGAAGTCGGCGGGGGGTGCAAAACGACGCCGTTCGTCGCCGAGGGATTCGATCGCGTTCGTCACGGTGTTCGCCTCATTCCAGACTCGCCGGCGGACCGACGATGACGAAGTACTCATCTAACACGAATGCATCCCCCGCATCCGCAAGCTTCGTGCGGGCCGTGTTCCACTCGGATTCGTCGGCGAAGAGGTACACGGTGCCGGATTCGGGCCGACCGACGAGGACGGTGTCGGCGTTGCGTTCGTTGGCCCGACGGACGTCGTCGACGACCGGTCGTCCGACGTAGGCGAAGTTGAGACCCAAATTGTGTCGGGCCCCGAACCTGATGATGTCGTACCAGCGACCCGAGTCGATCCAGTACGTCGCCGCCGGACCATTGCCGTCGGCCTGGATGTCGAAGGTGGGAACGATGCTCAGTGCGGGTCGATCGCGGATCACGTCGCTCCATGTCTCGCTGTCGAAGGTGGATCGGTCGGGCTTCGCAGCCGACAGTGTTTCGTGGGTCGTGCGGATTCCGGGAACGATGTCGACCACGTGGACGACGGCAACCGCGACGAGCACGACGGAAGCGAGACGACCCGTGCGACGTGACCATCGTGACAAGGCGATCCAGCCTGCGACCGCGAGGACGTACGCGAGCAACCAGGCGAATCGACCGGACGACCGGAACACCTGGCGCGCATCGAGGAGGACGTCGGGCCACCAGTACGTCAATTCGCGCCGGACGACGACGACACGGTTCGACACGGCCATGGCGAAGAGCGCCGTCGTCACCACGGCGAGGGTGGCGTTGCGGCGCAGCCAGCGGAGACGTCCTGCCACGAGGGCGGCGGTGAGAAAGGGCAGCGCAACGAGCGGGGCGAGTCCCACGTATGCGAATCCCTCCCCCTCTTCGACGGCGAACTGCCGCGCACGCAGTGAACCGAAGCGGTCGAGCAACCCGGAGAAGGACTCCGTCGGTGAATACCCCGGGTTGACGAATGCCCCTGCATTCACGCGGAAGAACCCGTACCCGGTCGCCGAGTCCCGAAAAGCAAAGAACCCGAGCACCCACAGGGATGCAAGTGCCGCGGTGACGCCCAACGCGAACCCGGTGACGGCACGGCTCATGGTGCGAGTCGAAGGCTGTACTTCGTCCCTCCACCACGCCGCACACCACACGGCGAAGGTCATCGCAAACAGATAGACGTTCACGGCTGCGGCAACGAGGAAGAAGACCCACCAACGCCGCGAACGCGCCGGTGCATTGCGGTACAGCAGGAGGCTCAGTGCAATGAGCCACTGTCCCCCCAAGTCGAGGTGCATGAGGACACCGATTCGGAAGAGAAGAATCGGACTCAGCGTGACGACGAGTGCGCCGAGCAGCCGCTCCGTTCGTTCGAGCCCCGCAGCAGCAAAGAGGCGTTGCAAGATAACTGCCTGGGCGATGAAGCAGGCAACGACCCACAGCCCGAGGTACTGGAACTGATCGGGGAGCAGGGGCGAGATCACCTTCAACGGAAGCGCTACTAGAGAGTTTCCGGCAATCCCCGGAAAAATCGAACCCCATTCGACTCCGTAGTTCGGCAATGCGGTGATCGGCCACTGGATCAACGGTGCGGCGCGAAAGTACTCCCATGCCGCCTGCGAAGCACCGACGTCACCCGTATCCAGCCACGCCATCGATCCGGGCAAGACGTTCCCCCACCCGACGAACCATGCTCCGAACAGCGCCGCCACGACGGCGACGACG
>JBIIUH010000083.1:0-6134 GCA_044340075.1 Ilumatobacteraceae bacterium | reverse complement strand
CGAGAAGAAGTTCGCGCTGTTCTGCTCGACCACCGTCGTCTGCTGTGCGCCGACGATGTTGACCGGGTTCGACAGCGACGTCATCTTGGCGTCGACGAGACCCGAGATGTGCGAGCCGCCCATGCCGGCGATGACGATGACGCGGTCGGTGTTGGCGAGACGGTCGAAGTTGACCGCCGCCGTCGTCGCGTTGTACTTGTCATCGAGAGCGATGAGCTCGAGCTTGCGGCCGAGAATTCCACCGTTTGCATTGCGGTAGTTCACGTAGGACTGCAAGCCGTGGTAGTTGAACGCCTGGGCCGAAGCGGTCGGGCCGGTGATGTCACCCATCCAGCCGATCTTGATGGTGTCCTTCGTGACACCGTCAGCATCGGAGTCGGGCGTGTTCTTCTGCCACGTGAGCTTCGTCTCCACGCCCTTGGTCGGCATGCAGATGAGGCCCGAGGCCTTGTCGGCCACGTTGCGCTTCGTGCAGGACTGACCTGCACTGACGCTCAGCTTCGCGGAGGCAGGAACAGCGGCGCCCAACAAGGACACCGCCAAAACTGCACCAACGAGGACCTTGCGCTTCACAGATGCACTGTGAGTCATTCTTGGTTTCCCCCTTGTAGGTTGGCCACCGGCGGGTGCCGAATGGTCCCTTCTGTTTACCAAACGGTCAGACGAAGTGTCAACCGCCACAGCACAATTTTTCGGGAAGTTCGGGACTTGTCGTCAAAGCCGAGCGTCCGCGCACTCTCGCCATTTTCGTCGCCCTTGGTGCGCTTGTGCGCACATTCCCAACCGTCCGGTGCCGCCCGGTGTAGGCACAAAATGTGCCCGCCCGGGGCGGACCGGGTGATCTGGACGTCAGCCGAGGCGAACGACGACGACGTCGGCGATTCCCGCGACGCGGCTGCGGCGCAGTTTGCCCGTTGCCGTGAGGTCACCGGAATCAACTCCGAGCTGTCGGCGCAGCAGGCGCAACTCGCCGACCTTCGGCGAATTGGCCATGCGACCGAGCGCGGCGCTTACCTCGTCGACAAGCAGCTGTTGCGCGGCCGCGTTGTCGAGGATCGTCGCCACCGTCGTGAACGGCACCTTGTTGGCCTGGGCCCATTCGCTGAGGGCGAGCGGTTCTACTTCGATGATTAGTCCGACACCGGCGCCACCGGTCGTGACGATGGCACGGCCGATGTACGGCGATGCGGCGACGGCGAGTTCGAGCTCGCGCACCGAGTCCACCGCAACATCCAGCGACGCCGGACCGAGGACGACGATCTTGCCGTTGCGCTGCATGACGCGGTCGTTCGTTTCGAGCCAACCGCCGCCGAGTGCATCCTTCGACACGAGTCGACCGCGAATGCGCAAGCGACCGGCGGACGACACCTCGGTCTCGACACCGTCGACCGATTCATCGAAGCCCGCTTCGACGTCGTTGGCGATCATGACGGGAACGAACGATGCCGACACGGTGTACGCATCGACGAGCGGCAGGCGCAGCGCGCGCATGAAGTGCGCAGTGCGCACCTGCACCGACGATCCGCTGACGAGAACAGTTCGTGTACGTCGTGCACCGAGCAGGCGAACGATGAAACGGCCGACGACGGCGTGCCAGAAACCGCCGGCAGGCTTTCCGCCCAGCGACGACTTGCGCCAGCCGCGTGCGACGAGCCTCTTCAGTCGACGATTGCGCTCGAGGCGCTGCAACGAGTCGAAAGACGACGAATCGAGCAGGCCGCTCGGCGAGTGCACGAAGTGCGGTTCGATTTCGGACGCTGCGGCTGCGGCGGTTTCGACGCTCTCGGGGAAGGCGACGACCGCACCCGTGATGATCGACGAGTATGCGGTGATTGCGCGCTCGGCCGATGCGGCGAGGGGCACCTGTGCAAGGACGAACTCGCCCGGCTGCAACGGGAACCGCGCCGCGACGACCGCTGCGCCATCCGCAACCTGACTCGTCGTGAACGAGAACGTGCGCATCGGACCCGTTGCACCCGACGACGCCGCCATCGTGACGACACCGTCGGCGGCAAGGGCCGACGCGCGCCGTGCGAGGGAGTCGATTGAAGCGCCGGTGCTGCGGCCACCCGCTCGCAGCTCGGAATAGTCGACGAGGCGCGGATCCTGGTACGACGACACACCGGCGGTGTCGACGTGCACGATGTGTCGAACGTTCGGCAGCGACGCGAGAACGACGTCGAGCCATGCCGTGTCCTGGATGACGACGACCGACGGTGCAACACGGCGCAACACGTCGACGACGTCGTCGTGGAGTGCCGCAGTGAGCACGGGAACGCTCACCGCACCGATCGCCTGCGCGCCGAGATCGATGTACAACATCGCCGGGCGGTTGTCGACGAGGATCGCGACCATGTCACCCTTGGCCACTCCGAGACCGGCGAGACCCTCGCCCACCTCGGCGACGGCCGTGGCGTATCCCGACCAAGAGGTCTCGGCCCAGCGACCGCGCAACTTCTGCAACAGCGCGCGATCGTTGCCGTTCGACTTGGCTCGCGCCAACAGCGCGTCGAGGATCGTTGCGTGAGTCGTCATCAGTGGCTCCCCAGGTAGGCCGCTCGCACGACCGGATCTTGCTGCACTTCGTCGGGCGTGCCGAGCGCGATTCGACTGCCGAAGTTGAGCACTCCGACCCGATCGGCGATGCTCATGACGACGCCCATGTCGTGTTCGATGATGAACACGGTGATGTCGAGTTGGTTGAGCGCCTCGTAGATGAAGCGCACCATGTCCTTCTTCTCCTCCACCGTCATACCCGCCATCGGCTCGTCGAGCATGAGCAGGTGCGGACGCATCGCAAGTACGCGTCCGAACTCGATGCGCTTCTGCAGACCGTACGGCAGCGAACCTGCGGCTTCCCAGCGCACGCGCTCGAGCTTCAGGAGATGGATAATCTCCTCCGCGATCTCGCGCATCTCGAGTTCTTCCTTCACCATCTTCTTCGTGAAGAAACCGGCGGAGAGAATTCCGGTCTTGCGGTGGACGAATCGGCCGAGCATGAGGTTTTCGAGCACTGACATTTCGGGATACAGACCCAGGTTCTGGAACGTGCGCGAAATGCCGAGTTTCACGATGTGGTTCGGCTTGCGACCGAGCAGGTCGTGGGTTTCACCTTTGGCGTCGGTGAACTGCACCGTCGCTCCTGCGAGCGGCTGATAAACGCCGGTGATTGCGTTGACCATGGTGGTCTTGCCCGCGCCGTTCGGCCCGATGAGCGCGAACAGCTCGTTGCGACGGACGTCGAAGGACACGTCCTCGTTGGCGCGCAATCCGCCGAATTGGACGGTGACGTTCTTGACGTCGAGTACTACGTTCTGCGCCGTGTTGCCCGCCATTAGTGCTTCGCCCTCCGGAATCGCTTGATCGCTTCGTACACCTCGCGCGCGTCACCGGCTCCGCCGAGGTACAACTCCTCGACGTGCGGGTTGCTGCGCAACTCGGCGGTCGGACCTTCGAGCACGATACGTCCGGTTTCGAGCACGTACGAGTGCTGAGATGCCTCCATCGCCAGTCGGGCGTTCTGCTCGATCATGAGGATCGACAGCCCTTCCTCGGCGTTGAGGCGCTTCAGCAACTCGAAAATCTCGCGCACGACGAGCGGTCCGAGACCCAGCGACATTTCGTCGAGGATCAAGAGTTTCGGGCTGGTCATGAGCGCGCGGCCGACGGCGACCATCTGCTGCTCACCACCCGACAACCAACCGGCATTCTCCTTGCGGCGCTTGGCGATCTGGGGAAAGAGCTGCCAGACACGCTCCATGTCCTCGTCCATTTTGTCCTTGTCCTTGCGCGTGGCGGCGCCGCACAGGAGGTTTTCCTCGACCGAGAGGCGGGCGAAGACGAGACGGCCTTCGGGCACCTGGCCAACGCCGAGTTTCACGATGTCGCGCGACGTCGACTTCGTGATCGGTTCACCGTTGTACAGAATCTCGCCCGCGGTGACGGCGCCACCGACGATGCCGAGGTTGCCCGTGATGGCGCGCACGAGCGACGTCTTGCCGGCGCCGTTGGCACCGAGCACCGAGACGAAGCCGCCCTGCGGGACGACGATCGACACGCCGTTGACGGCGAGAATGGCGCCGCCGTAGACGACCTCGAGGTTGTTCACCTCAACGAGTGGGGTATTGCTTGCTGAAGTGCTCATAGTGAGTACGGCCATTTCGCGAAGTAGGACTTGACACGTTTCCACGCACCCGACAGGCCGTCGGGTGAGCGGACGAGAACGAACACGATGAGGAAACCGAACACCGCGAGGTTGATCTCGCTCTTGTAGCTGTACAGGAAGTTGATGTCCCGCAGAATCGGGGTCTCCTGGCGGATCCAGTCGATCCACACCGGCGCACCGTAGAAGAACAGGGCCCCAAATACGGCGCCGAGAATCGACGAGAAGCCACCGAGCACGATCATGATCGCATAGTCGAGCGTGGTCTGGAACGGGTACGAGGCTTCCTCGCGCGCGCTGAGGAAGTACGACTGCAGTGCACCCGACATCGAAACGAAAGCCGACGACACCATGAACACGAGCAATTTCGACTTGACCGGCGACACACCGACGAGACTCGATGCGGTATCGCGGGCCTTTACCGCGGCGAACGCACGGCC
The DNA here is from genome assembly GCA_044340075.1 of Ilumatobacteraceae bacterium. Lineage (GTDB taxonomy): Bacteria > Actinomycetota > Acidimicrobiia > Acidimicrobiales > Ilumatobacteraceae > F1-60-MAGs027. Next base: position 1,532 of record JBIIUH010000083.1, on the reverse strand, counting down.
CTCACTCGTGCGAATGACGTTCGACATGAACAGCAACGACAGGGCGGTGATCGGCAAGATTGTCCAGTACCAGCGGAAGTTGTTGTTGATTGCCAGTCCACCCTCGCCCTCGTTCAGCCAGGGGAACCATTCCGGGATGCTCGGAAAGCTGTAGATGATCGGAATGAATCCGAAGTTCCTCACGAGGAACCATTTGTAAACGAAGTACGCGAAGTAATAGATGCCGAGCGTCGCCAGCAGCAGGTACAGACCTTTCAGGCGGAGCGCGGGCAGCGCGATGACGACTCCCGCGAGCGCACCGGTGATCATCGTCAGCGGAAGGACGATCCAGAAGTTCCAGCCCCACAGCGGACCGAACAATCCCGAAATGATCGTGCCGAAGATGAGGAGTCCGGCATGGGCCAGCGACACCTGGCCGGTGTTGCCGACGAGCAGGTTGAATGCCGCTGCGCCGATGATCGCAGTGAGCGACAAGTTGAGCACGGTCAACCACGCGACCCACGGAAAGTTGAGCGGGGCAGTCCAGCCGTTGTTCAATAAAAATGGCAGTCCGACGAGCAACACCGTGATCAAGATGGCCCACACGCGCTGCGGGCGTGTGCGGATGATCCGCATGTCCTGGCGGTAATCAGTAATGAACTTTTCGCGAGCCATTCGTGACCTCTGTGAGTTTCTCGTAGTCGTCTATCGGATGATGCGGATCAGATGCGTACGAGTTCGGGCGAACCGAACAGACCGGCCGGCTTCACGTACAACATGATCGTGAGGATGAGGAACGGAATGATGTCGCGGTAGTCGGCACCGAAGTACCCCGCACCCATCTGCTCGAGCGTGCCGACGATGAGACCACCGACGATGGCACCCTCGACGCTGTCGAGACCGCCGACGATCGCTGCCGGCGCAGCACGGATGCCGATGGCGGCGATATTCAGGTCGATCGCTGCGGTGTAGTGACCGAAGAACACACCACCGGCGCCGGCCATCGCCAGGCTGATGAACCAGGCGAGCGCATAAATGCGGTCGGGGCTGATGCCCATCGCGGATGACGCCTGCAGGTTTTCCGCCACGGCGCGCATGTGCAGGCCAAGCCGCGAGCTGCGGAAGAACAGGTAAAACCCGAGGACGAGCACCAATGCTGCACCGAGGATGATGAAGTTGTAGATCTCCACTTGGGCGCCGCCGATATTCACGATGTTGGACGACAGACCCTGCATTCGCGGCCGCTCGATGGGTCCGGCAACGACGAGGATGATGCCTCGAATGATGATCGCAATGCCGATGGTCACGAGCACGATGGCGAAGAATGGGCGACCGACGAGGTTGCGCATGACGCCGTAATGCACGAACAATCCGAGTGAGCCCATGACCGCCGCGACGATGAGCAGCGCGGGAATGAAAGGGAGACCCAGATGCGTAATGAGGAAATACCCGATGTACGTGCCGATCATGAGGAACTCGCCCATGGCGAGATTGAGCACACGGGTCGACTTGAACACGAGTACGAAGCCGAGCGACACGAGTGCGTACACGGC
>JBIIUH010000113.1:0-3625 GCA_044340075.1 Ilumatobacteraceae bacterium | reverse complement strand
CCGCACCGTGGCACGACCATCGCCTGTCTCGTCAACCCCGCAGTCGGTTACGAGCGCACGATGGGCATCGGCACGTTGCAGCGCACCACGTCGCCGCGGCACGTCGTCGTTGTGGGCGGTGGCCCCGGCGGTTTGAAGGCGGCAGAAACGGCCGCGCTGCGCGGTCATCAGGTGACGCTGCTCGAGAAGGCGAAACACACCGGGGGAATGGTGCTCACGGCCGCGGCGACCATGCCGTACCGCGCCGAGTTCGCCGGCAGCGTCACGTGGTTGCGCGACGAATGCCAACGACTCGGGGTGAAGATCCTCACGGGGGTCGAGGGCACCGTTGACACGATCCGTGCGCTCGTGCCCGACGTCGTCATCGTGGCGACCGGCGCAACGCCCGGCCTGCCCGCGGTACCGGGTGCCGAGCAGAGCCATGTCGTCACCGTTCCGCAGGCGATCCACGACGGCGTGACGGGTGATCACATCGTCATCGTCGACTGCGGCGAAGCCGACTGGAAGTCGTTGACGACCGCGGAATGTCTCGCGTCGCGCGGGCACCGCGTCACCGTCGTATCGCCGACACCGGCCGGTGTGGAGATCGACATCTTCAGCAAGCCGACCCTTCTGCGTCGTCTTGCAGCGGCGAAGGTGAACATCCTCGAGTACCGCAGCCTCGTGTCGATCGGCGCGCGCGACGTCACGCTCATGCACGGCTGGAGCAAGGCGACCGAAGTTCTCGACAGCGTCGACGCCGTCGTCGCATCGTGGTACGGAATAGCCAACGATTCATTGCGCGCACCGCTCGAGGAACTCGGCATCGAGGTGCACCTCGTCGGTGACAGCCTGGCCCCACGTCGCGCGATCGATGCGATCTGGGACGGCTTCCGCATCGGGCGCGAGTTGTAGATCACACACGGAAACGGAGCACACATGGCGGACAAACACGTACTCGTGACGGGCGGTGGTTCGGGTATCGGCGAGGGCATCGTGCACGTGCTCGCCGGTCGCGGCTGGCACGTCGTCGTCAACGACGTTGATGCCGAAAAAGCGGAGGCGGTCGCGAAGGCGGTGGGTGGAATCGCTCTCCCCGGCGACGTCGACAAGGATGCCGAGCCTCTGATCGCCGAGAGCGTGAAGCAGTGCGGCTCGTTGCACGGTCTCGTGAACAACGCCGGCATCATCATGCGCTCGATGCTCGAGTCGATTCCCGACGAGCACATCGACCGCACGTTCTCCGTCAATCTGCGCGCCACCGTGCGACTGTCACGATTCGCGATGCCGCACCTCGAAAAGACCGGCGGTTCGATTGTGAACATCTCGTCGATCGCCGCCGAGATCGCCCAGGTGGGCGGTGGTCTGTATTCGGCATCGAAGGCGGGCGTATCGGCGTTCACCCGACAGGCGGCCGCGGAGTGGGGTCCGAAGGGCGTGCGCGTCAACGCGGTTGCACCGGGGCTCATTCGCACTGCAATGGCCGAAGCGGTGTACTCGGTGCCCGAAACATACGAGAAGCGCCGGGCGATGATTCCGTTGAAGAAGATCGGCAAACCGGAGAACATCGGCACCGTCGTGGCGTTCCTTCTCTCCGACGATGCCGAGTACGTGAGCGGTCAGATCATCGAAGTCGACGGCGCGTTCTCGCACACGCTCATCGGCCTCCTCCCGCACCCGCGGAGTGAGTGATGACCATGAAATCCGTCCTCGTCACCGGTGGCGGCACCGGCATCGGTGAAGGAATCGCCGTCGAGCTCGCCGCGCGCGGGTGGAAGGTGATCGTCAACGACCTTCATGTCGACACCGCACGGAAAGTCGCCGATCGCATCGGCGGCGTCGCCGTCGCCGGCGACGTCGACCGCGATGCCGAACGCATCATCGCCGAGTCGGTCGCCGCATTCGGTGGGTTGCATGCCCTGGTGAACAACGCCGGCATCATCCGTCGGGCGCGACTCGAAGTGCTGCCCGACGACCTCATCGACCAGACGTTCTCCACGAACCTGCGTGCCGTCGTGCGGCTCTCGCGCATCGCACTCCCGCATCTCGCTGCAACGAAGGGCGCGATCGTCAATCTTGCATCGGTCGCCGCACGACTGTCGGCGCTCACCGGGGGCATGTACTCGGCGACGAAAGCAGGTGTCGCGGCGTTCACGCGTCAGGCCGCGGTCGAGTGGGGCCCCAAGGGCGTTCGCGTCAATGCGCTTGCGCCGGGGCTCATCGTCACGGCGATCGCCGAGGAGGTGTACTCGGTGCCCGAGCTCGCCGAAAAGCGTCGCGCCATGGTGCCGCTCGGACGACTCGGTCAACCCGACGACGTTGCTGCAGTTGCCGCGTTCCTGCTCTCGGACGACGCTCGTTACGTGACCGGGCAGGTGATCGACGTCGATGGTGCGTTCTCGCACACGCTCATCGGGATGCTTCCGCACCCGCCGAGCTGAGCGTCACGACTCGCGCAGTCCCGCTTTCACCAGCTTCGGACGCAGCACGTCGTTGAACTGCTGCAATCCGTAGTGGTAGTCGACCCAGCTGATGGAGATGCCGTCAAGTCCCGCCTCGGCGAATGCCGACATGCCGGCAACGACCTGATCCGGCGTTCCGACGAGGGGGATTGCACCGTAACCGGCGATGAGATTCGCTGCCATCGAGCGCCATCCGTCGCCGAGAGCACTCTGTGAGTTCGGCACCAGCACGTTGAGCAGGTTCTCGACGCCCTCCCAGTCGCCCTTCGTGTTCACGTAGTTGTCGCGGTAGGCGATGGCTTCTTCTTCAGTGTCGCGGCACACGATGTAGCCCTGGCCGAACACCTGGATGTCGCGACCGTAGGTGTCGCGGGCGAGCTTCTTCACGTTGCGCGCGATCTTGCCGACGCTCTCGATGTCGCCGCCGACGACGAAGTTGAGATCGGTGTGCTTGGCGGCGAAGTGCTGACCGCGCTCGCTGTTTCCGGCGCTCATGAGCACCGGGTTCGGTCGTTGCACCGGCTTCGGTTCGGAGTACACCTTCGGGCTGTCGAAGTACTTGCCCTTCCAGTCGAACTCATCGCTGCGCGACCACAGTTCCTTGCACAGCGAGATCCATTCGTCGGCGACCTCGTAGCGCTCGTCGTGGGGAAGTTGCGGTGCGCCGAACATGCGCATCTCGTCCTCGTTCCATCCGGCGACGAGGTTGAGCGCGAATCGTCCACCGGAGATGTGGTCGATCGTCGCGACTTCCTTCGCTGCGCGCACCGGGTGAACGGTCGGCACGTGGAACGTGGCAAAGACTCCGATCTTTGACGTCACCGCGGCGAGCCCCGCCGCCCACGTGAACGTTTCGAAGTTACGGTGGTTGAAGTTGACCTTGCCGCCCATGCCCTTCCAGCGCGCAACGGGAATGATCGCTTCGATACCCGCGGCCTCCGCTGCTTTTGCGATGCGTACCGATTCGTCCCACTCGATCTTCAGCACTTCGGGCATGTCGGTCATCGAGCAACCGCCGCTCACGTTGACGCCGAACACCCCGAGCTTCAGTCGGTTGGGGCTGGACAGCAACGGATTCGTTGACCGAACATTTCCACTCACGGCATACCCCCGTATCCGTCGTTTCCGACACCATAGGTCGCGGCCCCGAGAACGTCCAAAAGTGAGGAATACGCCTGATCGGT
>JBIIUH010000022.1:0-21258 GCA_044340075.1 Ilumatobacteraceae bacterium | reverse complement strand
GCTCATAGTCCCCGTTTCCACCCCGGATGTTCCTTTCGGTGCCGATGATCACGCTGCCTTAGTTGCTGCCATGCCCGAGTTCAAGCGCTACTTCGAAACGGTTTCATACGGGCGCGCGGTAGTGAGCTACGACATTGCCGACGTCTCCGATCATGTGATTCTCAACCGCACCGCGGAATCGTTCGGTCTCATCCCGGGCGATCGTGCCAACACCTGGGACTTCATTCGCGCAGCCGCCCGTGAAGTTCCCGCTCGCTACGACGTGACTTCGTACGATGTCGTCGCATTCGAAGTGGGTGCGAATCCGGCGGCAAATTTCTGGGGCACCGCTATCCCGATGCCCGATGATCCGGTACGAGCAGAGTCGGGCGAGGTCAAGTACGCGACGTTGTCGGGTGGTTGGCAGCCCGCAAGCTGGCGACTCATCGCCCACGAGGTTGCCCATGTGTGGTTGGGCTTCGAAGATCTGTACACAACGGAGCCGAATCCCGACTACGACGGCACATTTTGGTTCTGGGATCTCATGAACTCGTACCGCGGTGAAGCGCCCGAGCTCATCTCCTGGCACAGATTTCTTACCGGCTGGCTGATTGATGATCAGATCCGATGTGTGAGTGAAACGGCACCGAAGACGTCCATCCACTTCCTGTCCCCCGTCCAGGATGCTTCCCCAACGCCGAAAGCGATCGTCCGCCCGTTGGGCAATGGAGCCGTCCTCGTTGTTGAGTCGCGGAGGAAGATGGGCTACGACGTGGCGGAGCCGGGAGTGCTCGTGTACGTGTTCGATACGTCGATTCCCGGTGGGCGCGGGCCCATTATTGCCCGTGGGGAACTCACCCTCGATCCTGCTCGCCGGCCGATTGTTGATCGGTTCGTCATTCCACTCGGCGACGAACTGACGACCGACGGAGTTCGCGTCACGCTGCTCGCAAGCGACGAATCGGGTGACCTCATTCAATTCGACATCTTGTGATCGTCCTCGAGTTGGTCGGCTCCTGGTGATGTTCTAGGTTCTTCACCCAGGGGGTTGTCATGAAGAGCTTGCAGGGAATGTCGATCATCGTCACCGGCGGTGGATCGGGAATCGGTGAGGCGACGGCGCGACTGTTCGCCGCCGGCGGTGCAAAGGTGACGATCTGCGGACGTCGCGCCGACAAGGTGAAAGCTGTTGCCGAGAGCATCGGTGTGAATTGCGCGTGGGTCGTTGCCGACGTGACGAAAGCCGAGGATCGCGCCGCGCTCGTGAAGCGCGCCGTTGAACACGGCGGAAAGCTCGATGCTCTTGTGTCGAACGCCGGGAACATGGAGCGCACCCCGGTCGAGGAGTGGACCGAGGAGCGCCTGCTCAAGGTGTTCAACGACAACGTCGTCGCGGGAATGATGCTCACGCAGGAGGCGCTGCCCCATTTGGTGAAGTCGCAGGGCGCACTCGTGTTCATCGGCTCGATCTACACCGTGCGTGCGTACCCGGGTGCGGCGCCGTACGCCGCGACGAAGGGTGCACTCGAGGCACTCGTGAAGGTGCTCGCCACCGAGCTCGGCCCGCGCAAGATCCGCGTGAATGCGGTGCGACCGGGTGCCGTGCTCACCGAGATCAACCAGCGTGCCGGCTTGTTCGACGACGAGACGGCAGCGAAGCGCCTCGATGGAATGTCGAATCATCATGCACTCGGACGCATCGGAACTCCGACTGAGATCGCGGAAGGCATCGAATACGCGGTGCGCGCGGAATGGGTGACGGGCACGGTCATCGCCGTTGACGGCGGTTTGGGGCTCGGGGTTATCGTGTGACCATGAACGTCCTCACGGTCACCACGTACGACGACGCCAAAGAGGTCTACCGCCACAAAGATTTCCGCCAGGCGCTGTACGACGCCGGCGAGGTGGTGATGGGCGACGTCATCATCAACTTGCACGGTGACGAGCATCGCGCCCGCCGCCGCCTCGAGAACCGTCTGTTCCGCCGCGAGACGCTCGTTCATTACGAGCGCGACTGGTTCCCGGGGATCATCGAGGAGACCCTCGCACCGTGGCTTGCCAAGGGCGAGGCCGAACTCGTCGAGTTGTCGCACCAGTTGATGATGAATCTCGCCGCGCTCAACGCCGGTCTCGACCGCCCGAAGCGCACCGCCGACGAGACGAACCGTCTGTATGCGTTCATGATGAAGTTCGTCGAGGGCGCAACCCTCGCCCACACCACTCGCGACCCCGCAGTCGTCACCGCCGAGATCACAGAGGCCAAGGCGCAGTTCGACGCCGAGTTCCTCGGACCATCGATGGAGCGTCGCCTCGCGCTCATCGCAAAGGACGACGGTTCCGGAGAGTCGTTGCCCAAGGACATCCTCACCGTGCTGTTGCGCAACGAGGATGCACTGCACATTCCGCGCGAGATCATCCTGAAGGAGATCGCATTCTTCCTACTCGCAGGTGCGCACACGTCGGCAACGGCCTTCGTGCGTACGCTCGACAACTTGTTCAACTGGGCGAAGGAGCATCCTGCCGACGCACAGCGGGCGCGCACCGACCGCAAGTTCGTCCAGCAGGCGGTGTACGAAACGATCCGCATGTACCCGTCGAGCCCGGTCGCGATGCGACGCGCCACCCACGACATCACCCTGAAGTCCGGCACCACCGTGAAGCAGGGCGAGACCGTGACGATTGATCTCATGTCGGTGAACCGCGATCCCGCGGTGTACGGCGCCGACGCGGCGGGCTTCAACCCGCACCGCGTGGCAAAGGTCGAGGGTGCCGCTCCATGGGGACTCTCGTTCGGTCACGGTATGCACGCCTGCATCGGCCAGGAACTTGCTGCGGGTTTGCTCGAGCGCGGCGACGACACCGCCGAGTTCGAGTACGGCCTCGTCAGCGTCGCCGTTCAGGCGCTGCTCGACCGCGGTGCCATGCCCGATCCGTCACGTCCGCCGAAGATGGACACGACGACAAAGCGCCCGTACTGGGGCGAATACCACGTCGTTTTCGCCAAGTAACGCCGCGCGGCAGTCCGCTGCGTGAACGCGACACAGCAGAAGGTGCGCCGCGAGAACTACGAACAGGGGTTGGCTAGCGACCTGCAGCTGTGAGCACGCGACGGGCCGTATCGAAGGCGCGACGTGCAACGACGGCGGGATCGAACGATGACTGCAGCACACGGCTCTGCACCTCCACCGAAATCGGCGCGTCACCGATTGCACCGAGGAACGGGATGAGTTCGAGTTCTCCTTCGCCGGGCATCGAGCGCACGAATCGCGCCTCTTCCAAGAGTGCTTCGTTGCCGACGGGCGCCACCTTCGGCGCGTCGCACAACTGGGCGTGGGCGATGAGCTGACGCACCGCGGCGAGATCGGACACCGCAGAGTGCGAGCGGTCCATGTGCAGCGCATCGGGAAGGATGCCGACGGCCGGGTGGTTGAGTTCGCGCACGATCGATACCGCGTCGGCGAGCGTGCGGATCGCCGTGAACACCATGAACTCGAGCGAGATGCGCAGGTTGCGTGACGCCGCCTCGTCGGCGAGTTCGCCGAGTCGGTCGACGGTGGCGGCGCGGTCGGGAATGTCGCTCACCGTGAGCATGGTTCGGGCCGACAGCGCGGATGCCGCATCGAACAAGTGCGCCGTGACGGCCGGATCTTCGTTCCCGATGCGGATGACCTCGATGTCGAGAACGCCGAGCCCCGTGTCGCCGAGCACCCGGGACAACTCGGCGAGTTCGCCAGGCGCCGCCGCTTCACGGTCGAAGCGCAAACCGACACCGGCGAAGCCCGCCGCGGCGGCGTTGCGCACCATGTCGACTCGGGATGCGGCGGGTGCGGTCGCGGATGCGAGAAAGAGCGGTTCCATCTAAGGTGTGGCCATGAGCATAGGCATCGGGGACGTGCCGATCTCCGAACAACCGACCGTTCGACTGGCGTCGTACGCACAGGCACGCGAAGCGATGCGCAATCGCAACCTGCGCCAGGGGTTGTACGACGAGGGCAAGGCGCTCATGGAGAAGGTGATCGTCAACCTCCACGCCAACGAGCACACCACCCGTCGCCGTCTCGAGAACCGGCTGTTCCGGCGCGAGACGTTCGTGCACTGGGAGAAGAATCTCATCCCCGACAGCGTGATGATGAGCATCGCGCCGTATATCGGTGGCGGATCGATCGACATGGTCGAGCTGGCGCGCACCACGATGATGCGCATCGCCGCCGACATCGCCGGCATCGATCTCGGCGACGACCCGGCACGGTTCCCCCGTCTCGCCGGCCTGATGGCACGCATGGCCCGCGCGGCGAACGTCAACCACTTCATCGGGGACAAGAGTGAAGTGATCAACGACGGCAACGACGCCCTCGCCACCTACAAGCGCGAATTCTTCGACCCGGCGTGCGCGGTGCGCAGTGAAGCGGTTCGGCGCCGCGATGCGGGCGAGATCGGCGACGACGATCTACCCAAGGACGTGCTCACCACCCTGCTCGCCAACCAGCGCAACCTCGAAATCCCGATGCAGCACATCCTCCAGGAGATCGCGTACTACCCCTGGGTCGGGTCGCATTCGACGTCCGGTGCGTTCGTCAACCTCATGGACCACGTCTTCGAGTGGCTCGACGCACGACCCGCCGACCGAGACCTGTTCAACAACGACATCACGCGCCTGCAGCGACTCGGGTTCGAATCGCTGCGCCTGCACCCGGCGAGTCCGGTGTCGGAGCGCGTGGCGATGGCCGACGTCACCCTCGCCGATGGAACCCACATTCCCGCCGGCACGCGAGTGATCGTCGAACTGAAACTGGCGAACCGCGACGAGTCGGTGTTCGGCAACGATGCCAACGAGTTCAACCCCGATCGCACCGTTCCCGAGGACGTGTCGTTGTGGGGCCTCAGCTTCGGCACGGGCTTCCACGCCTGCGTCGGCCAGGAAGTGGCCGGCGGCACCGATCTCGGAGGCGACGACACGGGAGTACCGCTGCACGGCGCGATTGCGACGATGGCCCAGATTTTGTTGCGCCACGGCGTGCGTCGCGACCCCGAGCGACCGGCGAAGCGCGACATGCAATCGGTGCGTCAGCACTTCATCGAGTACCCGGTTCTTCTCGGCTAGACGAGGTCGCGCTCCGGCGCGGCGGGTCGATCAGCGCGAGAGCGCGGCAACCGCGGCGCTGCGAGCCACTTCGAACTTCTCGAGGCTGCGCAGCTTCACTTCTTCGTAACCACGAATGATCGCCGGTGCCTCGAGAATCCCGAGGCACGCGTCGACGTTGCCGCCGTTCAATTCCCGCGAGACGAGGGTGATGTCGTCGGCATACCGGGTGATGAGCTTGCGCTCCAACCGGCGCATCGACGCGAAGCCGAACGGGTCGAGCGGGGTGCCGCGGAGTCGACGCATCGCCGCGAGGGTGACGAAGGTCGGGGTCGCGACGACGGGTGGCAGCGCGATCTTGCGCTTCAGCCCGAACGCCTTGAGGATCGGCGGGTGCAGGCGGTAACGCATCTTGCGGTGCTTCGGCACGAGCCGACCCAGTTCGTCGTGGAACTCGCTCTTGCGGTGCAGGCGTGCGACTTCGTACTCGTCCTTGTAGGCGGTGAGTCGGAAGAGGTGCAGCGCGGCAGCCCGGGTCACCCGGCCCACGTGACCCGACACGGTGCGTTCGCGGACGGCGAGAGGTGCAAGTGCATCGAGGAATCGCCGGGCTTGACGCACCGACTGGTACTCGACGAGTTCGGCGGCGAGCAACGCAACGAAGTTGCCGACCTCCGTGCGGGCGTCGGCACCGAGAGCGGCATCGACGAGACCCGCGACGCGTCGACGCGACGATTCGGCAGGAGTCGGATCCATGCGACCGGCGCGGTGCTCGGGGAATCGCGTCGCAAAGTCGTCGGGACGGGCGACGACGAGACGCCCGAGGTTGAACGCGGCACGGCTGCGCTCGACGGCAGCTCCGTTCACCTCGATGGCCCGCAACAGCGAGGCGCTCGACACGGGCAGGAAGCCGAGCTGGTACGCCGCACCGAGGGCGATGATGTTCGCCGCCATGTGGTCCTTGAACACGCGCTCGGCAATGGCGACGACGTCGAGCGTCTGCAAGGCGTCGTTGCGCACGCATCCCGCGAGCGACGACACGATGCCGTCGACTGCGCCGAAGTCCTTGTCGGTGTGCAGCACCATCTCGGCGGTGGCGACCATCGAGGTGGAGAGCAGGGCACGTGTGCGCTGCGGGCTGAGTCGGCTGCGGTGGCGGGTTTCGTTGGCGACGAGCAAGTCGAGTGCGATGAACGCGTCGGTCGACTGCTCGGTGATCGACTGCGAGGTTTGCGTCGACTCGGTGAACAACTTCAGGTGCGACACGACGGGTCCACCCTTTTGCGAGAGTCCCGTCTGGTCGAGGCCCGACACGTACAGACCGTCGAATGCCGCGGCGGTGGCGAGCACCTGGTTGAGCGTGACGAGGCCCGTACCACCGACACCGACGGTGTAGATGCCGAAGCCGTCGGCGGGAACCGCCGGCAGCGACGGCTCGGCGAAGTCGCCGGGAATCGCGAGATCTTCGACGCGCACCGTCGCCGACGGCGCGACGTCGACATCGATCGTGACGAAACTCGGGCAGTCGCCGTCGAGACACGAATAATCGGTGTTGCACGAGGCCTGGTGAATCTGCGTCTTGCGACCGAGCAGCGAATCGACGGGCTGCACCGACAGACACGTGCTCTTCACACCGCAGTCACCGCATCCCTCGCACACCGCTTCGTTGATGACGACGCGGGTCTTGCGCTCGGGCGCAAGCTTGCGCTTGCGCATGCGGCGCAACTCGTTGGCACATGCCTGGTCGTAGATGAGCACGGTGACGCCCTTGACGAGTGAGAGTTCGCGCTCGGTGTCGGCGAGGCGGTCACGATGGCGCACCTCGACCCCGTCGGGAATCTCGGCGAGCATGTCGGACGAGTAGCGGTCGAGATCGTCGGCGACGACGACGACTTTTTCGACCCCTTCGGCGAGCAGGCTGCGGCACAGGTCGGGAACCGACTGCTGGCCGCTCGGATCCTGTCCACCGGTCATTGCAATGACGCCGTTGTAGAGGATGCGGAACGTGATGTTCGCACCCGCGGCGACGGCGAAGCGCGGCACGAGCGATGCCGAGTGGAAGTACGTGCCGTCACCGACGTTCTGGATGATGTGCGGTGTGTCGACGAACGGCGCACGACCGATCCATTGCGCGCCTTCCCCACCCATGTGGGTGTACGACGTCGCACCGCGGTCCATCCACATGACGAGCGCGTGGCAACCGACTCCGCCGCCGACGGGGCTCACGCCGAGGTCGGCGGTCGAACGATTGTGCGGGCATCCCGAGCAGAAATAGGCGGTTCGTGTGGAGGCATCGATGCGCTCGGCAGCCGATGCCACGGGAATGAGGTGCTTCGTGCGCGGCGTCGGTGTCGACAACCCGAGCGCGCGGTGCAGCAGCGGACGAATGCGATCGGCGAGCAACTCGCCGTCCGGTGGGAACAACGCCGATCCGTCGCGGTCGTACTTGCCGAGCACCGCAGGGCGCTCGGCAAGGTCGTAGAACTGCTCGCGCAGGTGCCGCTCGAGCAACGACCGCTTCTCCTCGACCACGATGACGGTGCGCAGACCGCGGGCGAAGTCGGCGGCGACGTCGGGAGTCCACGGGAAGAGTGCACCGACCTTCAGCAGGCGGATGCCGCGGCGACGCAGCTCGTCGTCGTCGAGGCCGAGTTCGCGCAGCGCCTGGCGCATCTCCTGGTACGTACGACCTGCGGCGACGATGCCGACGGTGTCGGCGTCGGTTGACACCTCGACATGGTTGATCCGGTTCTCGGAAATGAACCGTGCCGCTGCCGGTAGGCGTCGCGCATGAAGTTCGGTTTCGAGCTCGAGGGTGTCGGGAATGAAGAACTTCGCCCGTTGACGGAACGACCAGTTGCCACCGGCGAATTCCCACTCGCGACGCGACACCGGATCCCAGTCGGCGCGTACCGATGCGATGCCGAATCCGTCGGCGATCGCCGTCACGATCTTCATGGCGACGTACAGGCCGGTGGCGCGCGACAACTCGAACGCGTGACGACCGAAGTCGAGCACCTCCTGCACGGTGCCCGGATACAGGACGGGAATCGCGAGATCGATGAGCCCCGCCTCGCTGGCACTCGGCATCGTCGACGACTTCGACGCGGGATCGTCGCCGACCATGAGCACGACTCCACCGTTGGTACCTGCGCCATGCAGGTTGGCGTGACGCAACACGTCGCACGAGCGGTCGAACCCCGGCGCCTTGCCGTACCAGACACCGATGACACCGTCGTGCTTGGCGAGCGGCGCGAGGTGATCCTGCTGACTTCCCCACACGGCCGTCGCAGCGAGATCCTCGTTCAATCCGTCGACGTGGGTGATGTCGAGACCGGACTTGTCCATGCGGCGCAGCGTCTGATCGAAACCGGCGAGCGGTGAACCCGGGTATCCACAGACGAACGCGGCGGTGTTCAACCCGCGGCGGCGGTCGGCGCGCAGCTGGTCGGCGACGACGCGCGCAGTGGCCTGCAAACCCGTGAGAAGGATGTCGGCGTCGGTGAGCGAATCGCGCTGCGACAGCGTGAAATTCGCCGCATCGATGGGGCGCGGGTTCATCGCTGTGCCAACCTCAGCCGAGGGGGACTTCGCTGCCGTGCTCGTCGGTGATGATGATCGCTTCACCCGGACAGGTGCGGGCGATCTTCAACAACCGATCGAGCGATGCGTCGGTGTCCGGCGAAACCGGCTCGGCCAACTCATCGGCATCGAAACGAAACAGGTCGGGTGCGTCCCCCACGCATTTCCCCGAACTGATGCACAATTCCTTGCGCACGGAAAGTCGGTACCCCATGGGCGCGACCTTATCGCAACCGGTCAAGAGAGAGCATCGAGAAGCGCACGACCGACTTCCTGTAGCGGCTCGATGCGATACGGAGCCTTGGCGTAGAGAATGAACTCGTTGCAGCCGGCCTCGCGCAAACCGCGCGCTTGCTCGACCGAGGCGACGCGATCGAGGGGCTCGAAGAGATGCGCCGATACGTCGATCTCGGTCGGGTCGCGCCCGACGTCGGCACAGTGACGGTGCAGGATGTCGAGCTTGTGCCGTAGTTCGTCGGGTTCGCGACCGGGGAAATTCCAGTGGTCGGCGAAGCGAGCCGCGATGCGCAGCGTGCGCTTCTCTCCGTTGCCGCCGATGACGAGCGGTGGTCTTGGCTCTTGCACGGGCTTCGGTTCGCAGTACGCGTCGGTGAGTCGGTAGTGCTCACCGTGGAAGGTCGTCGTCGTTTCGGTGAGCAGCGAGTCGATGATCTCGCACGCCTCTTCGAACATGTCCATGCGGGTCTTCAGTGGCGGCAACTCGATGCCGTACGCATCGTGCTCGGGCTGGTTCCACGCCGCACCGAGTCCGATCTGCAGTCGGCCGCGTGACGCAATGTCGAGGGTGGCGCACATGTTCGCCAACACAGTGGGGTGGCGGTACGTGTTGCCCGAGACCATGAGCCCGAGGGTGATTCGCCGCGTGACACCGGCGAGGTACGCGAGCGCCATCCATCCTTCGAAGCACGGACCGTCGACGCGCTCCTCCTGGATCGGATAAAAGTGGTCGAACAACCATCCGCCGCTGAACTCGGGGGTCTCGTCCATCACCCGCCAGCAGCGTTCGAGGTCGTTCCACTCGCCGTTTTGTGGCTGCGTCTTGAAGGTGAGCCGTACCGGTTTCATGCGATCTCCTTGACGACGTGACCGGGTTCGCCGAGCAGCCACGCCATGCTGCGCCGAATGAGCGTGCGGTGGTTCGGATGTTCGAGCGATGACACCGAGTGACCCAATGCGTTGAAGACCGCGCGACGCTCGGGGCGGTCGTGCACCCAGAGAGTCGGTTCGGTGCCCGTATCGCCCGCCTCGAGCGGACGCGACGCCAGTTGCACCGCCGACTGCGGCGACCGGGCGAGCTTGCTGTAGCGCTCGTCGGTGATGGTGAACGTCGACAAACCGTGCACGATCGGATGGTCACCGACGACGTCAATGGTGAGTTCGGCGGGTGCCGGGTGGAACGACGTGCCCCATTGCCACGCGCCGCCGATCCACTCGCCCCACTGCGGCCATTCGTCGAAGCAAATGGGGGCCGTGTGCATGGCGAACAGGGGGCGGCCGGAATCGCGGTGTTTTTCCAGCCCGGCGCGCAACTCCGGAGTGAGGGTGCGCGACCACTTGGCCCGGTTCTCCTCGGAGTAACGCGGGTCGAGCATGCGGAACCAGCATGCGTACACGGTGATCACGTCGAAGTCGCGTGTCGCGAGTGCGCGGGCGGCTTCGTCGAGGTCGTCGACGACGTCGGTCTTCACCGACACGGCATCGGTGCCGTCGATGATCGTTGCAAGTGCGGGAGCGGTGTGGACGAAGTCGTGCGCCCATCCCCCGGTGATGAGCAAGTTGCTCCGAGTCCCCATGTCGTCCCCCTCGTCGTTCGTAGGCTAATCAGCAGTGACAGGTGCAAAAATCGCCGCCGATGCAGTCGTCATTCGCGACGTCGGACCGCGCGACGGATTGCAGTCCGAGGCACCTCTGCCCGTGGAAAGTCGCGTCGCGCTCATCGATGGGCTCGTCGCCGCCGGCGTACAGAACATCGAAGTCGCCTCGTTCATGCGCGACGACCTCGTGCCGGCGATGGCGAATGCAGAAGCGGTCGTTGCCGCGGTTCCCGCACGCGACGGTCTCACACGTGTCGGGCTCGTCGCCAACGCAAAGGGTGCGCAACGCGCAGTGGCAACGGGCATTGATGCTCTGTCGGTCACCGTCTCGCTGTCCGATGCGTACTCGCGCAAGAACGTCGGTCGCTCGAGCGACGACTCACTTGCTGCACTGGCCGACGTCGTCGCGGTCGCGCGCGACGCCGGCAAACCGGTCGACGTCGTCGTGTCGTGCGCCTTCGGTTCGCCGTTCGACGACGTCGCCATGACCCACGATCTCGCGCCGTTCATCGATCGCGTGCGCACATCCGGCGCAACCGGTGACACCGGCAACCATGCAGTTACCGTCACGCTCGCCGACACGACGGGAGTGGCGACCCCGCACCTCGTGCGCACGGCGATCGAACTCGTCGGCAACGACGTCGGTCTGCACTTCCACGACACGCGCGGCACGGCACTGCTCAACGCGCACACCGGACTTGAGCTCGGTGTGCGCCACTTCGACACGTCGGTCGGCGGCATCGGTGGTTCGCCGTTCGCGCCGAATGCGTCGGGCAACCTCGCCACCGAGTCACTCGTTGCGCTGCTGCACTCCGAAGGCTGGGTGACGGGAATTAACCTCGACGCACTCGTCAGGGTCGGCGTCGAACTGCAGCGAACCCTCGGGCACCCGCTGCCGTCGCCGTTCGTGCAACTCGCCGGCTGAACTCAGCCGAACTGCACTGCGCTGCGTTGCGCAAGGTGCGGGCGCACCTGCGTCGTGACGAACTCGACGTGAACGGGATGAGCTGCATACCTCGTGTAGGCCTCGGCGTTGTCGAACTCGGCGACGACGGCAACGTCAAAGTTCCCCTCCGCCAGACCGGCATCAGTGCCGAAGGCAAAGGCCTTGATGTCCGGGATCGCCCCCGGGAGCCGGGCCAACCCCGCAAGGATCGCCTCACGCTGAGCGGGCGACGTATCGGGTTGGAGTTTGAACATGACGACGTGACGGAACATGGAGCCTCCCTTGATTGGCGCAAATTGACGATCGACCCGGACACCCCCAACGGGAGCGCGTCGGAGGCTCAGGGTAGGCGATGTTGCGCCGTAGGTCACACTCTCGTAGGCTGACCTCCCAGCGGGGATCAACTTCGCATCACTTAATCAGGGGGATACATGAAGACAAGCAAGACCGTGAAGGTCTTCGTCGGTCTCGCCGTCACCGCCGCACTGGTCTCCTTCGGGACGATCAACGCGTCGGCGTCGACGACCGAAGAAGCATGGTCGACGGTGAAGTACGTGTCCGAAAAGACCGGCTTCACCACTGCCTATCTGCTCGAGGGCAAGGCAAAGACGACCGTGAAGACCAGCGCCACCAAGGCCGGCACGAAGGTCGGAACCACGACCACATCGAAGGAAGAGAAGAAGGGCAAGAACACCGTCATCACTGAAGTGACGACGGCCGTTGGTGCCAAGAACACGACCGTGACGACGAAGGTCATCACCGCGACACAGAAGAAGCTCGACGAGAGCGCCGACAACAAGCCCCAGCAGGGTGTGACGAAGACATCGATCAAGGTCGGCTCGACGCAGCCGATCACCGGTGTTGCCGCGATCGCCGGTCAGGGTCTGTACGCAGGTGTGAAGCTCGCCGTTGACGAGATCAACGCCAAGGGTGGCATCAACGGTCGCACGATCGAGTTCATCGGTCTCGATGACGCGTTCGAGATTCCGCGAAGCGTCGCCAACATGCGTCGCCTCGTCGAGCAGGACAAGGTGTACGCCATCTTGAGCCCGGCCGGGTCGCAGGCACTTCCCGCCTCGTGGAACCTCATCAAAGAGAAGCGTGTTCCCGTGTGGGGACCCGTCTCCCCCGCCGACGCGAAGATCGAGCCGCTGTTCATCCTCGGCCCGAGCCGCACCGAGCAGATCCGCAAGGGCGTCGACCAGCTCGTGAAGGGCGGCTGCAAGAAGATCGGTCTCATCGGTCAGCCGAACGAACTCGGTGCCGAAGGCAAGGCTGCTGTCAACTTGCAGTTGAAGGTCCACAAGACCCTGAAGCTCGTCGCCTCGGAAGAGGTGGCGGTGCGCAGCCAGGAAGTGACGAACGCGGTGCTCCGTATTCGTGACGCCGGGGCAGAGTGCATCGCCATGGCGACCGACAACGTGCAGGTGGCCCTCGTGCTGAAGAAGATCCAGGAACTCGGCCTGAACATCAAGGTCGCCTCGGATAACGGTGCCGGTGGCACCGGTGGCACGAACATGGTCGGCCTTGCCGGAACCGCCGCGAACGGCTTCATCGGTGCCTTGCAGCAAGCGCTGCCCACCGACCTGTCGACCGCGGGCGTGCGTCAGTGGCGTACGGTTGCCGACAAGTCGAGCCTGCCGCAGGCAACGAACAACTACTCGTTGCAGACCTACACGTACACGAAGGCCTTCTTCAAGGCCCTCGAACGTCTGGGCGACAACCTCAACTGGAACCGCCTGTTCAAGGAGCTCGAGACCACGCGCGTGAAGACGCTCGGCGCAACGCCGGACATCACGTGTGGTCCGCTCCCGACCGGCCGTTCGTGCGCCAAGGGTGCTGCGCTCGCGCAGTACAACAACGGCACGTGGACGATCGTGTCGCCGTTCGGCGCACCGCAAGGTGGCTGATCGAACGTTCACACGTTCGTAAGTGATCGAACGACCCCCGGTTCGCAAGAACCGGGGGTCGTTTCACGTTCCGGGGGCGACCCACCTGGCCGGTATTCGAATGGGAATCTCACCGAGTTGAGGCCAGACCACTTTCGTCACCGGATGTCGCTGGTGTAAGGTGATGCGACGTTCGTCACGGTCAACGTGATCGACGTGAGTACTCAAGGGGGGAAAGAGTGTTTCAGCAGATCCTGTCCGGTCTCGAGGCCGGCAGTTGGTACGCGCTCCTGGCGATCTCGATCGTCATCGTCATGAAGGCGACCGATGTTCCGAACTTCGCCCAGGCGCAGATCGGCATGCCCGGTGCATACACGGCGGTCAACCTCATCGGTCTCGGATGGCCCGCGATTCCGGCGATGATCGCCGGAATGTGCGTCGGGTACATCCTGGGTGCGGTTATCGAACGAATTGCGATTCGTCCGCTCGCCGCACTCGGCCACTTCCCGATGCTCGTCATGACGATCGGCCTCACGTATGCCCTCGTCAGCATCGTCACCATCACCTTCGGTTCCGAACCGCGAATCTTCCCGACACCGTGGAGCGAAGGTGGTTGGGAATTCTTCGGCCTCTACGTTCCGTACGCACAGGTCGTGACGATTCTTCTCGGCATTGTACTTGCCGTCGTTCTCACCTATTTCTTCCGCACGACGTGGGGTGTGCGTATGCGGGCCATCTCCGAGAATCCGGGTAATGCGCGCCTCATCGGCATCAACAGCGGTCTCGTGTCGAACCTCGCGTGGGGAATGGGTGCCGCCATTTCGACGCTGGCGATGATGCTCCACACCCAGGGCACGGTGCTCGCCGACTCGTCGGCCGACCCGCTCATCCTCAAGGCGTTCGTCGCCGCGGTGCTCGGCAGCTTCACCTCGCTGTCGGGAGCCTTCATCGGCGGTCTGTCCATCGGCGTTCTCGAGAACCTCACCGGCATGTACATCGGTACCGGCTGGAAGGAGGCGGTGGCGCTCGTCATCGTCGTCGCCTATCTGTTCGTGCGCATGCCAGTCCTCGTCAAGACGATCAAGCCCCGGGAGGTCTGAGTCGTGTCCACCACACTGCCCACCAACACCGCAAACATTGCGATGCCTGATTGGGTGTCGCACCCCAAGCGGCCCGTTCAGTCGAAGCTCGTTCGTGCTCTTCTACTGCTCGGCATGATCATCCTGCCGTGGTTCCTCGGCGGGTACTACATCTACATCGTCTCGCTCGTGCTCGTGTACACGTTGAGCACGCTCGGTCTGAACGTCATGATCGGCTGGACCGGCCAGATCGGTCTCGCCGCAGCCGGGTTCTTCGGACTCGGTGCATACGCGACATCAATCCTCCACGAGAAGGGTCTTCCGTGGATCCTTGCGTTGGTGCTCGTCGGACTTTTTGCCGCGCTCGTCGGCTTCATCGACGGTTTCCCCGCGGTGCGCTTGTTCGGCTTCTTCCTCGCGATCGCCAGCTTGGCGTTCGGTGACCTCATCCTCCGGTTCATCATCGAATCCGACGGCATCACCGGCGGCGGCGGCGGTTACCCGGTGCAGTTGCTCGAGTTCTGGGGAGCCAATCGTGAGATTGCGCTTTACTACCTGTGCCTGGCAGCGATCGTTGCGTTCATGGTGCTCGTCGGGCGCGTGCTCGACGGTCGCCTCGGTCGCACGATGCTCGCGGTGAACACGATCGAGATCGCCACGCCGTCGATGGGTATCGCCCCGCCGAAGTACAAGCTCATTGCCTTCATGACCTCGGGCTCGATCGCCGCCATCGCGGGTGCGATCTTCGCCCAGTTGCTCACGTACCTCAACCCCGACATGTTCAAGACGTCGCTCATCATCACGATGCTCGTCATGCTCATCGTCGGTGGTGTCGGTTCACTGTGGGGTTCGTTCGCCGGCGCAGTGTTCGTCGTGTTCGTGCAGGAGTGGCTGCAGGCGTTCCAGGTGTACCAGCGCATCGTGTTCGGTGTGTCGCTGATGCTGTGCATCGGTCTGCTCCCGGGTGGTCTCGCATCACTCACAGAGCGACTGCGCGGTGCGTTTGCGAAACGCGCCGGTCGTGCGGAAGGAGCAGCGGCATGAGCTCACACTCCCTCATTCTCAAGGACCTCAGTGTCGCCTTCGGCGGCAACAAGGTGCTCGAAGGAGTGAACATCTCCTTCACCGGGGGCCTGCACGGTCTCGTCGGCCCCAACGGTGCCGGCAAGACCACGTGCTACAACGCCATTTCTGGGTACGTCACCCCGACCGCCGGTTCGATCGAACTCGACGGCACGAACCTCGTCGGTACGCCGTCGCATGAGATCGGCTCGAAGGGCATCGGACGCACGTTCCAAACGCCGAAGCTCGTCGCGAAGATGACCGTGCTCGAGAACGTCATGCTCGGTGCCAACCGCACGTTCACGACCGGTCACGTCGCCGAGTTCTTCGGCACGAAGAAGGCCCGCGCCGAGGAGCGTGCCGTGCGCGAGATGGCGTATGCGACGCTCGCCCAGTTCGGTCTCGACGGGACGGCCCGCGACAAGGCGTCGTCGGTTCCGCTCGCCGTGCAGAAGATGGTCGAGAT
The DNA here is from genome assembly GCA_044340075.1 of Ilumatobacteraceae bacterium. GTDB lineage: Bacteria > Actinomycetota > Acidimicrobiia > Acidimicrobiales > Ilumatobacteraceae > F1-60-MAGs027. Next base: position 5,340 of record JBIIUH010000022.1, on the reverse strand, counting down.
TGCCCGTGCACTCGTCACCAACCCGGTGGTGCTGCTCCTCGACGAGCCGGCCGCCGGTCTCGGTGCCGAGGACGTCGACCGCATGGTCGAGGCCCTGCTGAAGGTGATCAAGGAACGCAACCTCACGACCGTGATCATCGAGCACGACCTGCACCTCGTGTCGCAGATCTGCTCGAAGCTGTCGGTCCTCCACTACGGGCGAATCATCGCCGAGGGCGACCCCAAGGTCGTCGTGAAGGACGAAGTCGTCATCGAGGCATACCTCGGCAAGCGAAAGGCGGTGAAGTGACATGGCACTTCTCGAAGTACGCAACGTTCACTCCGGATACGGCAAGTTGGAGATCCTGCGCGACATCACCCTCGACGTCAACGAAGGTGAAATCGTCTCGATTCTCGGTGCCAACGGCGCCGGCAAGACCACCTTGCTGCGCACCATCTCGGGAGTGCTCCCGACGTGGCAGGGAACCATCACGTTCGACGGTCAGAACCTGAAAGGCATGCGCCCCGACAAGAGGGCGCAGTTGGGCCTCGCCCACCAGCCCGAGGGTCGCGGCATCTTCCAGACGCTCACGGTGCGGGAGAACATGGAGCTCAGCCTCGTTGCCCGCCGTGGCGACAAGGGTGCGATCAGCGAGGACCGTGAGCAGCTCCTCGCGGCCTTCCCGCCGTTGCGCGAGAAGATCGACCAGAAGGCGTCGGCGCTCTCTGGTGGCCAGCAGCAGATGCTCGCCGTTGCCCGCTCGATGATGGCTCGTCCGAAGCTCCTGATGATCGACGAAATCTCGTTCGGTCTCGCCCCGATCCTCGTCGACGAGTTGTTCAACATGATCGAGCGGCTGAACAAGAGCGGCACGACATTCCTGCTCGTCGAGCAGCACGCCGGCGTACTCGAGATCTCGCACCGCACCTACGTCATCCGCGTCGGTCGCAACGAGATTTCCGGCCCGTCCGACGAGATCGCGAAGTCGACGAACCTCGCACGCGCCTACCTCGGCGCCTGAACGGCACCTAATCGGGGCGTTATCGCCCGGCGTCCCGCCACGACGGCGGGCGCTTGGCGAGGAACGCGGCCATTCCCTCGCAGGCTTCGGCCGAGGAGAACACCGACTCCGACAGTCGCTGCAACACGCGCACGTTCATGTCGTCACCCCGCGCGGCACCGCGCAGCAGTGACGTCGTCGTCTCGAGTGCCCGCGGTCCCGCTGCGAGCATCTCGCTGACGAGGCTCTCTCCCGCTGCGCGGGCATCGACAGCAACGACGTCGACGAGGCCGAGCGCGCGGGCGTCGGCGGCACTCATCTCGCCGCCCGTGAGGTAGTGGCGGGCAAGTCGGGTGGCAGGTACGCGGCGGAACACCGTCGCCGAAATGATCGCCGGTACGGCACCGATCTTCACTTCGGTGAAGGCGAACGTCACCGACTCGGCGACGACGACGATGTCGCAGGCCGCCATGATGCCGATGCCACCGGCACGCACCGGGCCGTCGACGACTGCAATGACGGGTTGCCGCGTGGCGAGCAGGGACTCGAGCACGGTGGCAAGTGGGCCGAGATCGAGCGAGTCACCCGAGGCTTCGCGCAGATCGAGCCCGGAGCAGAACGCCGGTGCGACGTGGTCGAGCACGATGACGCGCGCCGACGACGCAGCGGCACCGCGCAGGGCTACGTCGAGTTCGCCGAGCAGATCGCGGGACAGGGCGTTGCGGGTATCGGGCGATGCGAGAGTGATGCGCCGCACCCGACCGTCGTCGACGACCGTGACGAGCGGTGCGGTCATGCCGACGAGAGTACCGCGTCGGGGTACGCTCGCCCGCATGACCGTTGATGCAACTCGTCGTTTGTTGGGCAACGCACCGTGGTTGGGAGACCTGCTCGCATCATCGAGCCATGCGGCGACGAGCCTCGAGGCGATGAGCGACTTCCTCGGCGCCGACACCGCACTGAAGGCGCGGGAGAAGTACCTGTTCATCGCCGCAATCAGCGCGGTGAAGGGTCGCCCCGACGCGACGAACGAGTGGATGGCGAGGGCCCTCGCTGCCGGACTCTCCGTCGAGGCGGCGCGCCATGCCGCGGGACTCATGCTGCTGTCGCGCGGTCTCGAGGTGTCGAAACTGCTCTTCTCGGCGATCCAGGCGGCCGGCCATGCACCCCTGACGAACGAGATCGCCACCGACGAACACCCGACACGCGACGAGATCAACGAGTACTTCGTGTCGGTGTTCGGTCAGTTGCCCGATCGCGTCACGCTGCTCGGCGACCACGTGCCCGGTGCGCTCGTCTTCTATCACGTGCTGCGCAAGTCGGGTCTCGAAGCGGGTGCACTCGAACCACGCATCGCCGAGCTCATGGTCGTAGCAGTGAATGCGGGCGAGTACCAGCGCGACTACATCGCCATTCATGCCGCCGGTGCACTGAAGAAGGGGGCCGACGAACGCCAACTCGTCGAGGCGTGCGTGTGCGCAATTCCGTTCACAGGAATCGCCGCATGGTTCCCCGCCGCCGAGGCGATCCTCGGCCTGCGCAACCGGGCCTAGTCGGCGAGTTCGCCACGCAGGGCGACGAAGTCGTTGAGCGACGTCGGATCGACGAGCGAGCTGCGCGAGCACACGTCGTCGATCGCCGCACCCTGCAGCACCTTCTTCGCCGGAATCTCGAGTTTCTTACCCGACAGCGTGCGCGGGATCAAGCGCACGGAGAAGATCGCGTCGGGAACGTGGCGCGGGGAGAGTTGCGTGCGCAGTGCCGTGCGAATGACGTTGCGACGCTCGTCGTCGAGAGAGCCGTTGACCAGGCGTACGAAGAGCACGAGGCGTCCTTCGTCGCCGCCGCGATCGGTGAGGTGTACGACGAGACTGTCGGCGACGAAGTCGAGGCTCTCGACGAGTCCGTAGAACTCGCTCGTTCCGAGCCGCACGCCGCCGCGGTTGAGCGTGGCGTCCGATCGGCCGCTGACGACGCTCGAGCCGTCGTCGAAGAGCGTGATCCAGTCGCCGTGGCGCCACACGCCCGGGTAGTCGGAGAAGTACGCCGCACGCAGCTTGCTGCCGTCGGAGTCGTTCCACAGCGCGACGGGCATCGACGGCATCGGGGTGGTGAGCACGAGCTCACCGGTCTCGCCGACATCACATTCGCTGCCGTCGTCACGGAAGGCCCGCACGTCTCCGCCGAGGGCCGCACACGCGATCTCCCCGGCACGCACGGGCAACAACGGCGACATGCCGAGGAACGCGCTGCACACGTCGGTGCCGCCGCTGATGCTGTGCACCGCGACGTCACGACCGACATCGTTCGTCACCCAGCGGAATCCGTCGGCGACGAGCGGTGAACCGGTCGAGCCGACGACGCGCAGCGCGGAGAGATCGAACGTCGCACCCGGTCGCAACCCCGCCTTCATGCAATTGGCAATGAACGTCGCTCCGACACCGAACACCTTCACCCGCTCGGCCGCGGCGATCGACCACAGCGCCGTGAGATCAGGGTGGCCCGGGTCGCCGTCAAAGAGCACGATCGTCGATCCGACGCACAAACCCGATACGAGGTAGTTCCACATCATCCACCCCGTGGTGGAAAACCACATGAACCGGTCGCCACGGCCGAGATCGTGGTGCAACGAGAGCATCTTCAGGTGCTCGTGCACGATGCCGCCGTGTCCGTGCACGATCGCCTTCGGCAAACCCGTGGTTCCGGACGAATAGAGCACGTACAGCGGGTGGTTCGCTGCGACGGGAACCGCCACGAGCCCGCCGTCGCCGCCGGTCACGTCGAAGTCGGTACGCGTCGTGTCGACACGGATTGCCGCAGCGAGATCGGGAAGCGACTCGATGATCTTGCGCGCGTCGTCGGACTTGTCGATGCGCTTCTTTCCGTACACGTAGCCGTCGCAGTAATAGAGCACCTTCGGCCGGATCTGACCGAAGCGACTCGTCACGGCAGCGGCACCGAACTCGGGCGGACACGAAGAAAACACCGCACCGAGCGACGACGCGGCGATGAGCAGCGCGACCGCTTCGGGAACGTTCGGCAGATACACCGCGACGCGGTCTCCCGCAGTGACGCCGTGGCGCACCATCTCGCTGCGGTACCCGGCGGCGAGAGCGAGCAACTGCGACCAGGTGAGCTCGACCCGCGACCGGGTATTCGAATGCGCAATGACGGCGACGTCGTCGCCGTGACCGCGTGCCATCTCGACGACGCGTTCGGCCCAATTCAGCGTGCCCCCCGGCCACCACACGTGCCCGGGCATCGTGGTCGTCACCGGCTCGACGACGGCGCGCGGCCGTGCGTGCCACGTGACACCGAACCACCCCGACACCTCGCCCCAGAACTCGTCGAAGTGCTCGACGCTCCAGCGGTGAAGGGTGGCGTAGTCGTGCACGCCGGGAACTCGAGCGGTGACGTGCGCAAGGAACCGGTGTACCTCCGTGCCTCCCGGAACCGCCGGGGTGAGGATCTCACCCCGCGCGACGGGCGTGTCGCTGCTCACGACGGGACCTCGAGCCCGGCGCGAACGTACCGGACGAACAGAAACCCGTCGTCACCCTCGCACACCCGGACGAGTCGCCACGGGTCGCGCGCAGCCGGGGGGCCCGACGCGACGCGATCGGACACCGAGCCGACGAAACGCGGAGCGATCGTGAGACTCACCTCGTCGACGAGACCCGCAGCGAGCATCTGTGCGTTGAGTTGTGACCCACCTTCGAGGGCGCACACGTTGCCGTCGATGCGACGCACGATGTCGGTGACGTCACCGGAGACGACGTGGGTGTTCGATGCGGCACGCAATTCGTCGGCATGCGGGCCGAGGTTGCCGGTGCGCGACACGACGTAGAGATTCCGACCCTGCGGCAGCGGGTGGTAGCCGTCGGCACGCACGGTGCCCGCACCGACGAGAACCGAATCGGCCGTGCGGTGCAGGTGGAGGAACAGCTCCTTGTCGATCGGACCCCCGAGTGCAGCAGCCGATCCGTCGAGGTGGATCGCCCCGTCGGCGGACGAGATCATGCACATGACGATCCACGGACGATCGGCGTGGCGGCGGCGCGTGGAGAGGTCCCACATGCCGGCCACCGATACCTCACCGCGGTCGGGAAACAGCGACTGCATCGCCGAAGTGTCTAGCGCACCGCGCACGGGCTGCGGAAACGTGGTTACGAACCGCTGCGGTGGTAGTTCGGCGACTCGTGGGTGATCGTGACGTCGTGCGGGTGGCTCTCTTCGCGCCCCGCGGTCGTCACGCGCATGAAGCGCGCCTTGGCGTGTAGTTCGTCGATGCTCGCCGCACCGACGTACCCCATTCCCGCGCGCAGGCCACCGACGAGTTGGTACAGCACGTCACCGAGCG
>JBIIUH010000020.1:0-22705 GCA_044340075.1 Ilumatobacteraceae bacterium | reverse complement strand
CACGCGAACGTGGCCGCGTTGCGAGCCGCCGGCGGCGTTGTAGTAGCCGCCACTCGCCACGATGCGGCCGTTGGATGACAGCGAAACAGCATTTCCGCTGATGTCACCGGCAGCTTCGCCGACAAACGTCGCGTCGAGAGCCCATTCGGAGGGAGTCGCCTGCCATGAGTACACGCGGGTGGTTCCGGAGTCCACGCCGCCCACGTCTGCCAGACGAGCCCCGATGGCGACGGTGTTGCCGTCACCGGATAGTGCGACGGACCAGCCGCTCTGCTCGCCGTTGGCACCACCGTTGATATCGCTGCCGAGCTGTGTCCACGAACTTCCGCCCCAGCGGAAAATGCGGGTCAACCCTCGCTCCGTTCCACCTCCCGGCGCGGTCGGGCTACCGACAGCGAGAGTCAGCCCGTCGTCCGCCAGTGCGATGCTTCGTCCGAATTCTTGGTTCAGTGCTCCGAATACCGTGAGCGGACCCGACGTTCCCCAGTCGGTGAAATTCCAGGTGTATACCTTGACGTATGCCGCCGACGGCGCGCCGATCGCAACGTAGTCCCCGGTTGACGAAATCGCCACCGAGCGGAGTCCCGTTCGGTCACCGGCACCGCCGTCAATCTGCGATCCGTAAAGCGACCACGAGCCTGCCGATAGTTGGTACACACGAACGTAACCAGTTCCTGCCGCACCGTTTTGCGCGCTTGCGACGATCATGGTTCCGTCGTAGGTGAGGGCCAGGGCTTGACCAAACTCATCGTTTGCTGCTCCGCCGAGAAGAGGCAAGCCACGCTGCACCCATGTGGATCCGTTCCATCTGTATACGTTCACCTCTCCGAGATTGTTACTGAATGGAGCCGACATGGCGATAGTGAGACCATCGCCCGAAATCGCGACCGCCTCACCGAGGCGATCTCCGGAGCTGCTCGTAAAGCCTGAGCCACGTTCAGCCCACGAGTATCCGTTCCATGCGTATACGCGAACGATTCCCGCAGATGACACGCCACCGTTGGGCGACCCGACAACCACGACCGTGCCGTCGTCGGAGATATCGACCGACGATCCGAAGACCTCGTTGTCCGCTTGACCGTCGATATCCGAACCGCGCTGGAGCCACACAAGAGCGCGACCGGTGGAGGCAGGTCGGTTATCGAGTGTGAAGCTGAGAACGTTCGAGTGGCCGGTGATGTTCTCGTTGCTGTGCGGACCTCGTTGCCATGAAATTGACATCTCGAAAGCGCGCACGTAGTACGTCGTACGCGCAGTAAACCAGTCCGGGGAGATCGTCGTGCGTGTACCCGAGGCTCGGATTGTGTCGTATCGGTCGAACGTCGGCGAGATACTCCACTGCAGCGAAACAACGCCCTGTGACGGCTTACCGGCGAGCCACTCAACGCTGACACCGCGAGCCCACGAGGCAGTGACATCGAGCAACAACGGCGCAACGGCGGCAGTTGCGGGCGTGGACGGCGGAGAAGCGGACGGCGTGGGTAACGCAGTCGTCACGGCTCGCCAGCGCAATGTTCCACGTGCTCCGAGAGTGCACCGCACCGATGACGCAGATCCTGAGCGGACGACGCCCTCGACACGGCATCGCTCACCGGGTGCGACCCGGGCCGAAGCCTCCGTCGGCGGGAGGATGAGGGCGGTGAGACCGATGAGGGCGAAACATCCGACGAGCAGGCGAGAGCGCATAGTTGGATGGTGAATCTAGTTCATGTTGACCACCGGCAGATCGTTCGGAACCCGCGTGCGGAGGACCGCAATTCGAGGATCGTTAGCCGACGATCGTTGACCCGGAGGTGCCGGTCAAAGTGCTTCAGCCGAGGAGCAGCGGGAAAGTTGCGTACGCGTCGTGGTGCGACGCTTCGGTGTACTTGGGCGGGTTCGCAGGGTCCGGTCGTGCGCCTGCCTGCAAGAGCGAGCGAATGATTTGCACGAGCGTGCCGTCGGTGCCCGATTCGCTCGACGTCGACGGCAGACCCGTGACGAGCGGACGACCGATGCACATGTGTTCGCCACCGCCGAAGGTGAGACCCCAGCCGCGCACGCTCTGTGGAACTGTGCGCCACGGGTTGAACTCGTTCGCATCGGCACCGAACACGGTCGTATCGCGATTCGCTCCACGGAAGATCAGACCGACCTTCTCGCCCTTTTTCACCTCGATTCCACTTGCGAGCGTGACATCGGAATTCGCCTGGCGCAGCAAAGCGGGAGCGGGGAGGTGCAAACGCAGCGACTCGGCTGCCGCGCGGCGCAGGAAGTCGGGATCGTCGGCACGCGGGCGGTCCTCGGGATGGTCCTCGAACCACTCGAAGAGATGCCCGAGAAGATGCGGTGCCGCCTGAGCCGTCGTGCCCGTTGAAGCGACGAGATACAGCGTTGCTTCGCGGACGTGGAGATCCTCGTCCCACTCGTCGTTCCAGTGGAGGAGCATCATCGTGAGCAGGTCGCGCGGCAGATCGTCGCGGGTGATCCGACCGGCGTGCATGTCGGCGATGAGTGCGCGACGCCGTTCAACCGATGCGGCGAGGAACTCGACGACGAACTGCTTGCGCACCTCGAGTCCGCGCTGCATGAGCGCGTACTGGTCCTCGGTCGACCAGCCGAGCGTTACCGATTCCTGCAGGCGCTCGACAAACCAGCGGAAGCGTTCCGTTCGCTCGGGGGTGTCGACTCCGTCGATGCCGGTGACCGTGGCGGAGATGCGGTGCATCATCGTGCGCACGAGAGGCACGAGATCGACGTGCACGGGTGGCTGGGTGCCCTCGAGTGACTCCCGCAGGCATTGCTCGATGACCGGCGTCAGTGCCTGGCGCTCGTAGTACTCCAGTGCCGCACGGCCGAACAGCTGCGCTTCCATGCGGCGCCGCTGGAAGTGCTCCGGGCCGTCGATCATCAACAGGACATCCTGGAACAAGGGTCCGTATTCGGCCTGTGAACCCTGACCGAAATGCGGGGAGCGGAGGATTTCGTCGACGTCACCGAACGAGGTGAGTTTGCGTAATCCGGTGAGATACGGCGGGTCGGTGAGCTGGCGCATGTGACATTTTGGCACGGTGAGCCGGCTGCGACAAGTGGCTTCTACGCTGAACACAGCAATGAACCTTCTCATTTGTCACGACGTGCGTTTCTTCGGCGAAGCCATGAAGCGTTGGCTTGCCGAGTCGGGGAAGGTGTCGGTCGTCGGTGTCGTCACGGACCCCGAATCGCAGTTGCAGGCCGACGTGTCGGCCGATGCCGAATTGGTGTCGTCGCGGCTCATTTCGCAGTACCTCGCAGCGCGTGCGGCGAACCCCGATGCGCACGAGCGACGGGGTAGGCGGGTGCTGCTCGTCGCCGAGCGCACGCCCCGCGCCCTTGCACTTGCGCGGTTGCACGGCTTCGACGACGTCGTCGATGCGAAGGATCTCGATGCGCCGCTCGACGAATTCGTCGAGCGTCTGGAAAAGGTCGTGACCGCGCCGACCGACGTCGCGGGTGCGCCCGAACTCATCGACGTGTACACGATGGTCGACAAGGCGCGTGCGCTCGCCACCTCCGATGCCATCGACGAACGCATCGTCGACTTCGTCGCTCAGGGATTGGCCGACAAGCAGATCGCCAAAGTGATGGGCCTGTCGGTGCAGACCATCCGCAACCGTGTAAGCCGAATGCTCATCGACAGTGGATTGCGCAATCGCACCGAATTGGCGGTGCAGTACGTGCGCAACCACCCCGAGGTACCCGGGCTCGATCTCGCCTAGCGGGGGGCCGTCAGTCGGCGTCGCGCGCATCCCACGCGTCGGGATTGGCGACGGCACGGGTGACGACTGCGGGAAGCTTGCCCGTCGCAAGATGTTGCACCGTGACGGCTTCGAGCACGCTGCGCAACGAATAACGCACGGCGATCCACGTGGCGATGAACGGGTCGGTCGTCGACCCCTCGGCAAGTTCGTGGGGTCTGATGCCGCGCACCGAGGCCAAGGGTCCCTCAACGGCGCGGATGATGTCGGCAACCGTGATGTCGCCGGCGGGGCGGGCGAGCAGCCACCCGCCACCCGGACCGCGCTGACTGCGCAACAGCCCGGCGTTGCGCAGCGAGCGGAGGATGTCGTCGAGGAAGGTCTCGGGGATGTCCTCGGTCGTGGCCAGGTCGTGACCCGAGAGCGGGGCCGGTGATTTCCCGGTTCCTTGCCGCGCCAGCCGTGTCATGGCGCGAACGGCATAGTCGACGCGGTGGGAGATACGCACGCTGCGACCGTAGCAACACCTCCCCCACGTCAAAAGCCGACTACCCCAGTAAGATTTGACATCTACTCAGTCATGTGGGTATCATGACTTGCCAAGTCAGGAATACCCCTGTTTGATCCTCACCGTCGTCCTGACCGGGGGTGCGACAAAGGAGATGCGAATCATGAGTAGTCACCAGACGCGGGTCAGGCGCCTTGCCGGACTTGCCGTGGCGGTGTCGGCAGCCGTTTCGACGTTGTTCGTCGGATCGGCATCGGCAACGCGCACCGAATCCACCGGTCAGCGTCGCGCGACGATCGTCGAAGCTGGATGGCTCGAAGCCAACCTCAACAACCCGAAGGTGCGAATCATCGAGGTGAGCACCGATCCCGGTGTGTACGAGAAGGGCCACATTCCCAACGCGGTGAACTTCCGCTGGCACACGGAATTCGTCGATCCGGTGAACCGTGACATCGCAACTCGTGAAGCATTCCAGGCGACTGCTCGCGCCGCGGGTATCAACAAGGACACCCAGGTCGTTCTCTACGGCGACAAGAACAACTGGTTCGCCGCGTGGGGCGTGTGGATCTTCCGGACGTACGGACACCAGAACGTGAGCATCCTCAACGGTGGACGCGACAAGTGGGTGAAGGACGGTCGTGCATTGACGCCGATCGTGCCGTCGCCGGCTCCGGGCAATTTCACTGCGACGGTGGCGAACCGGAATCTGCGTGCCTTCCTCCCCGACGTCGTGCGCATCGCCAAGAAGCAGGACAAGTCGACGCAGCTCGTCGACATCCGGTCGGCCGACGAGTTCAACGGAAAGATCTTTGCTCCCGCCGGATTCCAGGAACTGGCGATTCGTGCCGGACACATCCCCGGAGCGAAGAACGTTCCGTGGTCGACCGCAGTTTCACCGGATGGCACGTTCCGCCCCGTTGCGGATCTGAAGGCGATCTACGGAGCGCAGGGAATCGACGGAAAGAAGAAGGTGACCGTCTATTGCCGCATCGGTGAGCGTGCCGCCCACACGTGGTTCATTCTCTCCGAGATCCTCGGCTACGACGTGAAGTTGTACGACGGTTCGTGGACCGAGTACGGCAACGCCGTCGGCGTGCCGATTGCGAACCCCGCCGGCACCGTATGGGGCAGGGGCTGAGTTGAAGACGGATTGTTCGGTCGTCGCGACGGGATGCACCCCTTGACATCCGTCGTGCCAACGATTGAGCGCGGTGAGGGCCGCCGGGCTGTGCTCGGCGGCCTCATCGCGCTTGTTACCGCCGCGCTGGCCGTGGCGCTTCTTGTCACCCGCGAAGGTGACTCGACTCCGGCGCTGTCGCTGGTCATCGGCGCGGCGCTCGGTGTTGCGTTCGAGCGCGGGCGGTTCTGCTTCTATTGCATCTTCCGTGAAGCGATACAGGAACGCAAGACCGATGGTGTCCAGGCGATTCTTGTCGCGCTCGCAGTCGGTGCGATCGGCTACACGTACGTCTTCGGCCTGTATCTGCCGAATTCGCAGGGTGAGGGGTTGCCGCCGCTGGCGCACATCTCCCCGGTGAGCGGAGCGTTGGTGCTCGGTGGATTGAGTTTCGGTCTCGGCATGGTGCTTTCCGGGGCCTGCATCAGCGGCCATATTTACCGCCTCGGACAGGGATACCTGCGCGCAATCCCGGCGTTGCTCGGCTCGCTCATCGGCTTCGGACTCGGCTTCATGACGTGGAACTGGTTTTACCTTCGCTGGATCACCGAGAGTCCGACGTGGTGGTTGCCGCGGACGTTCGGCTACGTCGGATCGCTGGCTTTGCTCTTGGCGGTTCTCGGACGTCTGTCGATGGTGATGCATCGACGTGCACGGTCGGTCTCTGCGATCGATCCGGCGGTGCTCGATGCACCCGCACCGTCGCTCGGCTTGCTGCGCGGGTTGTTCAGTGGACGGCTGTGGTCGTCGCGCACGACGGGAGTCGTCGTCGGACTGCTCGGCGTCATGGCATATTTGCGTCTGTCGCCGCTCGGTGTGACTTCTCAGCTCAGCGGTGTGTCGCGCACGATCCTCAACGATCGCGGCGCACTGCCCGAAGTGATGCATGGCATCGACATCATGAAGGGTTGCGTGGGTGCGGTAGTCACCACCGTGACGAACAATGGATGGCTGATCATCGGCCTGGCGCTCGCGTCGTTTGCCAGCGCGGTATTCGCAGGTCGGTTCCGTCCCCAGCGTCCATCGGCCGGATCGGCGGCAACTGCGCTGCTCGGCGGCGTTCTCCTCGGCTGGGGTTCCATGACGGCGCTCGGATGTACCGTCGGTGTGCTCCTGTCGGGCACTCAAGCATTGTCGTTGTCGGGTCCGGTCTTTCTCGTCGCCGTGCTCCTCGGTATGTGGATCGGATTGCGGCTGCGACTCAATCGTTTCGGCTGACGCAGTCCTTCGTCACGTCACCTTGTCGACCCACACCACGGTGTCGTAGAAGGCAACGCCGCCACCCCAGTCGGCAGGAGCCGATGTTGTCAGCATGTTCACCGTCTGACCGTCTTGCGTGCGGGACGTGCTCCAGCCGAACGGGACGCTCACCATGCCGTCGCGTATGCGGACGTCGTCACCCACGTGTGCGCGCAGCGTCATCGAGCCGCGTTCGTTGTGCACCCGAACGAGATCACCGTCGACGATGTTGCGAGCGGCGGCATCCCGTGGCGTGATCTCGCAACGCGGTTCGCCCTCGGGAAGGGCGTGTGCATCGAGCGGTGTGTAGGAAGTGTTGAGGAAGCGAACGTGCTTCTTCGGTGACATCAGTACGAGCGGCGAGCTCGGTCCACTTCGTTCGTCGGCAGCCGGTAGCGGAGGCGGGGTGTACGTCGGCAGTCGCCCGTGGCCGGCACGCTCGAGCTCGGAATTGGCGATGTGCAGCTTGCCGTCGGTGGTGCGGAATCCGCCCTCGGCGTACGGCAGCAGTGGATCGGGCAGATCGAGTCTCAAGACGCTGCGCGATCGCAGTTCGTCGATGTCGATACCGGGCATGCACGAAGCGAGCAGAGACTCATCGGACTCGAATAGTTCGGGTTCGGTGTAGCCCATGGCACGGGCGAGTCGGCGCCACAGCTCGGTGTTCGGCACGCTCTCACCGACCGGTTCGATCGCCCGATTGTTGAAGCCGAGATACAGATGACCCCACGCGGGTACGACATCGTCGTACTCGACGTGGGTGCATGCCGGGAAGATCACGTCGGCGTACATCGCGGTATCGGTCATGAACTGTTCGGAGACGACGGTGAAGAGATCGTCGCGCTCGAGACCACGACGAATGAGTCCAGCGTCGGGGGCAGTGGCGAGGGGGTTGCCGTTCCACACGAACAACACGCGGACGCGGGGCGAGAGATCGGGGCTCGTGAGATTCTCGCCGAGACGATTGACGCTCAATGACCGGCGCGGACCGCGCTCGAGTGACGCCACGTCGAACACCGAATCATCGACCGCGTCAGCGAACCATGAACCGGTACTGCGCGCGTAGCCGCCGCCGCGCTCGCGCCACGAGCCGACGATCGCCGGCAACAGTGACAAGGTGCGGAAGAACTGTCCGCCGTGATGGCGGTGCTCGGCGCCGATGAGGGTGCGAATCATCGCCGGTCGCACCGTGGCGTAGTCGCGGGCAAGGGATCGGATCCGGTCTGCGTCGATCCCCGTGTGCCGTGCCGCCCATTGCGGGGTGAATTCGGCGACGTGACGCCGCAGCTCGTCGGCACCGGTCGTGTAGTCGCGCAGATAAGCGTCGTCGGCGAGGCCCTCGGCGAAGATGACGTGCATCATTGCGAGCATGAGCGCAACGTCGGTGCCGGGTGCGATCTGGAAGAACCCGTCGGCTTCATCGGCGGTGATCGTGCGCACCGGATCGATGACGACGACGCGTGCGCCGTTGGCACGTGCTCGCTCGACGTACGGCCACAGGTGGCGGTTCGTAAGTCGGGTGTTCGTTCCCCACAGCAGAACGAGCTTCGAATGTTCGACGTCGAGCGGATCACTGACGAGCGGGGAGCCGAGTGCCGAGGCCGTGGCATTGCGTGCCGTCGCACCGCACAGCGAATCGACCGGACGGGAGGCACCGATGCGGGCGAAGAACCGGCGATCGAGCGACGACATCATGATCGTGCTCTGCGTGCCGGCACTGCTCCACGGCACCACCGCTTCGCCGCCGTGAGTGTCGATGGTGTCGTGGAGCCGGGAGGCAACGAGCGCGAGTGCCTCGTCCCAACTCGCGCTACGGAATTCGCCGGAACCCTTGACGCCGGTGCGAACGAGTGGCGTGAGAATGCGGTCGGGGTGATACACGCGGTCGAGGAAGCGGTTCACCTTCGGACACAGCTCGCCCTGGGAGTAGGGGTGCTCGGGATTCCCGCGCAACTGCGTCGCAACTCCGTCGCCATTCACGGTGACCTGCCAGCCGCACGAGTCGGGGCAATCGTGGTGACAGGTACCGAGGACGATGCGCGTGTTCCCCGTTGCTGCCGACGATGAAGCGGCGGCGGCGTTCATCGTTCCAGTCTGGCAGCCATCGGCATGTGGAGCGGATTCACCGATGGTTCCGGCGGTACTCTTCGTGCATGACAGGACCCGTTCGTCGCCGACTCGGCGGCACAGATCTGCACGTGTATCCGCTGTGTCTCGGCGGCAACGTCTTCGGGTGGACGGCCGATGCACCGACGAGCGAATCGGTACTCGACGCCTACGTCGCAGCCGGAGGAAACTTCATCGACACGGCGGACTACTACCCGGCATGGGTGCCCGGCAACGTCGGTGGCGAGTCGGAGACGATCATCGGCGACTGGATGCGCAAGCGCGGCAATCGCGAATCGCTCGTCGTCGCGACGAAAGTGGCGATGCTCGACGGCGTGAAGGGTCTGTCGGCGAAGAGCATCCGCACGGGATGCGAGAACTCGCTGCGGCGGCTGGGTGTCGACACGATCGATCTGTACTACGCACACCAAGACGACCCCACCGTTCCGATGGAGGAGACCCTCGGAGTATTCGACTTGCTCGTCCGCGAGGGCAAGGTGCGCTACCTCGGAGCGTCGAACTTCACCACCGAACGTCTGTCGCAGGCGCTCGACACCAGTGAGCGTGCGGGGCTGGCGTCGTACTCGGTCCTGCAGAACCACTACAACCTCGTGCATCGCGGCGATTACGAAGGTTCGCTGCGCGACGTCGTTGCACGGCACGGCATGGTGAGCGTTCCGTACTTCTCCCTGGCGAAGGGTTTTCTCACCGGCAAGTACCGCGACGGCGTGACGGTGCAGAGCGTTCGTGCGCAGGGTGCCTCGGCGTACCTCGACGACCGTGGCCGCCGGGTGCTCGCCGCTCTCGATGCCGTGGCGGCCCGACACGGATCGACGGTGGCGGCCGTGGCCCTTGCATGGTTGGCCGCCCAGCCCACGGTCGCGGCACCGATCGCCAGCGCGCGAAACGTCGACCAGCTGCGCGACATCGTCGATTTTCCGAACATCAGCTTGGGCGCTGACGACGTCGCCACGCTCAGCGCTGCGTCACTCTGACGGAGCTTGCTTCCCGTTTTGCGGTTGGTTCGTCGCCGGTCGGTTGGCCGGTCAGGCGAGGTCGGCGAGCAGGCTGCTCGCGCCGATGCGAAAGAGATTCTTGTCGCATCCCTCGATGCCGCGAATCTCGAGTGCAAGATCGAGATACGCCTCGGTCTGCTCGCGGGTACGGATTCCACCGGACACCTTGACACCGACGTCGCGTGACGCCGAATGGGCGACCGTCAGCAGCGTGCGCGCGGATTCGAGCGTGGCGCCGCGATCGATCTTGCCCGTGCTCGTTTTCAGGAAATCGGCACCTGCATCCATTGCCAGTCGAGCAGCCTTCTCAACGAGCCCGTGCTCCTCGAGTGCGCCGGTTTCGAGGATGGCCTTGGTCAATGCCCCCGCGCGACGTGTGAACGTGGCAACGGCGGCCACGACTGCCACCGTCGTCGACGTCCTGCCAGCGACGAGATCGCGCCACGGAATGACGACATCGATCTCCGTTGCGCCGGCGGCCAGTGCCGACGTCGCGTCGGTGACGAGCGTCGCGGGCGGAGCATCGCCGCGAGGAAAATTGAGCACGGTCGCCACGGCGATTCCGGTGCCGGACAGTCGCTCGACCGCGTCGGGGACGAACTCGGGGTGAATGCAAACGGCGGCAACGTTGCGCTCGACCGCAGTTGCACAGAGAGCGGCGATGTCGGATGCTGTGCAGCCCTCACCGAGATCGGTGAGATCGACAACCGACGCAATGTGCGCCGACGACCAGCGTTCCGTCACAGCGGACGAGCCACCGCGTCGAGGGCGATGGTGAGCATGTCGCGTACCGCGGCATCGACGACGGGTCGGTGCGGATTGAAGCCGCTCATCGACTCGTCACGGTGGGCCAGCGGGTTGCCGTCGGTGGCGAGAATCGCGCCGGCCTGGATGCCGTACAGGTGGGCGATGATGAACAGCCCGGAGCATTCCATCTCGACGGCCTTCACTCCTGCGCGCTGCCACATCTCGAGATCACTGCCGAGAACGCGCGCCGGGTAGAACATGTCGCTCGCGACGACGACGCCCTCGTGCGTGGCGATACCGCGAGCCGTCGCCGAGTCCGCGAGAGCAGCAACAACGTGGCGCGTCGCCACAGCCGGAAAAGCCAGCGGAACGAGTCGGGGAGTGAGTCCCTCGTCGCGCACCGCCCCCGTGGCGATGACGAGGCTCCCCTCGGGAATCTTGGCTTGCATGCCGCCCGCGGTGCCGGCGCGGATGATGCGGCGAACGCCGCTGCGGCAGAGTTCCTCGAAGCAGATGCCGGCGCCTGCGGTGCCGACGCCGTGCGACGCGACACCCACGTGCTCGCCCTTCCACGTTCCGGAGAACAGGACGTATTCGCGATTTCGGGAGAGTTCCTTCGAGCCGTCGAGGAGGGCGGCGGTGCGTTCGGCTCGCGCGGGATCTCCAACCACGAGCATCCGTGCCGGAACGTCGCCTGATCGGATCTTCAGGTGCGGCATCACCGCGTCGGGGTTCACGTTCGTCGCGTTCATGGCTGCAGTCGAAGTTACTACTCTTCGTTCGTGCTCTGTGGTGCGGTGATGCCGACGACGACGATCGGTACGGATGTCGGGGCCCTGCGTGCATTCATCAGAGGCGTCGAGGACCTCGGGTTCGAACACGTCATCGCCTACGACCACGTTCTCGGTGGGCCGCACGAGGATCGTCGCGCACCGCTCACCGGGCCGTATACCGAGAAGGACGACTTTCACGAGCCGTTCACGTTCTTCGCGTGGGCCGCGGCATTCACGACGCAGTTGCGGCTGTTTCCGTCGGTCATCGTCGCGCCGCAGCGCCAGACGGCGCTGATGGCGAAGCAGGCGGTCGAGTTGCACAATCTCTCGTCCGGCCGTCTGCGGCTCGGAATCGGTGTCGGTTGGAACTGGGTCGAGTTCGATGCGCTCAACGCCGATTTCGAACGTCGCGGCGCCGTCATCGAGGAGCAGGTGGCGGTCATGCGCGAATTGTGGTCACATCAGCTCGTCACGTTCGATGGAGCGTTCCACCGAATCGACCGGGCGGGCCTGGCACCGTTGCCCGTGTCACCGATTCCGGTGTGGTTCGGCGGTTACAGCGAGGCATCCTTCCGTCGTTCGGCGGCGATGGGGGACGGGCATGTGTTCGGGCATCTCACCCCGGCGGCTCTCGCCGGAGCGCAGCGCATCACGCAGCATGCGCGCACGAACGGTCGGGATGCGATTCCGCTGCATGCGATCACCGATTACTCGCGACCGCGCAACGAGTGGGTCGGTGCGCTTCGCGAATGGCGCGACGCCGGTGGCACCCACGTTGCGATTCGCACGATGCCGACCCGCAACGTTCCCGACTCCGGGTGCCGGACTGTGGATGACCATCTCCGTGCGTTTGCCGAATGGCGCGACGTCGCCGTTGCCGCGGGACTCTGGACCCCGGCCCCCGCCCAGCGCGCGTGGCCCTAGTTGCGTCCGTCGGGCACTTTGCGGGGCCACCAGTACCAATCGGTGCCGGGGAAGCCGTCGACCATGCTGATGTCGACGCGTCGTCGGGAGATGAACCACGTGCCGTCGATTCGCGTGAACTCGTCGCTGTAGCGGAGTGCGAGGAGATCCCTGTCACCGTTCCACCGCTCGTGCCAGGTGAGCATCGCCGACAAACCCGTGGCGCGTGAGCCGTTCACCGTCACGCTCTGCTGTCCGAGTTGGTGATGGGTGCGACGGAATGCAGCTTGCCCGTTACGTATGCGCTCGGCGATGGCAGCGCGACCGACCACCGGACCGCCGCGTCCCGGTCCGTAGTCGGTGTGGGCATCGACGGTGAAGCATTCGGCAACCGCATCGATGTCGTACGCATCGAGACGATCGCAGTAACGGGCGAGCAGGTCATGAATCGCCCAGCGATCGTCGTGTGCCGTCATCAGCGCACAACGTAGCCGACAGTCGAAAACGGGGAGGTGGCTGCTATTTTCATTGACCGTGAGCCGCTCGTTTATCAACGTGACGACGATCGGCGACCTCGTCGCCCGTGCGGCCCGAACATGGACGCACGAAGCACTCGTCACGCCGGGATTCAGCTGGACTTACCAGCAGCTTGATGCACGGGTGAACGAGTGGTCGCGTGCACTCATGGCACTCGGGGTGCGCCAGCGTGACAAGATCGGCATCCTTCTCACGCAGGATGCCGAGTACTTCGCCGTGAAGCTCGCCGCAGCGCGAATCGGCGCGGTGGCAGTGCCGATCAACGCACGCTTCAAGGGTCGCGAATTCGGACACGTCGTTCGTTCGAGCGACATGAAGGTGCTGCTCGTCACCGGCGGTGTGCGCGGTGCGACGAACTACGTCGATCTCGCCCGTGAAGTACTTCCCGAACTCGCCGAGCAGACGTCGACGACCTTGGCTCTCCAGTCGGCACCGCACCTGCGCCACATCGTCGTATTCGGTACGAATGAGGGCACGCCGTTTCTCTCCGCGGACGAGTTCTGGCGGGGGATCGCCGAGGTATCCGACGACGACGTGTACGCACAGAGCCGGAAGGTGTCGGTGCGCGACATCGCCGTCATTATGTACACCTCGGGAACGACGTCGAGTCCGAAGGGCGCGATGCTCAGTCACGAGGCATTGACCCGCGCGGCGTTCTCCGTCGGCGGTCCGCGCCAGTACCTCACGCCCGACGACGTGGTCTGGTCGCCGTTGCCGATGTTCCACATCGGCGGAACGAACTTCCTGCTGTGCTCTCTCACCTACGGTGCCAAACACGTGCACGTCGGCGAGTTCTCTCCCGACGTTGCGATCCGTCAGCTCAATGAGCACGACGTCACCGTCGCATTGCCCGCCTTCGACCTCATTTGGATGGACATTCTCCGCCGCCCGGACTGCGATCCGACGGCGTGGAAGCGGATGCGCATGGTGATGATCGCCGTGGGTCCGCCGGCGCGAATGATGGAGATGCATAAGACGGTTCCGCAGGCATACCTCGTCTCGTGCTTCGGGGCGACCGAATGTTGCGGTTTCTTCACCTACGGCGACATCAACGATCCGGCGGAAGTGCGGTGCGAACGAACCGGTCTGCCGCTCGACGGTCTCGAATTGAAGATCGTCGATCCCGACACGGCGGAGATTCTGGGACCCCATCAGGTGGGTGAGATCCAGTACCGCGGCTACACCTTGTTCAGCGGCTACTACAACGAGCCGGAAATCACCGCGGAATGCATCGATGCGGACGGCTGGTTCCACTCGGGCGATCTCGGAACCGTCGACGAGAAGGGTCGCGTGAAGTTCGTGTCACGCCTCAAGGACATGTTGAAGGTCGGCGGAGAAAACGTTGCGGCCGCCGAGATCGAGGACTTCCTGCAGTTGCACCCCGACGTGCTCACTGCGCAGGTCGTTTCCGCACCCGATGCGAGGTACATGGAAGTGCCGTGCGCGTACGTCATTCGCCGTTCCGGCAGCACGGTGACCGAGCGCGATCTCATCGATCACTGTCGCGGAAAGATCTCGACGTTCAAGGTGCCGAGGTACGTTCGTTTCGTCGACGAATACCCGATGTCGGGAACGAAGGTGCGCAAACACGAGTTGCGGGCCCGCATCGCTGCCGAGCTCGAAGCAGCGGGAATCACGGAAGCTCCGAAGATCTCGTCAAATTAGGTCTGCGCAATTAGGGTCACGCCGTGAGCGATCGTGGCGACGACCGGTACGACCGCGTACTGGGCCTGCCGCAGGTCACGATCAGCGGCGTCGCGGTCATCATCGGTGCGGGCATCTTCGTGCTCCTCGGACCCGCGACACAGAAAGCCGGGGGATGGGTGTGGCTCGCTTTCGTCGTCGCGGCCGCACTGTCTGCTCTCACGGCCTTTTCGTACATGGAGCTGTCCTCGATGTATCCCCGTGCGAGCGCGGAACACGAGTTCGCCCGGCAGTTGTATCCACGTTGGGTGTCGGCGACCGTCGGAACGGCGATGTCGCTCGCGCTCATCGTCGCGGCAGCGACGGTGGCTCTCGGTTTCTCGCGCTACCTCAACGAGTTCGTCGCAGTCGACGTGCGAGTTGCCGCCGTCGGCATCATCGGCGTGTGTGCGGTCTTGTCGGCACTCGGTGTGGAGCGCGCGGTGTGGGTGGTCGTGCTCCTCGGGATCGTCGAGATCGGGACGCTCGTCGTCGTGTCGGTGATCGGTCTCCCGTCGGTGAACGTCTCGGAGTTGACGACGGGGACTGGACCCGGCGGAATCGTCGCCGGCGCGGCGCTCGTGTTCTTCGCCTTCATCGGTTTCGACGAGGTGATCACGCTCGCCGAGGAGACGCGTGATCCGACGCGGACCATTCCGCGTGCAGTGCTGCTCTCCCTGTTCGTTTCCACGATTTTGTACGTCGCCGTCGCAGTGTCGTCGGTGTCGGTGCTCGGTGCCGATCGGCTCGCGGTATCGGCGACTCCCTTGGCCGACGTGATTGCCGTTGTCGCGGGGGATGCCGCGGGTCGCATCGTTGCGGTCGGTGCGCTCGTGAGCACGTCGTCGACGGTCCTTCTCCTGCTCACGGCCGGCGCCCGGATGGTGTACGGCATGGGCAGCGTCGGCGATCTGCCGCAGATTCTCGGCACGGTACACAAGCGCCGCACACCGACGTGGGCCCTCGGCACATGCGTCGTTGTGGCAGTTGCGCTCGTCGCGGTGCGCGACCTGGGTCTCCTTGCCGAGGCGACCGACGGACTCGTCTATGCGATCTTCCTCGTCGTCAACAGTGTCGTCATCGGCCTGCGCTTCCGCCGACCGGATGCCGCTCGGCCGTTCCGCGTGGCCGGCGCGATCGGCAGATTCCCCGTCGTTCCGGCGCTCGCCATCGTGGTGACGATCGCCGTCGGCTCACAGTTGCGCGCCGAAGCGATGGTGTTCGCGGGAGTGCTGCTCGGCGGCGCCGCGCTTGCTCATCTGGCAGGTCGGTCGATGACCGGCTCCCGCGGAATCAGACGCAGTGGTTCGTGATCGTCGCGTGTCCGACGAGCTCGGAGACGATGACGTCGCCCGACTTGAGGTACCGCTGCGGTGTGCGCGAGGTTCCGACACCGCTCGGTGAACCGGTGTAAATGACGTCACCCGGGTACAGCTCGACGACGGTGGAGAGGAACTCGATGATCGTCGGGATGTCGAAGACGAAGTTCGTCGTGCGGTCGTTTTGCATGACCTCACCCGACACGGTGCAGCGCACCTCGAGATCGTCGCAGTTCGGGAGATCCTTGACGTCGGTGATCCAGGGTCCGAAGGGGGCGAAGCCCTTGCGGCTCTTGCCGAGACCGAATTGCGGCGGATTGTTCGCGTACTGCAGGGCGCGATCGGAGATGTCCTGACCGATGCACACGCCGGCGATCGCATCCCAGGCGCGCGTGCGGCTGATGTCACGACCGCCGGAACCGATGACGAGCACGAGTTCGCATTCCCAGTCGATCGTTGCCGTCGTGATCGGAACGTCGCCGTTCGGGGTGTTGAAACAGCTGCGGTACTTGCTGAAGATGAGCGGCGTCTTCGGAACGTCGCTCTTCATCTCGGCGGCATGGTGCCGGTAGTTGAGACCGACGGCGAAGACCTGTGCCGCATCGGGCGACGGATTGTCGAGCTCGTCGACGTTGAGCGGTGCACCACCCGTCAGCGTGTTGGCGAGTTCGCGGACCTTCTTCCAATTGGCGAATACCGCCGCCGGGGAGGGACCGAACTTGCCCTTGCTCGCTTCCTCGAGATCTTGGTAGGTGCTGCCGTCACCGGTGACGACGATGGCACGACCTTGTCGCACGGCGAATCGAAAAGTCATAGATGGGGGTTCCTCACTCGGGGCCACGAGCCGATGTCATTCAGCGCAGCAACGATACTGCCCATCGCGTCCGGTTCGACGGGGTGGCTGATGAGGTACCCCTGCGCCTTGCCGCAGCGCAGGTCGGCGAGCGTCCGCAACTGGCGTTCGGTTTCGACGCCCTCGGCAACCGCATCGAGGCCGAGCGACTCGCACATGGCGACGATCGTGCGCACGAGTGATCGGGCGGACGCGTCGTCGGCAACTCCGCTGACGAAGCTGCGGTCGATCTTCAGCCGGTCGATCGGGTACTTGCGCAGGAGCGACAGCGACGAATACCCGGTACCGAAATCGTCGATCGCGATCCGTACACCGAGGTCGTGCAAACGCCGCAGCGCCTGCAGCGCTTGTTCGGGTTGGGCGATCATGACGCCCTCCGTCACCTCGAGCCACAACTGGCGGGCCGGAATGTGGCTGCGCATGAGCGCCTCGCTGACGAGATTGACGAAGTTCGGATCGTGCAACTGGCGGGGGCTGACGTTCACCGCCATCGTCGCGTCGCGCGGCACGACACCCGCCTGGATCCAGTCACGAAGGTGTGAGAGTGCCTCGAGCAGGGCCCACGCCCCGATCGGCACGATGATCCCCGTTTCCTCGGCGATCGGAATGAACTCCGCGGGCGACACCGTTCCGCCGTCCTCGCGATCCCAGCGCATGAGTGCCTCGAACCCGACGACCTCGCCGAGACCGACGTCGATGATCGGTTGATGCACCAGGCGCAGTTCGCGTCGTTCCAGCGCCCGGTACAGCGCCGTCTCGACGGCGAGTCGTTGGGTGACGCGCTCGAGCATCGATTCGTCGAACACCGCGACGCAATTGCGACCCGAATCCTTCGCCCTGTACATGGCGGTATCGGCATGGCGCAACAGCTCGTCGGCCGAATGCGACACCGACGGCGTGTACGTCGCGACGCCGATGCTTGCCGATGCGAACACGTCTCCCTGTCGCAGGGCGAGCGGCTCACGGAATGATTCGAGGATTCGATCGGCGAGAAGTACGGCGTCACCCACCGAAGCCGAATGCGGGTCGAGCACGACGAACTCGTCACCCGAGATGCGACCGACTATGCAGCGTTCCGGCAATGCAACCTTCAGCCGGTCGGCGACGGCGATGAGCACGTCGTCACCAGCGGAGTGACCGAGGCTGTCGTTGATGTTCTTGAACCTGTCGACGTCGATGAACATGACGGCCGGTTGCCTGCCGTCGCGCCATGCGGTGCGCAACGACGCGTCGATGTGCTGGAGCATGAGCGTGCGGTTGGCGAGACCGGTGAGTGCATCGGTTTGGGCACCACGGCGCAACTGCTCCTGCAGCTCGCCCGTACGTACGACGGCGTGTACGACGCGAACCATCACGGCGAGTGCGAGCACGAGGATCGACACCACGCGAATAGTGCGGTCGGTGCCGTCTTGTGCATCGGTGACGGCGAACACGACCACCGGTACGACGAGTCCCGCGGTGGTGACGACGAGGCGCGACACCAGCGGTGACGTCGCACGGGCGCTACCCGGGGACGTCAGCTGACGGATCGACGGGTGTAGGAACGCTGCCGCAGCGGCGAGCAGGGCGGAAACGTACGGCGCGCTTGCCACATCGTCGGGGAGCTCGGCGAGATTGGCTTCGCGCACCGACCACAGCACGTCGCCGGTGAGGGACAGGCCAATAGCTGCGACTGCGCACCACATCGCCGCACTTCGCGCACTGTCGCCGTAGACGAGCACGACGATGGCGAATACAACGATGGCACCCAGTGCGACGCCGACGCCCTTCACCGCATAGAGCGCTCCGTATTCCGAACCTGATTCGAGCATCGGGCGGATGACGACGATCCATGCGACGAGCCACGTGCCGAGTGCGACGACGAGTCCGTCGGCGAGGATCGAGAGTGGTTCCCGACTGATGCGACGGCCCGCGACGTAGAGGACGCCACCGGCCAGGATGATCTGGGCGACGACGAAGAGAATCTCGGCGACAAGGTGTGCGTCGCGTCCGAATTCGTCACCGGCGAGAATCTGTGCCACGACCGTCAAGCCGACGAGCACCGAGAGCGGGATCCACATCCGTCCATCGGGATGGTGCGAGACGACCGAAACGATCGTCGCAAGGGCAACCGCAACTGCGGCGACGGCGAGGGCCACGGGAGCGAGCCCGGGGAGCGTGGCATGGACCACTCCGAGGGGCACGCACGCCGCGATGCTCACGGTCGACATGCGCCGCGCCGTGAGCGGTGTCACCTTTGCGATCACCGCAAACACCGTAATGAATCCGCGTCATTTCGCGGTGTATGGGGTAGTTTGGCACCGGCGGAGTTCGTCGATCGGTGGGTCTTGCCCACCAGGAGAACCATGTACATCACCCGCCATCGCAGCATCACCGATCCGCAGCTGCGCGAGCAGTTGTGGCGGCTGTACTTGCGCGGTTACTCGCAGCCGGAGCGGCTACCGACGAGCGAAGCGGTGGATCGCGAGGAATTCGACCGGCACCTGCGCAGCGATTCGAACAGGGTGTGGGTGACCTGGGAAAACGACGTTCCCGTGGTGATGACGCTCATCGCTACGGACATCGCGTCCACGCGATGGCTCAATCCCGCATTCTTCGAACGGCACCATACGGAGCGCTTTCGCGCCGGTCTCGTTCACTACGTGATGTGGGTCGTCGTCGATCCGTCGTGCGAGATCCGTGGTGCGAACGTGAAGCTCGCGCAACAGGCGTTGGCAGCCGAGGCGCGCGACGGTGCGTTGCTCGTGTTCGACGTACCCGATACGTACCAGCCGCAATTGGACGGCGGCGCCGCCGAGTTGATGTTGCGCATGGCGCAGATGGTCGGCGAGGTTCGCCTCGTTCCGCTCGCGACGCAGCGCTATTACGCGCTCGACTTCTCCGGTACCCACGTACCCGACGCCATGGGCGACGACGAGGCGATCGGACGCACACGGATAGCCTGACGGGGGTAATGGGCTCCCTCCGCGAATGAGCATCACCGAACCGGTCGTCGTTGTCGTCGTCCCCGGGGCCCATCTCATGGCCGCCGTCGTGGGTGAGCGCGATGCGCTCCTGCGCAGGGTCGAAGCCGCCTTTCCGGGCGCGGTCATCGCCGTTCGCGGCAACGAGGTGCGCATCACCGGTGCCGAGGCCGACGTTGCGGGTCGCGTGTTCGAAGAACTCGCCGACGTGGTGCAGCGCGGTGAAGGGCTCGATGCCGACGTTGTCGCCCGGGTCATCGCCATGGTGCGCAACGACGTCGCCGCTCACGAGGTCCTCACCACCGACATCGTTCGCGTCGGTCAGGGGCGCCCCGTCCGCGCGAAGACCGCAGGTCAGAAGCGGTACGTCGATGCGATTCGCAATCACCTCGTCACCTTCGCCATCGGACCCGCGGGCACCGGCAAGTCGTGGCTGGCCGTCGCCATGGCGGTGCAGGCGCTGCAGTCGAAGCAGGTGCAGCGCATCATCCTCACCCGCCCCGCAGTTGAAGCCGGGGAACGGCTCGGTTTCCTGCCCGGTGACCTCATGGCGAAGATCGATCCGTACCTGCGTCCGTTGTACGACGCATTGCACGACATGGTCGGCGCCGAGAATGCGGGCAAGTACCTCGAGCGTGGTGTCGTCGAAGTGGCACCGCTGGCGTTCATGCGC
Source organism: Ilumatobacteraceae bacterium (assembly GCA_044340075.1). Lineage (GTDB taxonomy): Bacteria > Actinomycetota > Acidimicrobiia > Acidimicrobiales > Ilumatobacteraceae > F1-60-MAGs027. The sequence goes on along the minus strand of JBIIUH010000020.1, from coordinate 2,492 downwards.
GGCCGCACCTTGAACAACTCGTTCATCATCCTCGACGAGGCGCAGAACACGACTCCCGAACAGATGAAGATGTTCCTCACCCGCATCGGTTTCGGTTCGAAGGTCGTCGTCACGGGTGACACCACGCAGATCGACGTTCCCGACGGCAGGTCGGGTCTCGCGGGTCTCGAGCGTGTCCTCACGAACATCGACGGCCTCGTCTTCGTGCATCTCGACGGCGGCGACGTGGTGCGTCACCGCATCGTCGCCGACATCGTCGCTGCCTACGAGCGCAACACGACGCCCGACACCCGCCGTGGGGCACCGCGGCGTCGCACGGAGCGCTGATCCGATGCTCGAGCGTCCGCGTCGTCGTGCACCCCGTCGTGTCGGGGGAGACGGTGAGCCTGAGGTGTTCTGCGCCGACGAGCAGTCCGCCGTTGCGATCGACACGGCGCGATGGCGTGCTCTCGCAGTCGACGTGTTGCGCGCCGAAGGTGTGCGCGGTGCAGCCGAACTCTCGGTGTTGTTCGTGGAGCGCGACGCAATCGCCGAGATGAACCGCATCCACATGGACAAGGAGGGTCCGACCGACGTCCTCGCCTTTCCGATCGATGCGCACGACGATCTGCGCACTCCGGGTCCGACGCAGACGAGCGCAGCGCCGCATCCGCGACGCGTCGACGTCGGCGATCTGCCGCTCTTGCTCGGCGACGTCGTCGTGTGTCCGTCGGTGGCGAGTGAGCAGGCACCGAACCATGCCGGAAGCTTCGAGGACGAAATCGCGCTTCTCGTCACCCACGGCATCCTCCACGTGCTCGGGTACGACCACGACAACGAAGTGAACGCATCGGCAATGCGCACGCGGGAAAAGGGGCTCCTCGAGGAGCTGTACTGGCGCGCTCCCGCTCCCGCCGGATTCGACCAGGGGTACTGAGCCGATGGGAGCTCTTGCGGTGACGGTAACGACCATCGACGTCTGGATGTTCGTGGCGATCGGTGTACTGCTCGTCATTCTCACCTTCCTCGCCCTCGCGGAGATGTCGCTGTCGCGAATGACGGTGCAGCGCGCCGAGGCACTGCGCGAGGAGGGGCGCCGTCAAGCCGACCGACTCGTGCGTCTGACGAGCGACCCGACGAAATGGGTGAATCCGCTCCTACTCACCGTGAACATCCTGCAAACAGTGCAGGCCACGCTCACCGGAATCGTCGCGGGTCGGTTGTTCGGCGCGCCCGGTGTGGCCGTCGGTGTTGTGCTCAACGTCATCGTGTTCTTCGTCCTGGCCGAAGCGGTGCCCAAGACGTACGCCATCTTGTACTCAGTTCGGGGCGCGTTGCTCACCGCGCCTCTCGTATCGGTGCTGTCCGCCTTCTGGCCGCTGCGCCTGGCTTCGCGCGGCCTCATCGGCATCACCAACGTCATCGTGAAGGGCAAGGGTCTCGAGCAGGGACCGTTCATCAACGAGCAGGAATTCCTCGGCATGGTCGAGGCTGCGGCGAAGGACTCGGTCATCGAACACGAGGAGCGCGAGCTCATCGAGTCGGTGATCGAATTCGGTGACACCCTCGTGCGCGAGGTCATGGTGCCGAGACCGGACGTCGTCACGATCGGCGAGGACTTCACCATTGCCCGCGCCCTCGACGTCGTTGCCGAGCAGCAGCTCAGCCGCCTGCCGGTGCTCCACTCGACCGACGACGGTGACGATGTGCTCGGCATCGTCTATGCGAAGGATCTCCTTCTCGCAGACAGGGCCGGCCGCGGCGCCGAATCGATCACGGGTGTGATGCGCACCGTTCACGTCATTCCGGAGACGAAGCCGGTGAACGAGTTGATGCGCGAGATGCAGCGCAACAAATTCCATCTGGCCGTCGTCGCCGACGAGTACGGCGAATTCAACGGCATCGTCTCGCTCGAGGACTGCCTCGAGGAGTTGGTCGGCGAGATCATCGACGAACACGATTTCGACGAAATCGACCCGCTGCGCGACCTGCCGAGCGGTGACAAACTCGTGAGCGGCGCGATGTCGCTCGACGACGTGCGCGAGCGTCTCGACGTCATTATCGCCGACGAGGAGCACGAAACGATCGGCGGACACGTGTTCGGCACGCTCGGGCGCGCGCCGCACATCGGCGACGTCGTCGACGCGGGCACGTGGCGTTTCGTCGTCGAGGAGCTCGACGGACGGCGCATTCACACATTGCGTGCGATCAGGCTTCCCGATCCCGAACCCGTTCTCACGGGCGACGACGCCGAGTAGGTTTCCGACATGGACCTTGGCCTGACGGACAAGGTCGCCGTCGTCACCGGGGGATCACGGGGTATCGGGCGCTCGATCGCAGCGACGCTCGTTGCCGAAGGTGCCCGCGTCATGCTCGTCTCGCGCAAGGAGGATTCGCTGCGCGAGGCTGCCGTAGCGATCGGTGGCGACGTGCGGTGGTGTGCGGCGAACGTCGGCGACGACGATGCGGCCCGGCGGTGCGTCGACGACACCCTCGCGGCATTCGGTCGGATC
>JBIIUH010000018.1:0-23112 GCA_044340075.1 Ilumatobacteraceae bacterium | reverse complement strand
GCGGCGCACGTTGCCGCCGCACGGCGTCTCTTCGAATCAGGGATGGCGTACTACTGCGACCTCACGGGCGAACAGGTGCAGGAACGGGCAAAGACGCTCGGTGTTCCGGGCTACGACGGCTACTCGCGTGACCGCGGACTCGGCCCGGGCCCCGGTCGAGTGTTGCGCTTCCGCGTTCCGGAAGGCACCGTCGTCGTCAACGATGCGGTGCGCGGCGAGGTGTCGTTCGAACACACCGCGATCGAGGATTTCGTGCTGCTGCGCGGCAACGGCACGCCCGTCTTTCTGCTCGCCAACGTTGTCGACGACATCTCGCAGGGCATCACGCACGTCGTGCGCGCCGAGGAACACCTGCCGAACACGCCGAAGCAACAGTTGTTGTGGACGGCGCTCGGCAGCGAACCACCGGCGTGGGCGCACGTTCCCGTGCTCGTCAACGAGGCGCGCAAGAAGCTGTCGAAGCGACGGGACAAGGTGGCGATCGAGCAGTACCGCGACGAGGGCGTCCTGCCCGACGCGATGGTGAACTACCTGATGACTCTCGGCTGGGCCCCGGAAGGGGACAGCGAGATCGTCCCGTTCGAGCGCATCGTCGAACAGTTCTCGCTCGTGGCGGTGAACCACTCGCCGGCGTTCTTCGACATCAAGAAGTTGCACGCCTTCAACGGCGAGTACATCCGTGCGCTGTCGGCGGAGCAATTCGTCGCTGCGTGCGAGCCGTGGTTGCGCGCCCCGCTCGCACCGTGGTCCGACGATGCGTTCGACAGGGTGCGGTTCCTCGCAATCGCCCCCCACGTGCAGACACGTGTCGCTCTGCTCTCCGAGGTGCCGGCGATGGTCGATTTCCTCTTCCTCGACGTGCCCGTGATGGACGAAGCGGCATTCGACAAGGTGTTCGCCGTCGAATGGGCCGGGCCCACGTTGCGCGACATCCGCGAGCGGATCGCCGCCACCGAATGGACGGCCGACGCGCTGAAGAAGGTCGTCGAAGACGTCGGTGCGCACTACGACGTGAAACTCGGCAAGCTGCAGGCGCCATTGCGCGTTGCAGTCACCGGTCGCACGGTCGGGCCGCCGCTGTTCGAGTCGATGGAGATCCTTGGCGCGCCGACGGTGCTCGCACGCATCGACACGGCTCTTGCCCGCGCCGCCGCGCGATGACGTCGTCATGACGACGAGAGTTCGGGCGCGGCGGGGCGTACTTGCCGTGGCGGCAGTGCTCGGTGTCGCCGTCTGTGCGTACGTCGTGACGCTCTGCCAAGTGTGGATGATCGGACGCACCGAGAGTTCGCGTTCCGCCGACGTCATCGTCGTGCTCGGTGCGGCACAGTACGACGGCCGACCGTCCCCTCAGTTCACCGCCCGCCTCGATCACGTCGTTGCATTGTGGAGCGACGGACGCGCGCGACTCGTCGTCGTCAGCGGAGGCAAGCAGCCGGGTGACCGATTCACCGAGGCGGAGTCGGCGCAGCGATATCTCGTCGAGCGGGGGATTCCCGCCGACGCGATTCTCTCTGAGACCGTCGGCCGCACGACGGTCGAATCGTTGCGCGGGGTGCGCGACGTCGTCGCGCAGGCGGGTGCGCGAGACGTGCTGCTCGTCAGCGATCCGTACCACATGTTGCGCGCCGCCCTCTCTGCGCGCGAACTGGGAATGACCGTGCACGTGTCGGCGACGCGCACCGGGGTGACGCGGGGCGTCGACGCGGGCCGTCGCAACGCGCGCGAGGCACTCGGTGTCATGGTCGGTCGCCTCGTGGGATTTGAACGACTCGACCGCTGGGTACACTGATCGCACCACTGGGGAGTGGTGTAACTGGCAACACAGCAGATTCTGGTTCTGTTATTCAGGGTTCGATTCCTTGCTCCCCAACCAGTCGATACGTCCGTCGGGAAATCTCCCCGGGCTCCACGGATAGCCTGAAGGTTCCTGGCTCCCATCGTCTAGCGGCCTAGGACACCACCCTCTCAAGGTGGCGGCACGGGTTCAAATCCCGTTGGGAGTGCCATGAACACCCGCAACGTCCTCGTCGCGCATTCGTGTCTGCGAAAGGTCGACTTCGAGGAGCGGGTGCGCATCGCCGCCGAGGCGGGCTTCAATTCCGTCGGTCTCAACGCGGGATCAATCTCGAACCGGGGTGGCGAGTACAAGCGTCTGCTCGATATCGGCTACGACGACGACCGCATGCAGCGCATCCTCGACGAACACGGGCTGAAGATCGCCGAGGTCGAGGCGCTCGTCATCGGCAACGACGAACAGGCACGCACGTGTCGCCATCTCGTCGAACGATTCGGTGTCGACACGATCCAGACGATCGCGATGTTCCGCGTCGAGGGGGAGAGCGAACCGCTCGACGTCGACGCCGCGGCCCGCTGGTTGCGCAACTTCGCCGCCGAACTCGCCCCGTACGGCACGAAGCTCGCCCTCGAGTTCATCCCGACGACTCCGATCCCCGATGCGTCGACCGCGCAGCGACTTGCCGACGCGGCGGGTCACCCGAACGTCGGCACGTGCGTCGACTTCTGGCACGTCATGCGGGGCAAGGGGATCACCGAACTCGATGCAGTCGACTGGTCGCGCGTGTACAACGTGCAGGTGAACGACGGAACGCTCGCTCCCGCCGACCCGAACTACATCTACGACTGCCTCTATTACCGCGAAGTGCCGGGCGACGGTGAGTTCCCGATCGATGCGCTCATGGCGCGGGTGCCGGCAGCGGCACCGATCAACATGGAAGTGATGAACCGAGTCCTCGACTCCGCGACTGCCGACGAGCAGATCGCGACCCTCAAGCGGGGTCGGGAACGCGTGCTATCGAACGGTTGAGGCGACTCGACACGAGCGTCACGAGCGCGAGCGACGTGACGACGATGAATCCACCGAGGAATTGCAGGGCCGACAGCTTCTCGCGGAAAACGACGTAGGCCGAGATCGCCGAGATGATCGGCATGCCGAGCATGAGCAGCGATGTGTAGGTGGCCTCCATGTTGCGTTGCGCCCATGTGAGCAGCGCATGAGCCGTCATGCTGAGGAATCCGACCGACAGGACCATCAGCCAGTTGAAGGCGCTCCCGACGGCGAGTGACTGGTCGAGGAAGAGCGGACCGATGAAGGCGAAGATCGTCGTCCAGAACATCACCGGCGCGAGGAAGCCCCACAACTTCGCGCCCAGGTCTCGTTGGCGCTTCACCATGAGGAAGTAGATCGCCCAGGTGATGCAGTTCGACACCGCCCACAAGTCGCCCTGGATCGAGGCGTTGCCGGTCTTTCCTCCGCCGAGCACGACGAGCACCGCACCGCCGAGTGCCGTGACTGCGAGCATGACGCGTCGCGGGTCGAGGGTTTCCTTGAACATGATCGGTGCCGCGAACAGCACGATGACCGGAGCGAGCTGACTGATGAGCATCGCGTTGGCGATGGACGTCTGTTGGAATGCCGCGTACCCGCTGCCCGTCGAGATGTAGAAGAACAGTGCCGGAACGATCGCCACGGTCATGATCTTGCGATTGATCCGTGAGCCCTCGCGGAAGAAGAACCAGAACGCGACGGGTGTCGTGAGCAGCAATCGATAGGCGAGGATTGCCGAGGACGTGGCGTCCGACGCCTTGACGAACACGGGTGTGATGCCCCAGAAGAACACCGCGAGGTTGACGCCGGCCACCGAGCGGCCGTATTCCTTCTTCGATACTTCGATCGTCATGCCGTCATCCGTTTCCGCGCCTCGTGTTCCGTTGCTTCACTCACCGGTGATCCGAATCGCGTTTTCCGGGCAGTTCGCCTGCGCGCGCAGAACCTTGTCGCGCAAATTTGCAGGAATCTCCCCGGTGACGAGCACGACCGCATGACCCCACTCGTCGCTGCCGAACACCTCGGGTGCGGCAATCGCGCACATCTGCTGACCCTGACAAGCATCCGCGTCAACGGTCACCTTCATTGCGCACCCCCGGCAGGTCACCGTAGTCCACGCACCCGCGCTGCGCCCGCGTCGGCGCTCTCACCGTGGTGAGACGTGGCTCCAGCCGATGATTCGTTCGAGTTGCGACGCGAGTCCGAGCAGGAGGTCCTCGCGTCCCAACGCGGCAACGAGTTGCACGCCGACGGGCAGACCGTCGTGGGTGCGACCGATCGGCAGGCTGATCGCCGGTTGCCCGGTGACGTTGTACTGCATGGTGAAGCGCACCCAGCGCGACGCGGCGCGCGACGCAGCCAGCGGATCGGAGTCGTCCTCCCACAACTCGCCGATCCGCAGCGGAGGACCGGCGAGCGTCGGTGTGACGAGAACGTCCCCGTCGTCGTGCCACCACCGCGCCATGCGTCGGCGGAATTCGTGGGCGGCGTGCTGCGACTCGGCAAGTTCGGGCGCGCTCATTCGTGCGGCGTGGCGCGCATGGGCGAGATTCACCGCCTCGACTTCGTCGTCGGCGGGTGGGCGACCGATGAGATCGGCGACCTGGCGATGGGCGAGTGCCATGTTCGTCGACCACATCGCGATGAAGCGTCGCGGGAAGTCGGCGTCGCCCAGCGCGTCGGGCCATGAGGTGTGCACCGCATGGCCGAGTCGTGCGAGCGCATCGGCAGTGCGTCGTACGGCATCGACGCAGGCCCCATCGACGGGCTCGCCGAGCGGGTCGTGATCGAGGACGCCGATGCGCAGGGTCGGCAGCGGTGCGTCGAGTGCGTCGACGAACGAGTGCGCCGGGGACGGCGCGACGATCGCGTCGCCGATGCCCGGTCCGGCCACCGCGTCGAGCATCGCCGCCGTGTCACGCACGTCGCGCGATACGCACAACTCGACGCCGAGACCGGAGTCGTCACGCAGCGGTGCCGGCGACACGCGTCCGCGGCTGGGCTTCAGTCCGACGAGTCCGCAGCACGAGGCGGGAATGCGGATGCTCCCGCCGCCGTCCGATGCATGCGCAATCGCGACCATGCCGGCGGCGACGGCGGCTGCACTACCGCCGCTCGAGCCTCCGCTCGTGCGCGAGGTGTCCCACGGATTGCGTGTCGCACCCCAGGCACGCGACTCGGTGACCGGCAGGCTTCCCCACTCGCAGCTCGTCGTGCGTCCGAGCGGAACGAATCCCGCGGCGAGGAAACGCTCGACGAGTGCGGTCGTCTCGGTGGAGACGTAGTTCGCGCGCTTCATCGCGAGGTTCCCGTTGCTCAATTCGTATCCGGCCCAGTGGGCGTTGAGATCCTTCAGGAGAATCGGCACGCCGGTGAACGGTGCGCTGCGATCGCCGGAGTCGTCGATGTGTCGCGCACGGTCGAGGGCACGCTCGGCCCACAGGTGGCTGACGGCATTCACCGCGGGGTTGCGCTCGCCGATGCGTTCGAGGCTCGCGGCAACGAGCTCGCGCGCCGACACCTCGCCGCGGCGCACGAGTGCCGCCTGTTCGCACGCGGTGGCACCCGCGGGTGCGACGCGTTCATTCACCGGAGCAAGTCCGTTCGATTCCCATCCCTGCGGCTACCTTACAAAGGCCGTGACTGAACCGGAGCACAAGGACTCGTCCTCGGTACTCAGTCTCTTGCGCGCACCCTCGGTGCTTCCCTTCATCTCGGCCACCGTCCTGCTCTACGTCGGGCTCGCCATCCAGGTGACGACGCTCGGCAAGCAGGTGTACGACATCACGCGTCGCGAGCTCGACATCGGCTGGCTCGGTCTCGCGGAGTTCCTGCCGATCGCACTCCTCGTCTTCGTCACCGGTGCGGTGGCCGACCGTTTCAATCGCAAGAACGTCGCGATGCTCGCCATCTCGGGCGAACTCGTCTCGGCGCTGCTGCTCACCTGGTACGCGAGCACGTCGCCGACGTCGGTTTTCCCGATCTTCGTCATCGCGGTTCTCTACGGAACTGCGCGCGCCTTCGTCGCGCCGTCGATGCGTCCGATGGCGGCGATGATCGCACCCGCAGGTCGTCTGCCGCAGATGGTCGGCCTGTACTCGACGATGTGGACCGCGGCGGCAATCATCGGCCCTGCATCGTCCGGTTTTCTCTACTCGGTGCATCCGTCGGTCGCGTACGGCACCGGTGCCGTCGCAGTGGCTGCGGCAATCGGACTCGTGTCGCGGGTGCGCATGGCGCCCGTCGGTGCGACGTCTTCGGGTGCCGCGAGTCCGCCGCGTGAACGTCCGTCGTTGCGTTCCGCGATGGAGGGCTTGCGCTTCATTCGCGCCACACCGATCCTCTTCGCCGCGATCGCACTCGATCTGTTCGCCGTGCTCTTCGGTGGCGCAGTGGCACTGTTGCCGGTCATCGCCACCGAGCAACTCGGCGTCGGCGACGTGGCGTACGGGTGGTTGCGGGCCGCCGCGGGAATCGGGGCCGCGATCACGGCCGTCACGTTGTCGATCCGCCCGCTGCGCCGGCGAATCGGTCCGATCCTGCTCGTCGCGGTGACGATCTTCGGTGTCGGCACCATTGCGCTCGGACTCACGCGCACGTACTGGGTTGCGTTCCTCGCCGTCATGGTCATCCACGGTGCCGACATGGTGAGCGTCGTCATCCGGTCGTCGATCGTTCCGCTCGCCACGCCCGACGACAAGCGCGGTCGCGTCACCGCGGTGGAGAACGTGTTCATCGGGGCGACGAACGAACTCGGTGCGTTCGAGTCGGGTGTCGCGGCGGAGTTCGTCGGAGTGAAAGCGACGGTCGTCGGCGGTGGCGTCGCCACGCTCGGCATCGTCGCCGTGTGGTGGTGGCGATTCACGTCGCTGCGACGCATCGACCGCTTCGAGGACGTTGCCCACGCAACCTGAACGACCGCCGGCGCAAGGCGCGCGCCCGATGGTCGTGCGACGGTGATCGGCGCTGCGAGACTGATCAGCATCATGCTGCGCAGCGTCGTCCGCCCCGCATGCCGAGGCACGCGCAATCGACGAATGGTCGGCGCATTCGCTGCGTCACTGCTCGTCGTCCTCGCTGCGTGCGGCACCGTGACGGGTGATGCCGACGACGGAGTGCTCGACGGTGTGGGTCGACTGCCGGGCTACGACTTCTGGGCTCCCGTCACGTTGCCCGACGGAGTCGAGGTGAACTTCCCGCTACCGGAGGGTGGTCCGATCGGTCCGATCGCCGCCGGTAATCGTGTGCTGCTCATCGGCGACTCGATCCTCGCCTCGACCTCGCGTCGATACGCAAACGAGATGTGCGCCACGCTCGTGCCGCTCGGCTGGCAGGTGTCGGTCGAGGCGGAGGCGGGACGCTTCTCGGAATTCGGCGTGCGCGTCGTGCAGAGCCGCCTGTCGGCCGGGTGGGATGCCGCGGTCGTGTACCTCGGCACGAACTACGAGGGAAACCCGGAGTCGTACGAACGCAACATGCGACGGATCTTCGAACGTCTCGAGCCGCTGCCGACGGTCGTGCTCACGACCGGTGAGTTCCGTCGTGCGCAGCGCGAGGTGAACGACGTCATCCGCGCGACGGCCGCCGACTTCGAACACGTTCGCGTGCTCGATTGGGCGTCCGTGGCGGGACTGCGCGGTGTGACGGGTGGTGACCGGATCCATCTCTCCGAAACGGGTCGTGCGGTGCTTGCCGCGACCGTGGCGCGCGCACTCGATGCCGCGCCGAGCGGCGACGGACGCTGTCTCGAGTCGCGCTTCACCGACGACTCGGCGATTCGCCGCGACGTGTTGCCGCCGTCGGCGACCGATGCACCGGCGACCGATGCGCCACCCGAGGAAGCTCCCGCCGACGCGCCGTCGAGCGACGAGGACATTTCGGGCTGACGTCTCTCCGGTGTCGTCACTCGCGGTGACGGGTGTGACGGTGCGGCTCGCCGCTCGTCAGTGCGACTCGCCCGACTCGCCCGACTGTCGTAGTGCGCGTCGCCGTGCGGCGCGCTCGCGAGCCTGGGCGGAGGTGATTTCGCGGTGATGCGCCCGACACAACACTTCGAGTCCACCCGAGCCGCGCGGATCGGCATCGAGATGGTGGTGACACCCGGGTCCGTAGCCGTCGCCGTTGCGCGGGGTGATGTGGTTCACTTCGCAGTCGCGGCGCGCTGCGTCGCAACCCGGACGCGTGCAGCGGTACTTCGCGCGGCGCTTCGCCGCGGCGCGCGCGAAACGCCAGATGTGGTTGCGCTGCCACGTGCGGGCGCAGCGATCCGAGCACCACGTCCGCCGACGCGACACGGTGATCTCGACGTCGCACCACTGGCACCGACCGCGAACACCCGTCCACACGGAGAGGTGGCACTCGATTCGCCCCGCTTCGAGGGCGGAGTACGAATCAGCGACGGACGTTGATCGGCGTGGCTGGCGTGGCATCGACGAGATCGAAGAAATCGTTTCCCTTGTCGTCCACCACGATAAACGCGGGGAAGTCCTTCACTTCGATCTTCCACACCGCTTCCATGCCGAGCTCGGCGTACTCGAGCACCTCGACCTTCGTGATGCAGTCCTGCGCGAGACGGGCAGCGGGCCCGCCGATCGACCCGAGATAGAAGCCGCCGTACGTCTTGCACGCATCGGTGACCTGCCGCGAACGATTGCCCTTCGCGAGCATGACGAAGCTGCCGCCCGCGCGCTGGAAGTCGGCGACGTAGGAGTCCATGCGGCCCGCGGTCGTCGGACCGAAAGAGCCCGATGCGTAACCCTCGGGTGTCTTCGCCGGTCCGGCGTAGTACACGCAGTGGTCCTTGAAGTAGTCGGGGAGCGAACCCTCGGCGTCGAGGCGTTCCTTAAACTTCGCGTGCGCGATGTCGCGTGCGACGATCATCGGACCGCTGAGCATGACGCGCGTCTTCACCGGGTACTTCGACAGCTCGGCACGAATCTCGTTCATCGGGCGCCGCAGGTCGATCGCGACGACGTCGCTGCTCAGTTGTTCGTCGGTGACGTCGGGCATGAATCGCGCGGGGTCGGTCTCGAGTTGTTCGAGAAAGACACCGTCGCGGGTGATCTTGCCGAGTGCCTGGCGGTCGGCGCTGCACGACACCGCCATCGCCACCGGGCAACTTGCGCCGTGGCGGGGCAGGCGGATGACGCGCACGTCGTGGCAGAAGTACTTGCCACCGAACTGCGCGCCGATGCCGGTCTGCTGCGAGAGCGCGAGCACCTTGGTCTCGAGATCAACGTCACGGAATCCGTGTCCGAGTTTGCTGCCCGCGGTCGGCAGCGAGTCGAGATAGCGGGCGCTGGCAAGCTTGGCGACTTCGACGGCGTACTCGGCCGACGTTCCGCCGATGACGACGGCGAGGTGATACGGCGGACACGCCGCGGTGCCGAGCGTCTTCATCTTCTCGAACAACCACGGCAACAGCGTTTTTTCGTTGAGCAGCGCTTTCGTTTCCTGGAAGAGGTAGCTCTTGTTCGCCGAGCCGCCACCCTTGGCCATGAACAGGAACTTGTACTCGTCGCCGGGCACGGCGGCGATCTTGATCTCTGCCGGCAGGTTGGTGTTCGTGTTCACTTCGTCGTACGTCGTGAGCGGCGCAAGTTGGCTGTAGCGAAGGTTGCTCGTGAGGTACGTGTCGTAGACGCCCTTTGCGATTGCGCGTTCGTCATCGCCGTCGACGACGACGAATTGGCCCTTCTTGCCCTTGATGATCGCGGTTCCTGTGTCCTGGCACATCGGCAGCACTCCGCCCGCCGCAATCGATGCGTTCTGGAGGAGGTCGAGAGCGACGAAGCGGTCGTTCTCGCTCGCTTCGGGGTCGGCGAGGATGTTCGCGAGTTGCTGCAGGTGACCGGGGCGCAGGAAGTGGGCGATGTCACGCATCGCCTCGCTCGTCAGACGGGTGATGACCGAGGGGTCGACCTTGAGAAACTCACCGAGCGACGTCTTGACGACCTCGACTCCGTCGCGGGTGACGAGGCGGTACGGCGTGGCGTCCTTGCCGAGCGGCAGCAGCTCGACGTGCTCGAACGGTGCGGCGGGCATCAGACGAGCGCCGGGGTGCCGGCGAAAGTGCCCGGATCGCCGGGCGCCGGAATGAGCGGTGCACTCCACGACACGGTCTTTGCCACTTCGTCGGCGACGCGACGCCACTCGAGGGCGTTCCAGCCCTGTGCGCTGGCGACGACCTGGCCGTCGATGCGCAGGAAGGTGAACGCCGGGAGTGCGGTGACGCCGAGTTCGCGCACGAGCGCGCGGTTCGGGTCGGCGAACACGAGGGTTTCGTCGACGAGCGGACCCATGAACTCGCGGGCCTCGTCGGCGCCGGCCGTGACGATGAAGCTGGTGCGCACGCTCGATCCGGCGAAGACCGCAAGGATGCGTCGTGCGGTCGGAAGGATCCATGCGCTCTCGTTCGTGAACGGGTCGAGCGACACGCTGAGCAAGTGGAACGTGGTCAACCACTCGTGGAGCGGGCGTTCCTGACCGCGCAGAGGGTGCAGGACGATGTCGGGGGATGGCGTCGTTGTCACGCCCGAGACGGTAGCAAGCCGGAACTAACGTGGCGCCGATGCACCCCATCGAGCGCCTGCGATATGTGGCACGCGCCGACGGAGCACCGGTGAGCGCACTCGTGCGTGAAACGGCCCACGCTTTGGCCGAATTGTCCGGTGATCCCCATTCGCTCGTGCTCGCCGCGCGCCGTGTCGTCGAGAGGTACCCGACGACCGCACCGCTGTGGTGGTTGTGCTCCGAGGTGCTCGTCGCGCCGGATCCCGCGATGCGCGCCATCGAACTCGCCCGTGAGGTTGCTCGCGATGCGACTGCTGATCACCTCGACGAGTCCCTGCCCGACGATGCCGTGGTGCTCACCGTCGGCTGGTCGGCATCGCTCGCGCGGGTCGTCGCCTCCCGTGGTGACCTCACGCTCCTCGTCGTCGACAGCCACGGTGAAGGCGAGGCACTCGTCGACCACGCACACGACGCCAACGCGTCTGCCGAGATCGTTCCCGTCGAGTACCTCGCCGGCGCAGCCGCAGCGAGTGATCTCGTCGTCGTCGACGCACTGGCGTGCGGATCGGGTGAGGTTCTCGTCGCCGGGGGCGGCGCGGTCGTCGTCGCAAGTGCCGCCCGACGGTCGCTGCCCGTCACCCTCGTCGCCGCGCGGGGCACCCGCCTTCCCGACCCGTTGTGGACGGCGATGGTCGCCACGGTGCGTGGCAGCGACGATTGGAGGGTCGGCATCGACGTCGTGTCGGCGCGCGAACTCGCGCGCGTCGTCGGCCCGCGGGGTGCGAGCAGTGACACTGACGATGCATTGCGCGCCGAGTGTGCGGCTGCGACCGAGTTGCTGCGGCGCAGCGTCATCTAGTCTCACTCGACATGTCACCACGTTCCCGCGACCTGCCCCGCCGCTCCTGTCTGTCGATCCCCGGCTCCTCGGAGAAGATGCTCGGCAAGGGCCCGAACATCCCCGCCGACATGGTGTTCCTCGATCTCGAGGATGCAGTGGCGCCGAAGGAGAAGGAAGCGTCGCGGGCCCGCGTCGCCACCGCCATCCGCACCCTCGATTGGGGCGACAAGGTGCTCTGCGTGCGGGTGAACGACTGGAGCACGAAGTGGACCGCGTACGACATCATCGAAGTCGTCGGCAATGCCGGTGCGCGACTCGATGAGATCATGCTCCCGAAGGTGGAGTCGGCGGCACAAATCGTCGCCACCGACATGCTGCTGCGCCAGGTCGAAGTCGCATCGGGTCTGCCCGTCGGTCACATCGGCATCGAGGCGCAAATCGAGACCGCACGCGGCCTCATCAACGTCGAGGAGATCTGCGCCGCGAGTCCGCGCCTCGAGACGATCATCTTCGGCCCCGCCGACTTCGCCGCAAGCATGGAGATGCCGGTGCTCACCGGCGGTGTGCAGATCCCCGACTACCCGGGCGACCACTTCCACTACGTGTTCAACAAGATCCTCATGGCGGGTCGCGCGAACGGCCTGCAGGTCATCGACGGCCCGTACCTGTACATTCGCGACACCGACGGCTTCCGCGACTACTGCAAGCGCACGCGCACGCTCGGCTACGACGGCAAGTGGGCCCTGCATCCCGACCAGGTGACCGTGCTCAACGAGGTGTTCTCGCCGACGCAGGAGCAGTTCGACCGCGCATGCGCGATCCTCGATGCATACGCGCAGGCGACCGAGGGCGAAGGCAAGGGTGCCGTGATGTTCGGCGACGAGATGATCGACGAGGCGAGTCGCAAGATGGCGCTGAAGTTCATCTCGCGCGGCGAGCGCGCGGGACTGTCGCGCTCACCGAAGACGGCCTAGCGGCGTCGCATGACCCGGCGGTTCGACGGCGTTCTCTTCGACGCCGGCGGAATCTTCGTCATTCCCGATCCAACGGCGAGTGCACTCGCTGCCGCTCCGTTCGGTGCGGCGAGCGATCCGGCACGGTTCGTGCGCGCGCATTACGCCGGCATGGAGGCGCTCGATCGCGAGGCGTCGACACGACCCGATCCGTCGATCGACCGCATCTCGTGGGATCACTACCGTCGCGCGTACCTCGACAGTGCCGGAGTGCGCACCGATTCGCTCGACGACGCAGTCGCCGTCCTGCGCCGGCTGTTCTCGCCGTACTACTGGCGTTTTCCGTTGCTCGAGTCCGTCGCCGCGCTCGGCCAGTTGCACGTGCGGGGAGTGCCGATCGGAATCGTGTCGAACGCGAGCGGACAGATCGAAGCGACGCTCGCCAACCTGTGCATCTGTCAGGTGGGTCCCGGTGCCGGCGTACCGGTGCGCATCGTCACCGACTCGCACGTCATCGGGTACGCCAAGCCCGATCCGCGGATCTTCGCCGATGCCATCGCCGCGCTCGACGTCGAACCGTCACGGATTGCGTACGTCGGTGACTCCTTCGTCAACGACGTCGGCGGCGCACGCAACGCCGGTGTCGTTCCGATCCTGTACGACCCGTTCGACGACCACGCCGGTTACGACTGCGAGCGCGTCGCGTCGTTGCACGAACTCCTCGAGTGGGTGACCGCCTAGGCGATCAGCGCGACTGCGCGTCGACGAGTCGACGCGCGATGACCTTCAGGCAGAGGGTCTCGTCGGCGCCTTCGAAGATCGACAGCACGCGGGCATCGACGAACAGGCGACTCACCGCGTACTCCTCGGCGTAGCCGAAGCCACCGTGGATCTGCATCGCCTCGCGGGTCACCCACTCGGCGGCCTTGCACACGTAGGCCTTCACCATGCTCGCTTCCATCGCGCCCTGGCCCTTGCCCATGAGCTTTGCGACGGCGTAGCTGAACTGGCGCGACGCCTGGATGATCGACGCCATGCGACCGAGTTTCACGCGGGTGAGCTCGTAGTCGACGATGTTGCGACCGAAGACGTTGCGGTTGTTCGCATAGTCGAGCGCAGCCTCGTACGCGGCCTGCATGAGTCCGACCGCGCGTGCTGCCGTCTGCAGGCGTCCGTTCTCGAAACCTTCCATCTGGAAGTAGAAGCCCTTGCCGAGTCCTTCCTCGCCACCGATGAGGTGATCGGCGGGCACGAACCAGTCCTCGATCGCGATCTCGTACGAGTGCATTCCGCGGTAACCGATCGTGTCGATCGGCCGACCTTCCATGCGTCCGCCGCCGGGCTGCTGGAAGACGAAGCCGTGCGCATCGCCGATCGGCTTGGGAACGATGAAGAGGCTGAGTCCGCGGTGGGCGAGCGAGCGGTCGGGGTTGGTACGCGCGAGCAACATCAGCACGTTGGCGCGTGCACCGAACGTGCACCACGTCTTCACGCCGTTGATCACCCATCCGTCGACGCCGTCGCGCGACGTCTTCGTCGCCGTCGTCTTCAGGGACGCGACGTCGCTGCCGTAGTCGGGTTCGGTGACGGCAACGGCGGCCATCACCTCGGTGGTCGCGAGCTTCGGCAGCCACGTCTGCTTCTGCTCCTCGGTGCCACCCTTCACGAGCGCGCGGGTGAGGATCTCGGGTCGGGTGATGAGCGATCCGCCGATGCCGAGCGACGCGCGCGACAATTCCTCGGTGGCGATGACGCTCGCCATGTACTCGCCCTCGCCACCCTCGCTGAAGCCGCCGTACTCGCTCGGCACCGAGAGGCCGAACGCGCCGATCTCGGCCAGCCCGGAAATGATCTCCTCGGGGACGTCGTCGTTGTGGCGGTGCACGTGCTCGGCGCGCGGCGCGACCACCTTCGCGCCGAAGCTGCGGAACGTGTCCTGCACCATTTCGTACTCGCCGTCGAGGTGACGGGGGCCCTGCGATTCGGCGAGCGATGCGAGGAATGCGGGTCGGCGGTACGTGGCGACGAAATCGCGTGCAGCATCGAATGCGGAGAGCTGCACGCCCCACACGTCTTCGCGCGACATCACTCGCGAGATGACGTCGTGCGCCATGTCGGCGACGAAGGCGCACGTGAGTGCCGCTTCGACGTCACCCTTTGCGCCGTAGTCGATGAGTGAGCGTGCCGTTTCGACCGCCGACGCGGCGTGTGCGAGGTCGTATGCGAGAACCTGTTGCGCATCGGGTCCGCCCGTCGCTGCAAGTTGCGAAACGGCGCGCTCGACGACTCCGGATGCGAGTTCGACGATGGATGCGGCGGTCGTGAGATCGGCTCGTGCGTTTGCTGCGTTGGTCACGGCCCCACGGTAGTAAGGCACACCCGGGCCGGGTCCCGTCGTACGATGGGAAAATGCTGAAGGCCCTGCGCTGGGTGATCTTCGCGCTGGTCGTCTACTTCTTCGTCCTGCCGCTCATCCCCGGGTTTCGCAACGCCGTTCGCGACCTCGGACAGATCGAGCCGAGCCTCCTCGTTGCGGCAATCGTCCTCGAGTTCCTCGCGCTTTACTGCTACACGCTGCTCACCCATGCGGCCCTCGGCGCCGAGGCGCACCGGCTCACCCGCTTCGATCTCTTCCGTATCCAGCTGAGCACCCGCGCCCTCGGCAGCGTCCTCCCCGGAGGGTCGGCGGCGAGCACCGCGCTCGGCTTCCGGCTCATCACGAGCTCGGGCATCCCGAAGCCCGACGCCGGTTTTGCCCTGGCGACCGCCGGCATCGGCTCCGCCGTCGTTCTCAACTGCCTGCTCTGGCTGGCGCTCGTGTTGTCTCTGCCGTTCCGCGGCCTCAACCCGCTGTACGGAACCGCCGCCGTTGCCGGCGTCATCCTCATGGCCGTTGCCGCCGCGATCGTGTTCGGGATCATCGACGACCACGGCCGCCTGCGCCGACTCGTCGTGCGGCTGTGGAACCGTTTCGGACGCGACGGTGAAGCGGCGGGCAATCTCATCGATCACCTCGACGAGCGCCTGCGCGGACTCATCGCCGAGCGCGAACTGCTCGTGCGGGTCGTCGGCTGGAGCGTCGCCAACTGGCTGCTCGATGCCACGGCGTTGTGGTTGTTCCTGCGTGCCTTCGGTGCGACCATCGCACCCGACGGCCTGCTCATTGCATTCGGCCTTGCCAACGTCATCGCCTCGGTGCCGATCACACCGGGCGGCCTCGGGCTCGTCGAGGGCATCTACATTCCGACGCTCGTCGGCTTCGGCGTTTCTTCCGCGGCGGCAACCCTCGGGGTGTTGAGTTACCGCATCGCGCAGTACTGGTTGCCGATCCTCGTCGGAGGAATTGCATACGCGTCGCTGCGCATCGCGGCGGCTCCCGCACCGGTGACGGTGCAGGGCACTCTCGGACGCTTGTCGTCGGCGACGCGCGCGGCAGCGGGGGAGAAGCGCAGCAAAGCCGAGTGGATCGAGCGTTACGCACCCGTCGACCGCACGGGCAAGTATCCGCAGCCCCGTTATGACGACACCGGGGAGCAGGGACAAGTTCCTCCCGTGTGAGCGGCGCCGCGTCGGCGTCGTACTCTGGGTGCATGACAGTGCACGAGCGACCGTTCGGTCGGTACCTGGAAGATTTCGTCGTCGGTGACATCTACCGCCACTGGCCCGGCAAGACGATCACCGAGGCCGACGACCATCTCTTCTGCATGATCACGATGAATCACCATCCGTTGCACACGAACGACTGGTTCGCGAAGAACAGCGTGCAGGGACGCAACGTCGTCGTCGGCAACCTCGTGTATTCGCTCGTGCTCGGCATGAGCGTTCCCGACGTGAGCGGCGCGGCGATCGCCAATCTCGAAGTCGAGACTCTGCAGCACAAGCACCCGACGTTCCACGGTGACACGATCCACGCCGAGACCCGCGTGCTCGCCGTGCAGGAGTCGTCGTCGAAGCCCGATCGCGGAGTCGTCACCGTCGAGACGAAGGCCTTCAACCAGGACGGCAAGGAAGTGTGTTACTTCCGTCGCCGCGTCATGGTGTGGAAGCGCGATGCCGCTCCGGCGCGCACGCGACCGTACGACGGCAACGACGTGTGGGGCGCGTAAGCCGCACCAACGCATCGTCCCGCGGGGACGCACCGGTCGCCGACTGCGTTTCCGACGACGTTTCCGACCACGTCGCCGACCGGATGGTCTCGGGGGAGATCGTCGAGCCGCTCCTCGAGTGGGCCCACGAGCGCTTGCGCGACCTTCCGTGGCGTCGCACCCGTGATCCGTGGTGCGTGCTCGTCAGCGAGGTGATGTCGCAGCAGACGGGGATCGACCGCGTCGTGCCCAAGTACCTCGCCTTCGTCGAGCGATTCCCGACGCCGCGGGCCTGTGCCACCGCGCCGTTGGGTGATGCGCTCGCGTTGTGGAGCGGGCTCGGCTATCCGCGTCGGTGCCGCAACCTGCACGATGCCGCACGGGTGATCGTCGATCGTCACGACGGTCGCGTCCCGCTCGATCTCGATTCGCTCCTCGCACTGCCGGGAGTCGGTGCGTACACGGCACGTGCCGTGCTGTCGTTCGCCGCCGGTCACGACGTCGGCGTCGTCGACACGAACGTCGCGCGGGTGCTGTCGCGACTTCTCGACACGCCGCTCGGTGCACGTGACGCGCAGCGCATCGCCGACGCCGTCGTGCCCGCGGGACGCTCGTGGGAGTGGAACCAGGCGCTCATGGATCTCGGATCGACGGTGTGTCGGGCGCGTCGCGCCGATTGCGATGCGTGTCCCGTCGAGCCGTGGTGCGCGTGGGACGACGGTCCCGATCCCGCGCCGGCGAGCGCGCTGACGAGCAAACCGCAGCCGCGCTTCGAGGGCTCGGATCGTCAGGCGCGGGGACGTCTCATGCAACGCCTTGCCGAGGGCGCCGTGCGCCGGGGCGACGTCGCCCGGGTGATGGGGCTGTCCGCCGACGTCGAGCGGGCGGAGCGGTTGCTCGACGCGCTCGTCGGTGAGCGTCTCGTCTTCGCCGACGACGAGACGTGTCGCTTGCCGTAGGTCGGGCATCACGACACGTCGAGCGCGACTCGCAGTGCACCGGTGGCGCGGGCTGGGACGAATGTCACCGTCGATCGGCAACGGTCCGCGGCGGTCGTGACCTTAGGGTCGGGCGCGATGTCGGAGACGCTCATTTCCCGTGCCTCGGAGCATCACGACGCGGTCGCCACGACCCTGACGGTGGGATTTCACGGAGTGCGCGGCTCCACACCCTGCCATTGCAGCGAAACGTCCCGTTACGGCGGAAACACTTCGTGCGTCTCCGTGCATGCCGACGATGCATCGCCGCTGATCTTCGATCTCGGAACGGGAGTTCGGTACACGGGCATTCGTGCCGATGCCGGTCGGCCGTTGCACGTCGTGTGCATGCTCACGCACCTGCACCTCGATCACATCATGGGTCTGCCGTTCTTCGAACCGCTGCTCAGTGCCGACACGACTCTCGACATCTATGCGCCGCGCCAGGACGACGGTGCGAGCGTTACCGAGCTGCTGCATGCGCGGTTCGCCCCGCCGACCTTCCCGGTGCGCCTCGCAGAGTTCGCGGCGACGATTCGCATCCACGAGATCGGTGACGACGATTTCGAGGTTGCCGGCTGGCACGTGCGCAGTCGGTACGTGCCGCACGTCGGACCGACGCTCGGATTCCGGGTGCACCGAGCCGGCGTGAGCGTGACGTATCTGTCCGATCATCAGCAGCCCGACGGCGACGAGTTCACGATCGCCGCCGGTGCGCGTGACGTGTGCGCCGACACCGATCTGCTCATCCATGATGCGCAGTACACCGACGCCGAGTTCGCCGCGAAAAAGACGTGGGGTCACTCGACGCACGGGTACGCCGCGTGGGTGGCCCGCACGAGCGGTGCGCGGCGCCTCGCGCTGTTCCACCATGATCCGTCGCGACGCGATGCGGATCTCGACGAACTCGGCAGTGCCCACCGCGCCGGTGCCGTGCCGAGCATCGTCGCCCGGGAGGGAATGCGCCTCGCAGTATCGTCTCAAGTGTGACGGACCCGGACGCGTTCGACTCGGCGGAGTTTCGTCGCGTTCTCGGTCACGTACCGACGAGCGTCGTCGTCGTCACCGGTCGTGATTCGGGTGGAACGCCCGCCGGCGTCACCATCGGATCGTTCGTGTCGATCTCGCTCGATCCGCCGCTCGTCGGGTTCTTCCAGGGACATAACTCGAAGAGTTGGGCGAGCATCGCCGAGTCGGGCTGTTTCGCCGTGAACGTTCTCGCAGATGCGCAGCAGGAGTTGTGCTGGCGGTTCGCCAAGGAACCCGCCGACGGAACGTCGCGCTTCGACGGAATCGTCACGCACGATGCGCCGAACGGGTCGCCGCTCATCGACGGCACCGTCGCGTCGATCGATTGCGACGTGCACTCCACGATCGACATCGGCGACCACCTGCTCGTCGTGGGTCGCGTCACGGCGTTGCGTACCGCGTCCGGCGACTCCGCACCGATGGTGTTCGTGCGCGGGGGTCTGGGCCGGGCGAGCACGGCGAAGTAGGGCACGGCGCAAGTGCCGGCTTCGGGTGACGTCGCGGCGATAACGCTGGGTGTCGTCTTTGCGTGGTCGAGCGTCGCGAAGGTGTTCATGGGGCGCCGATGGCCCGAATCGTTGCGCCGACTCGGGGTGCCGACGTTCCTCGCATGGCCGCTCGTCGGCATCGAATTCGCCCTCGCGGTCGGACTCGTCGCCGTCGACTCGTCGCGCAGGTCGGCAGCGATCATCGCGGCAGCGCTGCTCGCGGCGATGACCGTCGTTCTCCTCGATCGCCTGCGCCGCGGAGTGCGCCCGCCGTGCGCATGCTTCGGCGGTGCGGCCGTGCGTCCTTTGTCCTGGCGCGAACCTGCACGGAATTTCGTGCTGCTCGCCGTGGCGTTCGTCGCCGCCCTTTCGTAGTGTGATCCCGTGCGCGTGTGGATCGACCAGGACTTGTGCACCGGTGACGGCCTGTGCGTCGATCATTGCCCCGACGTGTTCGTGCAGTTGGAGGACGGAATCGCCTACGTCGCCGAGCAGGGAGTGGTCCTCAACGATCCGGGTTGTTCGTCGAGCCTCGCTCGGGTGGAGGACCGTCACGTCGCCGCCGTCGTGATGGCGGCGGAAGTGTGCCCGGGCGAGTGCATCTTCATCGAGGCGGACGACGACGAGGAGCGACTCACCCACGCCGGAGCCATCGCGCTGTGACGTGGCGCGTCGCCGCGGCCGGTGCGCTCTTTTGCGTCACGGTCGTCGCCGGCGCCGGTGGCGCAGTTGCGACCGATACCGCCGCACCGTCGCGACGTCCCGCTGCGCGGACGGCTGCTGAAGTACTTGCGACGATCCCCATCGAACGCGAGCGACCCGCGGGATACCGCCGCGACGCATTCCCGCACTGGCTCGACGTCGACGGTGACGGCTGCGACGCACGTGAGCAGGTCCTGCGTCGTGACGCGATCGGATTCGCGCAGGTCGACGGTTTCCGTTGCTTCGTCGTCGAGGCCGACTGGCGATCGCCGTACGACGGCGTCATGACGTCGGATCGCACGTCCGTCGACATCGATCACGTCGTTGCGCTGAAAGAGGCGTGGGACTCTGGCGCGTGGGCGTGGAGCGAGGCGCGCCGTTTGGCTTTCGCCAACGACACGTCCGATTCGCGCACCCTGCGTGCGGTGTCGTCACGTTCGAACAGGGTGAAGAGCGATCGCGATCCGTCGAACTGGATGCCGCAACTCGCGTCCTACTGGTGCACGTACGTGGGTGACTGGATCTCGATCAAGGCGCGGTGGTCGCTGTCGATGGACGAGAGCGAATGGCGTCGCATCAACAACGTGCTGTCGACCCGTTGTCCGGGGCTGACTGTCCGTGAGTGGACCGCCCCGCCGAGCCGATAGCCTGCTCACCCATGTCGAAGAAGACCAAAAAGCGCAAGGCTCGCATGCGCCGCTCGAAGGCCAACCACGGCAAGCGCCCCAACATGGGTCGCCGCTAACCGCGGCACGTCAGATTTCGTCTTCGGCGTCTCCCGACAGGTAGGACACGCCGGGTTCGCACTCGGTATTCAGCGGACACCATCGGCATTGCACCCCCGGACGGCGCGTTGCCGTGCGTTCGTCGAGAACGATCTCGGTCATCGCCCGAGCAGCGGCAATCACCCGTCGCGCCGCCGCTTGCAGCACGCCTTCGGTGACTTCTTCGACGTCGGCGCGCGCCGCGGATAATGAATACGTCGCCAGACGGCGCGGAGCCATGCCGCTGCGCATTGCCTCGACGAGCGCATAGAAGCGCAGGTCCTCGCGATGCCGCGGGTGGATTCCGCCGCTCTTGAAATCGACAATGACCTTCGCACCGGGCATGCCGAGGGTGAGGTCGCTGCGACAGCCGAGCACGATCGCCCCGTCGAACAGTTCGTAGCGCGCCGAACTCTCGGTGACCGGTCGCCACGACGGCTTCAGCGGTGGAAAGCATTCCTCGAAACGCGTCAGCAGATCGACGACGTTGCCGCGCAACTGTGCCCGCTCGGCATCACCGATCGACTCGATGTAGTCGCCGATCGATCGCTGGTCATCGGCGAGGCGGGCGAGAGCTTCGTCGACGACGTCGCTCGGCACGGGGTCGCCACGCCAGTGGATCGTGAGCTCGATCGCTTTGTGGAGGACCGTTCCCGTCGCGGTCGATGCATTCCATTCGAAGGAGTCGCGTGTCGCGAGAAATGACGCTTCGCAGGCATGGACTGCGGCGAGGCTCGATTTGCTCAGCCACAGCGAACGCTGTTGCGTGTAGCGATCGGCAACCGGGGTGAGGCCCTCGTGGAGCACTCTGCGCACGTCGTCGATTGCGGCTGCGGGGAGCGGGCGCCAGTCGGGGGAGCGGGCGAGGGCGTCGAGCACCGCCCGTTGCATCGGATTCAGTGCATCGGATTCCTCGACCATTGGCGGGCAAGCATAGGTAAGCGGTGTTCCTGCGTTGCGGGTTCCGTCGCCGGCGCGTCACGGCGCGTCACGGGGCGAGGCGCTGCCACCGCGTCACACCCCGTGGACATACTCGTCAATCCCATGAGCGAGAACTTCGGCACCCATCACGACGAGGCGGCGACGGCCGACTTCGTCGCTGCAGCGCGGGTTCTCGCTGCCGGTGCCCGACGACTCGGTCTCGTCGCTCCCGGCTTTCGTTCGCCGCCGCGCATCGTCGGTGTGCATCGTACGTTGCGACGTTTCGCCGGCGGAAGCGGCGGGATCGTGTCGGTCGTCGTACGTGGCCGCCCCTTCGTTGCCGTGCTCGCCGACATGATCGAAGGAATCGTCGCTGTGAACGACATGCCGCCACCGCATGCCGATCGCGCACGTGCCGCGCTGTGGGCCGTCGTCGATCCCGGCGTCGTACATGCACGCGTAGCCTGACCGTCGTTGCAGTCCCCGGCCCGGGTGGCGGAACGGTAGACGCGGGGGGCTTAAACCCCCCTGGTGCGAAAGCGCCGTGAGGGTTCGATTCCCTCCCCGGGCACCGCGCCGACGTCCGAATGCGATTGCGACGACCGCTCGACCGTTTGTCGCGGGACGAGACGCTCGTCGGGCTTCATAACGGTGTGTCGGGCAGACTGGAGATGTGACCGGCGTGCCGACGATCGACGGCGAACGAGTGCGGTCGCATCTCGACAACCACCGCGCGCAGTTCGTTGACGACTTGGCGACGCTCGTGTCGACGGAGTCGCCCTCGTTGGACGTCGAACGCCTGACGCGAAGTGCGCAGGTTCTGTCCGACATCTTTCGCGCGCGCCTCGGATCACCCGCGACGCTCATCGACTCGCCGCGCGGCCCCCACGTGCACTGGAGAGGCAGCGGCACTCCGCGTGTACTCATCGTCGGCCACCACGACACGGTGTTCCCGGCGGGGACCGTTGCTGCACGACCGTTCGCCTGTGACGGCGAGCGTGCGACGGGACCCGGTGTGTTCGACATGAAGGCGGGAATCATTCAGGCGATTCACGGCGTCGCGGCTCTCGGGTCGACGCACCAGGCGGTGCAGGGCGTCGAGTTCCTCATCACGAGCGACGAAGAAGTCGGATCACACGCTTCACGGGCGCTGCTCGAAGAACGGGCGAAGGCATGCGGTGCCGTGCTCGTGCTCGAGCCGAGTGCCGATGGCGGTGCACTGAAGATTGCTCGCAAGGGCACCGGCACGTTCATCGTGAAGATCCACGGTCGCGCGGCACATGCCGGGCTCGAGCCGCACAAGGGAGTGAATGCACTCGTCGAAGCGGCCGAGCAGGTGCGTCGTATCGCCACGTTCGGTAACCCTGCACTCGGCACCACCGTCACGCCGACGGTTGCCAAGGCGGGTACGGCCGACAATGTCGTTCCCGACTACGCGGAAGTGAGCGTCGACGTGCGCTGTGAATCGGCCGTCGAGCGCGAGCGCATCGAGTCCGCGTTCGCCTCGCTGACTGCGGTGCTGCCCGACGCGCGAATCACCGTCGACGGCGGGATGAATCGTCCGCCGCTTCCCGCGGAGATGACCGCCGAGCTGTTCGCCCTCGCGCGCACCGTCGCGCCGAGCGTCGGCATCGCCGACCTGCAGGGTGTCGCCGTGGGCGGAGGATCCGACGGGAATCTCACCGCCGCCGTCGGAGTTCGCACGCTCGACGGTCTCGGTGCCGTCGGTGGCGGCGCTCACGCCGAATCCGAACACGTCATCGTTGCGCACATGCCCGAACGGGCGGCGCTCATCGCCGCTCTCGTCGCAGAGATCGCGCGCTCGTAACGCGCGAGCGGAACTACTCGAGTTCGAGCAGTCCGCCCGACTCGATCGTTCCCGCGTTGCGGTATGCGTCGAGTTTTGTGCGCGTATCGCTGATGTCGAGGTTGCGCATCGTCAACTGCCCGATGCGATCGAGGGGGCCGAACGCCGCATCTTCGACGCGCTCC
>JBIIUH010000082.1:0-6489 GCA_044340075.1 Ilumatobacteraceae bacterium | reverse complement strand
GACCTTTGTCGGCGAAGCTGCCGGTGACATCAGCGGAAATGCTGTTTCGCTGTCATCCAACGGCCGCATCGTGGCGAGTGGCGGCTACTACAACGCCGCCGGCGGCTCGCAACGCGGCCACGTTCGCGTGTACTCGTACGAGTAGCGCTTACTCGCCGGTCTCGCCGTCGACGGACTCACGAAGAAGGTCGGCGTGGCCGTTGTGCCGCGCATACTCCTCGATCATGTGCACGAGCACCCATCGCAAAGACGGGCTGTCGCCGTTCGGCCACGGCTGCACGCACAGAGTGTCGAGCGATCCCGTGTGCAGTGTGTCACTGACGATCTTTCGAGAATTGTCGCAGCACCGTTGCCACAGTTCACGCAGCGAGGCAGGCTCGTCGTCGAGCGACGACGTCCACTCCCAGTCGGGCTCGGCTTTCCAGTCGACGCTTCCCCACGGATCACCCATCGGCTGCCCGAGCAACCTCTTGGCGAACCAGTAACGCTCGACGAACGCCATGTGCTTGAGCAACCCGCCAAGAGTCATCGTTGACTTTGCGATGATCACGCTGAGTTGCGCCCGGTTGAGCCCCCGCGTCTTCCACTCGAGTGTGGACCGCTGATAATCGAGGTACCCGAGCAGTGTGTCCGTCTCCCCCGCTGCAACGGGTGGTTCGGGTCGTCCGTGCTCGTCGATGGTGCTCACGACCAAAGGCTACGCACACGAGTCAGAGACACAATCACAGAGCGGAGAGGCAGGCGGTGGAATACGACTACGTATCGATCACGATGCGGTTACTCGTCTTTGACTCGTCAATTGACGTGAAATAGACGGAAATTCTCTTGCCGGTCTTTCGCGACCACGTGAACGAACCATCGGCTGCGACGACCGGCTGCACCGAACCCTGCACGTACGTCGCCTGACCGGGAAATCTCAGCCACGACTTTAAGGTTGAACCAGCAGCTAGTCCGGTTGTGCTTCCACTCACCGTGACACCCGATTTTCCGCTTACCGTTCCCCGCTCACCCGTGATGAAGATCGTGACGGGTAAGCCCCCGGGCGCAGGAGTGACAGTTGTCGATGGAACCGACGGCGCAGTCGACGACGATCCGACGCCGGACTTGAAAGCACGCATGGGTCGCACGAGGAACGGTCGTGCAGGACCCTTCTGGTTGCCGCTGAAATTCTGCTCACGATCGAACTGCTGACCGTCAGCGAAATACTGCGACCATGCGGTGGAGCCGTTGTAATCACTCGAGGTCCAGTAGTAGCCACGGTCGAACCCGCCCACAGGCGTGAGGTCACGGTTCGTACGACCATGCGACAGTCGTCGGAATGCTTCGTTCAACTCATCCTTTGACGGCAGGAACCAATCGGTGAAACCACCACAGGTGGAATCAGCCGCACGCTTTGCTGCCGAGTCGGTTGCAGCCGCAGCTATACGCGCCGTGTTTCGAGCACCGGCACCGATGGCTTTGCCGGAAACCCGCTCGGCAATGGTGATTCGTGGCACCTTGGTCGGCTGTTCAGCGAACGGCACGCGTACGATCTCGCACGACTGCGGTGCCACTTCGAGATACCGGCCCCACGACTCATCACGACCGGCGTCGTGCACGATGATTCCACCGGCCGGACCGACGTCACCAACTGCACACGTCAGTCCCGATGAGCGACATGCGGCGTTGTCGCGTAGTGACCGGATGATCGCAGCTTCCAAGGGATTCACCGCGATCGCGGCGGTATCGGTTCGCACGACCGCAACCGGAACGACGTGCAACTGGGTGGGTGGAAAATTCGACCCCGAATGTTTCGCGCTCGTCAGGTAGTTCTTGTTTCCTGCCAGCTTGTTGATGATGCCGTTGGCATCGGTGAACTGCGTGCCGTCCTGGAACAGTTGGTACCAGGCGAACGACTCCTCCGACTCGCTGCTCGTCCAATGCGGCACCGACTTCCAGTTGTTGCGGAGAGATTCAAAAGCCGGATGCCCGGCGATCGCGTTGTACAGTGCGTCGAGTTCATCTTTGCTCGGAATGTGCCAGTAACCCGATGGTTCCTGCGCACGCAGCATGAAGTTGTCGAAGTCCTGGGCCACGCCGGAACTATTCGCGCGCATGAGTTGCGTGTTGTAGTTGCCGAGACCCACCATCGTGTTGCGACGGTCGAGGTTTTGTCTGACCGACAAAGACAAGGCATCGTAGGCGCGCCCGAAGGGATTGCGCCATACGGACGTCGGCGCACCCCACGTGTTGGTGACACCGAAGGACGCAGGCCACGCCTCGAGATACCGACCCCACGGCTGAGTACTGCCGGCGTCGTAGAACACGTAGCCTCCGCGCGGTCCACGGTCCCCGATCGCACAATCGACACCACTGGTGCGACACGAATCCGCCGACGCCTGCACTTCACCCGCGCCGGCAAAAACACTTGACGCGAGAAGTGCCGATGCAACGACGATTGCACGGACGGATTTGTGGACGGTGCTCATCCATTGATCTTAGATGACGCATCCAAGTAGCACGATGTCGCGAATCACAGTCACCTCGCTAGGGCGACGAAAACTCAATGGAGGCGACGTCGGGAATCGAACCCGATTAAGGGGCTTTGCAGGCCCATGCCTAGCCAGTCGGCCACGTCGCCATGTTCGCTCGCGCGAACTCCTGCAGGCTACCGAGGTACGAGCCGCGTTGCGCCCCTCGTTGCGCTCCGTACGTGAGGTTGATCGATGTCAGCGAACGTCGAAGTTCTTCTTGCCCTTTGCGTTGACGAGAGCGACGAACACCTGACCGACGTCGAACGGCAACGGTGCCCCGTTCATCGTGAACGAGGTTCCCGATTCGGGAGTCGGGCGCGACCACTGCGTCTCGTACGCGCGGCCGTTGCGCAAGACGATCGCGCGACCCGAACCGACGGTCTTCACGAGCGGCGTCTTGCCGCCGAAACGATCGCCGTACTTCGTCTCCTTCTGTTCGACGAACTGAATGATCGCCGTCTTCGGGACGAGAAGAGCCTTCGTTGCCGCGTCACGCTGAACGGTTCCGTCGAACGACATCACCCATCCGGTGCCGCTCCAGATTCCGCTGACGCGCGCCGACGGCCACGACGCCTGCCAGTAGCCCGCCTTCGTGCCCCCCTCCGGAACGGCCTGATCGAACACGAAACCGATGTCGTTGGCCGTGCTCACCTTGGTTTCCTTTTGCATCATCGACGTAAGGCGCACCATCTGGTTGTGCGGCGCCACCTTCGACAAGTTGCGGTAGTAGAAGCTCGACCGCTCACTGGGCGACAGCGAGATCGCGTTCGATTTGCGCACGGCCTTCAACAGCACGTCGTTGGCACCGCTGTAGGCGAGACCCGGGGCTTCGAATTGTTCGAGGATCTCGAGGTCCGAGATACGGGCGCTGCGAGTCGGTCCCGCCGCTGTCGGAAACTTCGAATGAAACATCGCCGCGATGCGGGTAATGCCCCACTCCACCTCTTCGACGTACACGAGGTCGGCCTGATTGAGTCCGTAATGAGGACGGTCGGGTCGTGAATTTCCGTATTTGACCATGACGACGGGATTCCCCGCCCCCGCGTTCACTCCGGACAACGGGTTGACGTAGCCCTCGGCAGTGGCCAATGCAGCAGGCACGAGCGAGACCCCCAGTGCAGCAACGGCCAGCAGAGCGACGCGGGAATGAAGAGCGTTCCGGAATGAGCGGTTCATGGAAGGCGACCTTAGGGAACGACACGATCCGGCTCGTGAATGTGCTCATTAGCCTTCACCCAGTGACTGACGAACAGCGATCGGCCGAGACGCGCGCGATCACAGCCGGACGTGACGAGTCAGGTGCCCTGTTTCCCCCGCTCCATGCCGCCAGCACCTGGGATGCCGGTTCGCTCGACGGCACTCATGCCGGCGCCAAGGCGATTCACCGGGTGGGCTTCTACTCGCGGTATGCGAACCCCACCGTCGACGCGTTCGAACGGGCCATCGCGGAGCTCGAAGGCACCGAGGCGGCGCTCGCGTTCGCTTCGGGCATGGGTGCAATCTCGTCGATCATCTTCGGGTTTTGCTCGACGGGCGATCACATCGTCGCCCAACGCAACATGTACGCCGGCACCCTCGGAGTACTCAACGGACCGTGTCGTCGAATGGGTATCGACGTCACGTTCGTCGACGGTCGCAACGCCGATGAATTCGTCGCGGCAGTGCGACCGGGCAAGACGATGCTCATCGTCGCCGAGTCCCCGAGCAATCCGCACCTCGATCTCGTCGATCTCGAGAGACTCGGCGCCATTTCCGGCCCGATCACGATGATCGATTCCACCGTCGCCACACCGCTCGGGCAGCGACCGGCCGATTTCGGCATCGACCTCGTCGTTCACTCCGCAACCAAGGGCATCGCCGGACACAACGACGCCACGCTCGGCGTCGTCGCCGGGTCGAAGGACTACATCGACGCATTGTGGAGTTACTCCGTGCTGCACGGTGCCACGGCATCGCCGCATGATGCCCTCGCCGGTCTGCGCGGCTTGCGCACTCTGCCGGTGCGGCTCGATCGCCAGTCGGGGACTGCCGAGATGCTCGCCGAGTGGTTCTCATCGCGCCCGCAGGTCTCGCGGGTCAACTACCCCGGACTTGCCTCACACCCCCAGCACCACCTCGCAGCAAACCAGATGCGCCGCTTCGGATCACTGCTGTCGATCGAACTCGCCGGCGGTACCGATGCGTGTCGTCGCTTTATCGACGCTCTCACACTCGCCCGCCCGGCCGTCACCCTGGGCGGCCCCGACACGCTCGTGTCGCACTCGACGACGAGCACTCACCTCAGTGTCGACGCCGAAACGAAGGCGGCGACGGGCATCACCGACGGTCTCATCAGAATTTCCGTGGGTCTCGAAGACCCGGAAGATTTGCGCGCAGACTTCGCGCGGGGGCTCAGCGCTCTTCTTTGAAGATGACGTGCTTGCGCACGACGGGGTCGTACTTCTTCAGTTCGAGACGCTCGCGCGAGTTCACCTTGTTCTTGCGCGTCACGTACGTGTAGCCGGTGTCGGCGGTCGAGCGCAGCTTGATGATCGGACGACGGTCCTTGCTCTTGGCAGCCATGGTTCGCTCTCCTGCTCGTTAGATCTTCTGGCCGTTGCGGCGCATCTCGGCGACGACCGACTCGATGCCGCGCTTGTCGATGGTGCGCAGACCCTTGCTGCTGACGAACAACGTCACCCAGCGCTTCTCGGACGGCAACCAGAAACGGCGCTTGTGGGTATTCACTCGCCACCAGCGCTTCGTCTTGCGGTTCGAGTGCGACACGGAATGACCGGTCGAAGGCTTCTTGCCCAGGACGTCGCAGCGATTTGGCATGACGAGCAGTCTATGGGGCGATATTCATCGCCCGCTACACTGGCGAAGCCATGAAATCGGACATTCATCCCCAGTACGGCTTCGTCGTCTTCGAGGACTCCTCGGCTGACTACCGCTTCCTTACGCGCTCCACGATCAAGACCGACCCGTCGAAGACCACCACCTGGACCGATGGCAATACGTATCCGCTCGTGCAGCTCGACATCTCGAACGCGAGCCACCCCTTCTTCACCGGTCAGATGAAGATCATCGACTCGGCCGGTCGCGTCGACCGCTTCAACAAGCGTTACGGCACCCGCAAGAAGGCCGTCAAGAAGGCTGCGCCGAAGGCGAAGTAATTCCGCTCATCGCATCGAGTCGATGAGCCCCTGCACCTGCGCGGGTTCCGTGCGCGGGTTGACGAAGCACATGCGCAGCACCGTCTCGCCCTCGTGCGTCGTCGGAACGACGAACGAGTGCCCCGAACGCAGCTGCTCGTTGCTCCACTGCTCGTAGTCCGCGGTCGACCAGCCGAGGCGACGCAGCACGACGATCGACAACCGCGGCTCGAGCACCAGCTCGACGTGCGGCGCCCGGCGCACGATCTCCGCGGCATCCTCCGTGACCTGAAGGGTGATGTCGACGGCTTCCTCGTAGGCCTCGGTGCCGTGCGTGGCGAGCGAGAACCAGAACGGCAGGCCGCGCACGCGACGCGTGAGGTGATGTGCGAGGTCGGCGGGGTTGAACGCTTCGTCGAGATCGGCTTCCGGTCGCTGGACGAGGACATCGAGGTACTCGGCGCGCTGGGTGTGTGCCGCCTTCGCGATGAGCGGGTCGCGGTAGATGAGCGCGCAACAGTCGTAGGGGCCGAACAGCCACTTGTGCGGATCGACGATGAAACTGTCGACGCGTTCGATGCCGTCGAATAGCGCCCGACTGCGTCGCGAGCAGAGACCGGCCAGTCCGTAGGCGCCGTCGACGTGGAACCACACGCCGTTCGCATTGGCCCACTCCCCGATTCCGGCGAGATCGTCGACTGCACCGATGTTCGTGGTGCCACCCGTCGCAACGACGGCGCACAGCCGTGCCCTGTCGGCCGGGGTCAACGCATCGACGGCGGCGATGAGTGCCGCCCGGGTGAGCTCGCCGCGTTCGTTCACCCCGATGCGCAGGACGTCGG
>JBIIUH010000081.1:0-6577 GCA_044340075.1 Ilumatobacteraceae bacterium | reverse complement strand
GCCCGGCGAACGCACCGGCGCGGGCCATTTCGATCTTGCCTCCCCCACCCTCTTCCGCCGGTGTGCCGAGAACGGTGAGACGTGCACCGGCGTCACTTGCGAGTGGCGCGAGGGCCATTGCCGCACCGAGGCCGGCCGCAGCGATGATGTTGTGTCCGCAGGCGTGACCGATGCCGGGAAGGGCGTCGTATTCGAGAAGTATCGCCACGTTGGCTCCGGCATGCCCGGACGTCGCCGCGAATGCAGTATCGAGACCGTAAGCGGATCGCGTCACGTCGATGCCGTCGCTCTCGAGTGACCGGGTGAGCAGATCGTGGGCGAAATGCTCTTCGTAGTTCAACTCGGGATGGGCGTGGATGTCGTGACTGACGTCGACGAGCAGTGCCGCGCGCGCGTCGATGGCGGCACACGCCCGCTTCTTCAACTGCTCGCGCTGCACCGAATCGACCGCAACCATGGGGTCACTGTATCCCGTGGGTCAATTGCGGTCATTGGACCGCTGCAGCGATGCTCACCCGACGGGCATCCGGCACGACCACGAGCCTCACCGTCACCGCATGTCCGACCGTCACGGCGTCGATGACGAGTGGCATTGACCGTTTCGCTTCCCATGCCAGCGAGGTGCCGCGCGCCACCGCAAGATCGGGATGCGGAAGGTGCGTACCCCAGCGCAGACGCTTCCGGGCGTCGTAGCGCTGGCGAAGTGACATCGATGCACGCACGTGGAGCACCTCGGCGATGCCGTCGTTCGGATGGCTGCGCGGCAGGATTTCGTGGCCGTGGACGAAACCCCCCGCGGAGAACCACCACGACTCTTCGCGCCACCACCCGCCGTGTACGCAATGCGAGTGGCACGGTGCATTCGACACGGAACCATCGGCCGATGTCCACGTCACCTCGTACGCATCGATCGGGAAGATTGTCACATCCGCCGACGCGGAATACGCGTGCACTGATGCACCGAGGGCCTTCGCCAAGTCACCGCCTTCGAGATGGACGATCGCTGCGCCTTCGCGGAGACGGTCGTGCAGTTCCCGATCGGTTCGGGCGACGGGCGATGTGCCATCGCGTGGTCCCGTGATCCCCCACGAATCTCCGCGTCGGATCGTCATGCGGGTTCCAGCGAACTCGATACGGCGATGATTCCCCGCGCCAGCCGCCGGTGGGCCTCCTGCGCAGTTGTGCGCGTCGCGGCGCGGGGTGCAACGGTGGCCACCTGACGAACGAGATCGACCGTCTGTTTCGTCAGACGAACGAAATCTCCCGCGACGACGTCGTCGGGCAGTACGTCGGCCAGCTCGCCGCCCTGCGCCCACAACCACATGAGGCCGGCGATGTGCGGATCCGGGCTGCGGTGCACGGGTACACCGGCGCGCGATTCATCCGCCGACATCCGCCGGGAGATCCGCTCGACGGACAGCCACCGGGACTTCAACGTGCTCGACGGAAAACGTGCGGGCGGCGCGGGATCGGCTCCCCGGTGTTCGTACACGAACATCGACGCAACCGCGGCAAGGGACGACGCGTCGATGTCGTCGAACACGCCCTCGACCAGGCACTCGCTGACGAGGAGGTCGGATTCGTGAAAGACGCGCGTGAGCACCTCACCGCGCGAGGTGAGCGTCCAATCGTCGACGTATCCCCACTCGGTGAGGACTGCGACGATGTCGTCGAAGCGTCTGCTGACGACACGCCCCGACCGATCGATGCGCGCCTCGAGAGCCTCGAGCTCGCGATCGATGCGATCTGCGGACCGGGCGGCATTCAGGCGGTGCTGCAAATCGGGGTCGTCCTCCACCGCGTGACGCTCGACGGGAACTCCTGCGGAGCGTTTGCGCGGTGTCATCCGTGCAAGCCGGTGGGAGATCTCGCGCAGTGCTTTCGTATCGCGCTGGTCGACGATTCCCCGGGTGTCGAGTGTTCCCGTCGTCTGCGGCGGTTCGGTGAAATCCGCCGCCGTCAGGGCGCGCACCTTGCGAGTATCGTCGAGCGTCGTCACCTTCACACCCTTGGAACGCTGGGCGGTCGCCAGAACGACGACGAGCCGATCATCGAACGACACGACGTCACCGGGTGCAAGGCGGTACAGCGCCGCCTCGATTGCCTCACGGTCGGGGCCGCGGCGATCATGGGTTGCGCGGAAGTCATCGATGTTTCCGAACGGCGAACGTGCCTGTGCTCGGAGCCGATCACGTTCCTTGCGGCGACGCTCGATCTTGCTGCGCAGGTCGACGACACCCTTCGATGCCTGATACTGCGCGAGGGACAGATCGAGCAGGTGGCGCGCTTGTTCCCGGCTGTGTGCCCGCACGAGGTGCGCAGTCATGTTGTAGGTCGGTCGGAACGACGACGTGAGCCGGAAGGATCGGCTCGTTGCCAACGAGACGAGATGGTCGATGTCGACGTATCCGTTCCACGCCGCCACCGCCACGCCCTGGGTGTCGATGCCCCGGCGACCCGCCCGACCGGTAAGTTGCGTGAACTCCGCCGCGGTGAGCAGGTGATGGTGATCACCGGTGAACTTCGAGAGTTTGTCGATGACGACCGAGCGGGCCGGCATGTTCAGTCCGACCGCGAGTGTCTCCGTGGCGAAAACGACCTTGAGGAGACCGCGTACGAAAAGCGCCTCGACCGTCTCGCGGAAGGCGGGCACCATTCCCGCATGGTGCGCGGCGATTCCGTTCTCGAGAAGCGTGGCGAAATCCGTGAAACCGAGCACCGCGAGATCCTCGACGGGAATATCGGCGAGGCGCTGATCGACGAATCGCGCAATCTCCGCCCGCTCTTCGTCGGAGGTGAGGCACATCCCGAGACGCACGCACGCCCGCGCCGCCTCGTCGCACTGTTGACGACTGAAGATGAAGTAGATGGAGGGCAGCAAATCCTCTTCGCGCAGTCGGTCGACGATCTCACTGCGCGAGGGCGGAAAGAGTCGTGTCGAACGATGCCGCGGTCCCGAACGTCGCGGCACGTGGCGGGCGCGGGCGAGCATCGAGACGAGCTCGGTATTGCCGCGACCGTTGCTCAGCACGTCGCCGAGCACGACTTCGTGCGAACGGGCGTCGCCGTACGCCACGAGATGGTGCAGGGGAACCGGTCGCTTCGTCTCGACGACCGCCCGAGTCGCCCCGCGCACCGTCGTCAGCCAATCGGTGATCTCGTCGGCGTTGGAGACCGTTGCCGACAGGCACACGAGCTGTACCTCCGGTGGCAGGTGGATGATCACCTCCTCCCACACCGGCCCCCGGTACGCGTCCTGGAGGAAGTGAACTTCGTCGAGGATGACCACCGCGAGTTCGTCGACGGCCGGCGATCGTGCGTAGATCATGTTGCGCAGCACCTCGGTCGTCATGACGACCACGGGTGCGTCGGAGTTGATCGAGTTGTCGCCGGTGAGAAGTCCGACGCGACTCTCACCCCACAGCGCCCGCAAGTCGTGGAACTTCTGGTTGGACAGCGCCTTGATCGGGGCGGTGTAGAACGCGCGACGACCGGCTTCGAGTGCGCGCACGATTGCGTACTCTGCGATCACCGTCTTGCCGGATCCGGTCGGTGCGGCGACGAGTACCGACTCCCCCGCGTCGATCGCATCCATCGCCGCCGTCTGGAACCTGTCGACGGGGAACGTCAGGTGGGCCAGTCGCCGGGTGCGCTCCTCCCCGGTCATCGGTTGCTCGCGCGCCGGCGTCGTCGCCAGAGGACGACGGAACCCACGGCGATGGCAAGGGCGTAGAGCACGATCATCGGCACTGCGAGCGCGGCGAGCGACACCGGATCGCCGCTCGGCGTGATGACGGCAGCCACGATGAGAATCACGAGGATCGCAATTCGCCATTGCCGCAGCAGCGTGCGCGGCGTGACGACCTCGACGAGTTGTAAGAACACGACGAGCAGCGGTGCGAGGAATCCGACACCGAATGCGGCCATCATCAGACCGACGAGGCCGACGTACTTCGTGATCTGGAACGCCTGAGTGATGTCCTCACCGGACCACCCGATCAGGAACTCGAGTGCCTTGCCGAGCGTCCAGTACGCGAGGGCTGCGCCGGCCGCAAAGAGGACGACGGCGGCGACGATGAACGATCGCGAGTAGCGGCGTTCACGCTTCGACAGCGCAGGCACGATGAAGCGCCACACCTGCCACGTCACGATCGGCATGGCCAGAATGAGTCCTCCGTACGCGGAGATGCGCATACGGGCGGTGAAGCCCTCGACGGGACCGAAGGAGTACAACGAGCCGTCGCACTTCAACGATGCGCGCGCCGTGCACAAGTCGACGTAGGGCTGAACGAGGAACTCGAGAATCCGCTCGTATGCGATCAGGACGACGATCGCCCCCATCGCGACGCCGGCCAGCGCCTTCACGATGCGCGAGCGGAGCTCGGCAAGATGCTCGATGAAGGTCATCGCCTCCTGATTCGTGTCGGATGTCGTCTCAGTCACGGTCTTCCGTCGGCTCCTCGGATTGCCGTGTCTCGCCCGGGTGGGGAATGAACGTCGGCTCAACGCCGTGCTGCGCCGTCGTGTCACCGGGGGATTCGTTCTTCACCGCGTCGGCAGTCGTGGCGCCCCTGAGGATCGATCGTGCCGATTCGGTGGTCTGTCGCAGTTCCCGCGTGGGTTCGTCGAGGGCCGATTTCAATTCGGCCTGGACGCCCTGGCTCATGCGTCGCAGCTCGCCGTAAAGGCGTCCGGCGCGACGGAGCATCTCGGGCAACTTCTCCGGTCCGAGAACGACGAGGCCGATCACGAGGATGAAGAGCACCTCGCTCCCCGAGAGATTGAACACACGGGAATCCTACGAGCCGCGTACCCGGGCGTTGTCTACTGTTCGTGGGATGCAACAGCACCTGCCGTCGCTGCGCGGTACGACGCTCCTCGTGGCGCGCGGAGGTGCCTCCGAGTACGTGCAGTCGTCATTCGTCGAAGCATGTGCCGTGGCGCTGCGCCTCGGCTCGCACGGTCTCGACGTCGATGCCGTCGTCGTTGCGGGCAGTGTTCGGCTCGTGCCGAACAACGGTGCCGATGTGCGCAGTCGATTCCGCCGTGGCGATCGCACGGGTCCGACGATCACCGAATTCCTTGCGGCCATTTCCGCTGCAGCGGATCTACCCGTGTTCATGCGCATCGGCGCCGACGATGTTGCCGAAGTCGTCGGCGAGGTGGCTGCAGTGTTGACGACGGGTGACCTTGCATCCTCCGTGCGACCTGTGGTGGAGTCGGCTCGCGGGGTTCCCGGACCGGTCCCGTCGACGTCGGTTGCTTGCTACGTCTTCGGTGCACTGGCGGACATGCCGCACGGACCGGAACGATTCTTCGCCGCCGCCCGATCAGCCGGATGGCGCGGCGTCGTTCTTCCGGATCGCGATTGGACGGGTGGCGTGGTGACGCTCGCCCATCGATTCGAACTCGAGACCGTGGCCGATGGTGTCGTGCAGGAGCACCGCGCAGTCGCCCTGTTGCGGATGGGAATCGACGTGATCTCGAGTTCGTGGCCCGATCGCCTCGCTTCCGCGGCACTCGAATTCGAGCGAACGCGACCTACAGGAGCGTGACGCTGCGCAGCGGCCAAATGACGACGACTGCCTGACCGCGGATGAGGCTCTGACTCACAGTCCCGAACATTCGTGAGTCGTACGACTGATCGCGGTGGTCACCGACGACGAAGATCTCGCGGGACCCGACGAGAACCGGATCCATCTCCTCGACCCCGCAATTCGTTTTCATCTCGGGTGTGAGCCACGGTTCGGTCAGCGGCATGCCGTCGATGATGACGACGCAGTCGCGAATCTCGACCTCCTCACCGGGGAGCCCGATGACGCGTTTGATGAGGTCGTCGTGCTGGACGATTCCGCCGTTCGTCGTGATGCGGTCGAAGACGACGACGTCGCCCCGTGACGGATCCCCGAAGCGATAAGCCAACTTGTTCACGAGAACCCGATCGTCACCCACGAGTGTGGGCTCCATCGACGGTCCCGAAATGTAGAACTGCTGCACAACGAAGGTGCGCAGCACGACGGCGATGAGCAGTGCCGAACCGATGACGATGAACCATTCGCGCAGCGTCCGCAGGAACCGCCGCGAATCGGTCCGCGGGCCCGGGGCACCGGCCACTTGGTCCCGATCGTGGTCGTCCCGATGTGAATCGCCCCCTGCGAAGCCGCCGTGATCGACATCTTCGTGACGCGGTTCGTTCACCGCGACGACGCTAGCGCTCGAACGCCCGTCGATTCCGTCTACAGAGAGGCGATGAGCTTGTCGACTCGATCGTCGTGACTCTTGAACGGGTCCTTGCAGAGCACCGTTCGCTGTGCCTGGTCGTTGAGTTTCAGGTGCACCCAATCCACGGTGAAATCACGCTTGCGCTCCTTTGCAGCGCGGATGAATTCGCCGCGCAGACGCGCGCGGGTCGTCTGCGGCGCTCGCTCGGTGGCTTCTGCAACGTCGGCATCGGTGCTCAGACGCACGACGGCGTCCCTGCGTTCGAGGGTGCGAAAGACGCCGCGATCCGGATGAATGTCGTGGTACTGGAGATCCAGCAGTTGTACGCGCGCATCGTCGAGGGCGAGACCGTGCC
>JBIIUH010000001.1:0-55922 GCA_044340075.1 Ilumatobacteraceae bacterium | reverse complement strand
TCGATCTCCACGACACGGCGCGGGTGGTCTGCGCCGATGTCGAGACGCTGACGAACGATCGGCACTGGATGGGCAGCTTTGATGCCGCCGTGAGCCGGGGGTTTACCGCCCCGTATACAACGGTGTTGTGGGCGGCGCGCCTGGTGCGTCCGGGGGGCTGGGTTCTTGTCAGCGAACCCCCGGCCACCGCGGCGAATCGCTGGGAGCCACGCCAGTTGGCCGCCATTGGAGTCTCCACCCCCATCCGTCACGGTGCTGTCGCCGTGTTCCACGTGGAACATCGCGATCCGTCTGGGGGAACCCCGACAGATCCCTCCCGTCCTGCGGTTGCCTAGATGACGATCAGGCGGCCCCAGAACCCGGCCGCCGCTGACACATCGTCGGGTGATGTTCCACGTGGAACATATCCCCCGTTCAACCCCGATACACGGGTAGT
Organism: Ilumatobacteraceae bacterium; assembly: GCA_044340075.1. Lineage (GTDB taxonomy): Bacteria > Actinomycetota > Acidimicrobiia > Acidimicrobiales > Ilumatobacteraceae > F1-60-MAGs027. The sequence continues at coordinate 55,486 of JBIIUH010000001.1, read as the reverse complement.
TTGGCGGTGTGGCAGACACCTCGACCCGCGCCCGAGTCATCGCCATGGCGAACCAGAAGGGCGGCGTCGGCAAGACGACCGCGACGGTGAACATCGGCGCCGCCTTGGCGGAGTTGGGTCATCGTGTTCTCATTATTGACCTCGACCCACAAGGAAATGCATCGTCGAGCCTTGGTCTCGTCCCCGCATCACTGCAGGTGAGCGTGTACGACGTGTTGTTGCAGGACCTTCCCCTCGAGAATTGTGTCGAAGCAACGGCCGTTCGGGGGCTGTTCATTGCGCCGTCGAACCTCAACCTCGCCGGTGCAGAGATCGAACTCGTACCGATGATGGGGCGTGAGACGCGTTTGCGCCGCGCCATTGACGGTGTGGCGGATCACTACAGCTTCGTGCTCATCGACTGTCCGCCGTCGCTCGGTTTGCTGACGATCAATGCACTCACGGCTGCCGATGAGGTTCTCGTCCCCATGCAATGCGAGTACATCGCCGTCGAAGGCATGGTGCAGCTGGATCAGAACGTCGATCTTGTCCGCGCGAACCTCAATCCCCGCCTGCACATCTCGATGGTGTTGCTCCAGATGTACGACGCCCGCACGAAGTTGTCCCAGGACGTCGTCGAAGAGGTGCGCAAGCATCCGACGTGGGGACCGAAGACCCTGAAGACCGTGATTCCGCGTACCGTCCGCGTGGCTGAGGCACCGAGTTACGGCAAACCCGTCATCACCTTCGATCCGTCATCGGTCGGCGCGAAGGCGTATCGCGAAGCTGCAAAGGAGATCGCCGCATGGCAGGAATGAATCGCAACCGCGGTCTTTCCGCACTCATCCCGACCGGCGGGTCAACGCCGCCAACCGGGCAGGGATTCGCCCAGATCGCCGTCGAGCTCATCGACCCCAATCCGCACCAACCGCGGACACGATTCGACGAAGAGAGCCTCGACGAACTCGCCGCATCGATCGGCGCACTCGGCGTTCTTCAACCGGTCCTGCTGCGCAAGTCCGCCGATGGTCGATACCAGCTCATTGCCGGGGAACGCCGTCTGCGCGCGGCGAAGAAAGCGGGTCTCAGCGCCATTCCGGCGATCATTCGCGATGCCGACGACGTCAACAGCGCCGAACAAGCCTTGGTGGAAAATCTTCACCGAGCAGATCTCAGCCCACTCGAGGAAGCGGCGGCGTACAAGCAGCTGCTCGAGGACTTCGCCCTCACGCATGACCAAGTGGCGACGCGGGTCGGCAAGAGTCGTACGTCAATCACGAATGCCTTGCGCATCCTCACCCTTCCCGTTGCCGTGCAACAGCTGGTCGCTGACGGGCGGCTCACGGCCGGACACGCAAAGGCACTGCTCGGTGTAGCGACCCGCCAAGAGCAGGAGCGTCTTGCCGCTCGCATCGTTGCCGAAGGTCTGTCGGTGCGGGCGACGGAACAAGCCGTCTTTGACAGCCACGGCGTGTCGGCGCGCAGCGGGACGACGACGTCATCGTCACGATCGTCGACTCCCGGTTCGGCGACGGTGGTTCCGACTGCGGCATATGCCGAAGTTGCTGCACTCCTCGGCGAACAACTGGCGACTCGGGTGCAGGTGCATCCGCCGCGGGGGACGACCCGGCGTGGACAACTTGTCATTGACTTCGCGGATATCGACGACCTTGAGCGTCTGTCGCGGGTCATCCTCGACTGACGACTACGCACCGTGGTGACATCACCACGAGAAGAACCTCACCGTCTTGTGGAGATCAAGGGTGAGGTGGACGTTGAGGTTCCACACATCCTGTGGATGAGGCTGTGGACGAAACGACTCAGCCGATGAATGCGGCGAGATCGGCAAGAAGAGCCGACTTACCCTTGGCTCCGACGAGCCGCTTCACTTCGGCACCGTTCTGGAAGACGATCATCGTCGGGATGCTCATGACGTTGTAACGCAACGCGATGTCGCCGTGATCGTCGACGTTGAGCTTTGCAACGGTGAGTTTGCCCGCCTGTTCGGCGGCGATTTCCTTGATCACTGGATCGATCATCTTGCACGGGCCGCACCATTCGGCCCAGAAATCGACGAGGACGGGAACCGACGAACCACGGATGGTTTCGTCGAACGTTGCGGTCGTGAGAGTGACGGGAGCAGCTGCCATGGCCTCGAGGTTACTGCGACCGTCGATGGCACCGCGACGCAACGTGCGTCACGGCGACGCGACTAGTGGTGGCTTTCCAACCAGCGTTCGGCGTCGATCGCCGCCATGCATCCCGATCCCGCGGCGGTGATCGCCTGTCGGTAGGTGTGATCCTGGACGTCGCCGCAGGCAAAGACACCGGAGACGTTCGTGTACGTCGAACCGGGCCGGGTGACGAGGTAACCGGTGTCGTCCATGTCGAGCACGCCGGAGAACAGATCGGTGTTCGGGCGGTGGCCGATTGCGACGAACAAGCCGGTGACGTTGAGGGGACGCTTCTCGCCGCTCACGGAGTCGACGACTGTGAGACCGGTGAGCGTCGAATCACCGTGGATCTCGGCGACTTGTGTGTTCCAGTGGATGCTGATCTTCGGGTTGTTCTGCGCCCGGTCACGCATGATCTTCGAGGCTCGCAACGTGTCGCGACGCACGAGAAGGTGCACGGTCGTGGCGAACTTGGTGAGGAACGTCGCTTCTTCGATCGCCGAATCGCCGCCACCGACGACGGCGATCTCCTGTCCGCGGAAGAAGAATCCGTCGCACGTTGCACACGTCGACACGCCGTGACCGATGAGCTCGTTCTCCTTCGGCAAGCCGAGCATCAACGAACGCGCCCCCGTGCTCACGATGATCGCATCGGCTTCGTGCAGGGTGTCGCGCACCCACACTTTCTTTACAGCCCCCGAAAAGTCGATTTTCGTGGCCTTTTCGGTGATGAATTCGGCCCCGAATCGGGCCGCCTGCTCGCGGAAGCGCATCATCAGCTCGGGACCCTGGACACCCTCGGGGAACCCGGGGAAATTCTCGACTTCGGTCGTGAGCATGAGCTGCCCGCCCGGCTGGTCGGAGGTCGAGGACGGCTCACCCTCGATGACGAGGGGTGCAAGCGAGGCGCGGGCGGTGTAGATCGCCGCGGTGAGTCCGGCCGGACCGGAACCGATGATGATGACTTTGCGCTTCGCCGTCACGGTGTTGCTCCTTGTGGTGTGCCGTCCCGTCACGGGTGCACGGTTCGTAGATGTCAGTGAGTATCGGGGGAGACGCTACGCCGTTTGCGCATGAGCACTCCACCCAGGGCGACGAAGGCGAGACCGAGCACCAAGTACGACACCCACACCGCCGTCGCCCGATCGAGCCAAATATCGAGCAGTTCGTGTGCGCCGCGTGCGAGCGCGATGAGCGTGACGACCACCAGGGCGAGACCGACGACGACGACGATCGTGCCGAAGACGAGGCCCCGGATGATCGTGATGACCGGAAGGGTGGTTCGCTTGCGCACGACGTCGACCGCACGGTCGACGACATCCATCACCTTGCGCGGCAACTCCGGATCGGAGAGCGGATTGTCGGCCACGTCGCTGAGGCTAACGGACGTCGATTCCCCGCGAACGCACACCGTCACGGTGATGTGCGATTCGGTACGAACGTCGTGACGTGAACCGCAGTGTGCGTGCGCCTCGCGCGAACCTGCGCGTTGGTGCGGTGTCAGTTGGGGACGAATGCGACTTCGTTGACGCGTCCCTGGAACGGATTCTGCGTTCCGCACGCATCGCTGCGACCGATTTCGGTGAGGGCGATGAGGATGCGATCGACCGGTTCGGTGATCGACAAGCGAACGACCTGGGATCGCGTGTTGTACAGCGATCCGACCTTCGTCGTCCAGGCATCGAACGTCGCCGGGGTCTCGCCGCTCATCGTGTACACGTCGGCCCCGAACGGCCCGTTGGCGAAGTTCACCCGCAACGTTCCCGTGGATGCCCGGGTGAGACTGACGACGATGCCCACCGATTGCTTCGCGCCGAAGTATTTGTCGGCGTAACACGACGTCGCCCATGCGCTGGCGGGGTTCTTGTCGACGAGCAACCCGATGAATTCCTCGTTTTCGAGACCGTCTTCGCCGTTCGGGTCGTACGAGTGGATCTCGGCGATGTCGACCGGTCCGGTCGGTTCGGCGACGGCGGGAACCGTCTCCGGAACGACGAGGTTCTCCGTGTCCGACGTGCGCAGCACGGCGACGGCGACGAGACCGGCGACCGCGATGCCACCGGCGAGCCATCGCCACCGCGGATGCGAGAGTGCCGTGCGCGCCGACGATGGCGTGCGACGTGCCCGCAACGCCTCGCTGCGTCGGGTCGTCGGCGTACCGGGCGTGACGTCCTGCGTGCCGATGCGCGGGCGCTCTCCGGTGTCGACACGTGACGTACCGGCCGGGGGAGTGAGCGTCGTCGTCGTGTCCCGCTCACCCGTCATCGCCTCGAGCAACGCTTTGCGCGTCTCTTCACCGGTGGCGTAGCGGTGGTCGGGGTTGCGGGCGAGAAGCCGGTGCACGACGCGCACGAGTTGCGGCGACAGGATCGGGCGCAAATGTCCGAGATCGGTGGGTTCGCGTTGGAGGCGGGCGAGTGCCGTGTCGGCGTCGTTGTCGCCGAGGAACGGCACCTTGCCGGCGAGGCATTCGTAGAGGACGATGCCGAGGCTGTAGAGGTCCGCCCGACCGTCGAGCGGTCGGCCGCGCACGATCTCCGGCGACAGGTACTTCGCCGTACCCATCATGATGTTGTCGCTCGTGAGGTCGCTCGTCGATTCACTGCCGAGCGGCTTGGCGATGCCGAAGTCGGCGAGCAGGAAGTGTCCACTGGGCGTGACGAGGATGTTGCCCGGCTTCACGTCGCGGTGCACGAGGTTGTGCTCGTGGGCGACGTGCAGTGCTGCCGCGATCGACGCACCCATCATGATCGTCAGCTGCGGCCCGAGACGCTTCTTGCGGTCGAGGAGATCGCGCAGGCTCTTGCCCTGCACGTATTGCATGACGACCGCGCGGTACCCGTCATGTTCGAACGAGTCGTACACGGCGACGATGTTCGGATGATTCAATGCTGCGCAGGCCAGTGCCTCGCGCCGGAAGCGTTCGATCGCCACCTCGTCGCCGGCGATTTGCGGCCGCAACACCTTCACCGCGACGCGACGATTGAGGAAAGTGTCCTCACCGAGCCACACTTCCGCCATGCCGCCGCGGGCGATGAGTCGATCGAGACGGTACCGCTCGCCGATGAATCCCGGGGCGAGTTCGCGTGCAGGCATGATCGCACAGCGACGCTAGTTGTGCACGTCGTGCGAATGGGGGACTCGTTGCGTCACGGTGACACGAGGACGACGCGACGCTACGTCGTTGTGTCGTGACGAAGGATCAGCGTGCGACGTGGAACGCGACGCCGATGGTTCCCGGTCCGGCGTGCGCACCGATGACGGCACCGATGTCGCCGACGGTGATGTCTCCCGAGTACACCTCGCGAATCATCGCGGTGAACTGCTCGACATCGGGGCACTGTGCATGGAGGATGGCGAGTGACTCGATCGGTCCGGCTTCACGGACGCGATCGACGAGGAAGGCGAGTGCCTTGCCACGCGTGCGCTGCTTGCCACCCTCGCCGACGGCTCCGTCGGTAACGGTGATGATCGGCTTGATCGACAGCGCGGTGGCGAGCATCGCCTTCGCCCCGCCGATGCGACCGTTCTTTTTCAGGTTTTCGAGGGTGTCGAGGGCCGCCCACACCTTCGTGCGGGAGGAGAGGTCCTTCGCCATAGCGACGAGATCACCGAGTGACGCACCGCTGCGGGCCGCCTTCGCGCACGCGACGGCGACGAGCCCGATGCCCATCGATGCCGATGCGGTGTCGACGATTTCCACGGGGACCGAGACTCCTGCCTGCTTCGCCCCGAGCTCGGCGCTTTGCATGGTCGCCGAGAGCTTCGAGGAAATGTTGACGACGAGGATTCCCGTTGCCCCGGAGTTCGCCAGCGTGCGGTACGCCTCGGCGAACTGACCCGGTGCCGGGGCGGCCGTCGACGGCAGTACGTCGGCCGACTGGCAGCGACGCCAGAACTCGTCGACGGTGAGGTCGCGACGGTCGACGAATTCCTCGTCTCCGAACCGGATCGACAGGGGGACGACGGTGATCCCGAGGTCGTCGATGAGCTTCTGGGGCAGGTCGCAGGCGCTGTCGGTGACGATTCGAACGGTCATGGCGTGGAGCGTAGTGCAGGGTGGTGGCGGCTCATCTTCTTGCGGCGGGTGCGGCGCAGGTGCACGATCCACCACAGTGTGAGCAAAGCAAGAAAGACGGCACTCACACCCCGGCCGAGGCCGGCGAGGGCATTGACGCGCACGGTGATGCGCTGTGAGTCGATGATCAGTCCGCTCGGCGTCGCGAGGGTCATGTCGACGGGCAACAATCCGTTCGCCCGTGCGGTGACGGTGACGAGCACTTCACTCGTCGCGCGGGCCGGAACGGTGACGTCGAACGTCTCTCGGTCGAACGTCATGCGCGAACTGGCGAAGGAAATGCGCACCGACAGGTCGTACGCCGTGTCGTTGGCGAGGGTGACGCGCAGGTCGCTCTCCCTGCTGCCCAGCGTGAACGAGGCGCGCGGCAGCCGCAATGCGTTGCGGATTGCGCCGATCTCGGCATTCACCGCGTTGAGGTAGTCGTTGCGCCGCTCCGGTGCGAGTGACGTGTCGTTGACGACATCGACGCGGCTGAGCCATGACTCGATCATCGGTTGGTCACCGACGAGCATCGAGCGCACTTCGTCGATCGATGCGAGAGTGACGTTCACCTCGGCCTGCACTGCGGCGAGATCGACGGGGGTGACGTCGGGCAGACGCACCGATGTGAGTCCGTCGAGTGCACTCGCGGCAAGCGACAACCCGCGCACCTCGACGAGCGGACTACGACCGAGTTGGTTGAGGACGAAGCCGGCGACCAACGGTTCGTTCGGCAGACCGTCGAGGCCGGTGAGGATGACCTGTCGCGTCGAAACGGCCGAGTCACCGCCGGCAACGGCAATCTCCTGCCGATGGGCGTGCAGTTCGGCGACGAGGGCGATCGCCGTTTCGAAGGCACCTCCGATCGGTGCGTCGAGCAGTTCGGCATAACGGGGTTCGGGTGAGTACACGGCGAGACCGGTTCCGTCGAAGGAGATGCGGTACGGACGCACGTAGTTGTCGAGATCGCCGAGGGCGTCGGTTGCCGTACCGAACACGGTGACGGCATTGACGCCGCTTTTGCGCAAAAGGCGCGCACCGCGTACGTCGACGGGGTCTTGCGTCACCCACATCCCGCGGCGGACGACGCTCGATCCCGTTTGTCCGGCAACGACCGTTTCACCGCGCTGCAACTGATCGAGGAACTGCGCATCGAGTTTCGCCGCCGCTGCCGCCGTCGGGTCGAAACTGCGGTACGTATTCGTGAGGACGTCGGCGCCCTGCAGAAGTCCGCGCAAGTCGAGCCACAACCGTGAGTCGACGTCGTCCGTGGCCCGACTGAGACCGTCGAGGAGTTCCGGAGTGATATGGACGGAGACGGGGAAGCGGTCGTCGACGATGAACAGCAGGTCGCGCAGTTTCTGCAGGCGGGTGCGCACGTCGTCGGCGACGGCGAAAGAGCCGTCGGGTTGGAGCGTGGTCGGTGAGGTCACCGACGCGAGCATCGACACGGGTAGGCGCGTGTACGACGCGCGGAAGCCGACGACGTTGAGGAACGTGCGTGCACGTGCGACGACTCCGTCGCGGGTGGTGATGTCGACGGTGAGCAGACGTACTCCGTCGCTGCGCAGAGCGAGACGGTCGGAGTCGCGGGACGCCGAGGTAGCGACGTTCAATCGCCACGCCGTGATGCCGTCACGTTGCTCGAGGCTGAGTGCCCGCACCGGCAACTCGAGTGTGCTCTCGACGTCGGGTGTCGCACCCCGTGCGACCGCGGCGACGTCCCTGCGTCGCACGAGCGGCACGCTCGCCGAGACGACGATCCGCGTCGACGCTTGACCCACCGCGGCAAGGAACGCCTGATCGCCCGATGCACCGATACGCAGCGAGGCGGTGACGCCGGCACGGACGTGGAATGCCCCACCGATGACCTCGAGCCGCGCCGGGGTGTTTGCCGCGGCCGGGGTAGCCGGTGCGACGGCGGCAACGAGAGCAACAACGACGGCACCGACGAGGGTTCGGATTGCCGTTCTCATGCCGCTGCACGCTCAACGACGACGAGGCCCGTGGCGTGGCGTTGAAAACCGGTGCCGAGGTACAGATGCAAGGCGGCGGCGTTGTCCGGTTCGGTGTTCACCCACGTGGATCGCACGCCGAGCGCACCCAGCCACCCGAGTGATCGTGCGAGCAATTCGCGGGCGATGCCCCGTGCGCGCTGCCGAGGGTGCACGGCGAGTCGCTGGATGAAGCCATGCGTCGAATCGGCGCCGCACAGCAGATAACCGCTCAGTGCGTCGTCATCTGTGTCGCCATCTGTGTCGCCATCTGTGTCGCCATGAGTCGCGGTGACGGTGAAGAAGCGATGTCGCGGCGTCGCTGCTGCGGCATCGCGCAGCGCCCGGGCATCGAGCGACCACGTTGCCGGGAATGACGACGCATCGATACGTGCACACGCATCGAGCATCCGCCGCATGCGCGGTGACGATCCGTGGTACGTCGTTGCATGAACGACGAAGGCCGAATCCCCGTCACTTGCGAGACCGGCAACGGTGAGACGCGGACGTTCGAGCAGCACGAGACGCTGTGCCGTGACGAAACCGGCGTCACGGGCCGCATCGGCGAATCGTTCGGCGACGGCGTTCGTGCGGATACGTTCCCAGCCGAGTGCCGTGAGTTCGCGGTGCAGAGAAACGAAAAATTCAGGGGAGATGTCGGCATCTGACTGCAGTTGGGCGACGACACCGCGGGGGTCGTCGGTCATCGGCGTCAGGAGAACCGGAACACCCTTCACTCGCATCCGGTGGCGCAACGATCGTCGCAGCGTGACCAGTGCCGACACCCACGAACGCTACTGCGCGTGAGTTTCCGTAACCTGTAGCACGTGCAGCCACGCCGATTCGATGCGGTGATGAGTGAACTGCAACCGGTCGTCGACCAGTTCCGCGCCGCAGGTCATCGGCTGTATCTCGTCGGCGGGAGCGTTCGCGACCTCCTGCTCGGTCGCGACATCGACCGTCTCGACTTCGACTTCACGACCGATGCGACACCGGACGCGGTGAAGAGCATCGTCGCGCCGGTGACGGACAATCTCTGGACGCAGGGTGAGCGGTTCGGCACCATTGCGGCCCTGCGCAACGGGCGCACGCTCGAGATCACGACGCACCGTGCCGAGGCGTACGACCCCGAGTCCCGCAAGCCCGACGTGAAGTTCTCGAGCGACGTGCTCGTCGACCTGTCGCGCCGCGACTTCACGATCAATGCGATGGCACTCGAGTTGACGTCGGACGCACCGACGCTCGTCGATCCGTACAACGGGTTGCAGGACCTCACGGCGCGGATCCTGCGCACGCCGTTGTCGCCGGAAGTGAGTTTCACCGACGACCCGCTGCGGATGTTGCGCGCCGCACGATTCATCTCCGCCCTCGACGTCGTGCCGACGCAGGGACTCATGGACGCGGTGCGATCGTTGAGCGAGCGGTTGTCGATCGTGTCGGCCGAACGAATTCGCGACGAATTCGACAAGCTCATCGTCACCGACTCCCCCGGGCTCGGCCTGCGATTCGCCGTGGAATACGGACTGGCCGATCGGTTCCTGCCCGAGCTTCCCGCCCTCTCACTCGAGCAAGATCCGATCCACCGTCACAAGGACGTGCTCACCCACACCTTTGCCGTCGTCGACAACGTGCGTCGCGAGATGCCCGGTGAATTCCGGATCACGCGTCTCGCAGCGCTCTTCCACGACATCGGAAAACCCCGTACCCGCAAGGTGCTTCCCGGCAAGGGCATGACGTTTTACCACCACGAGGTCGTGGGTGCGCGAATGACGAAGGAACGTTTGCGTGCGTTGCGCTACTCGAACGACGACATCGAACGCATCACCCAACTCGTGTTTCTCAGCGGCAGGTTCCACACGTATCAAATGGGGTGGACGGATTCCGCGGTGCGTCGCTACGTGCGAGATGCGGGAGACGTCCTCACCGAACTGAACGTGCTCGTGCGCTGCGACTGCACGACGCGCAGCGAACGCAAGGTCGATGCGCTGAACAAGCGCATGGATCAACTCGAGGCGCGCATCGAGGAACTCGCCGCCGCCGAGGAACTTGCCGCACTGCGCCCCGAGATGGACGGAGCCGCGGTGATGGAACATCTCGGTATCGCACCGGGGCGCGCCGTCGGTGACGCACTCGACTTCCTCATGGAGATACGTCTCGAGGAAGGACTCATCGGCGACGAGAAAATTCGTGCCCGACTCGACGAGTGGTGGGCACGGCGGGGCTAATCTCGCGCCATGACGCGGCGTCGCTCACAGGATTCGGTTCGCCAACCGAGCGACGCACCCGACGAGCGCAGTGTGCGCGGCGGAGTCGTCGACCATCGTTTCGTGCGGCGCAGCGTCATCGACAAGGTGCGCTCGGGACAACTGGCACCGCACGACGTGTGTGATGCGCACCCCGACTTGCGTCGTGCCGCCGTCGCTTACGGTGTGCCGTCCCGCGTGCGATGCCCGATCTGCGAGCAGGCGATGACCGTGCGCGTGACGTACGTGTTCGGACCGCGACTGCCGAAGTCCGGGCGGTGCGTGACGAAGGAATCCGAACTGGCGAGCTACGACGTCGGACGCACGGTGTATGCGTCGTACGTCGTCGAAGTGTGCCGTGAGTGTTGGTGGCACCACTTGCTGCGCATGGTGCCGCTCGGCGGATTCACGCGGCGGCACGCCACCTCGTAACACCCCCGTGGCATCGTGACGGGGTGCCGATACGCTCCATTCGTCATATTCACCCTGCCCCCACGGGGGCCACGATCCGCGTGATCGTGTCCGAAGGGAGTACTTATACATGCGACCATACGAATTGATGGTCATCGTGAGTGGCGCACTCGACGAGAACGCCGCACACAGTTGGGTCAGCTCGGTGACGAAGTCGGTCACCGCGGTGGGCGGGACCGTTCACGGCACGCCCGATTGGTGGGGCCGGCGCCGTTTGGCCTACCCGATCAAGAAGCAATCCGACGGCTACTACGCCGTCTTCAATCTCGTTGCACCTGCGGGTGCAATGGATGAAGTGGAGCGCACGCTTCGTCTTTCCGACGACGTGTTGCGACACAAGTTGCTTCGACTTCCCGATTACGAGGCTGCACGTCGCGGGCTGCTCGGCAGCGCCGCAAAGTAGTCGCCGCGTCGGGTTCGATCCACACCGCACACTCACGAAGGAGCCAGTGACATGGCAGACAACACGATCACACTCGTCGGGAACCTCACCCGCGATCCGGAACTCCGCTTCACCGCCAACGGTCGCGCCGTTGCCTCGTTCGGCATTGCCGTCGGGCGCCGCTACCAGGTGAACGGCGAATGGCAGGAACAGACGTCGTACTTCAACGTCACCGCCTGGGGACAGCTCGGCGAAAACGCCGCGGCGTCGCTCGGCAAGGGAACGCGGGTCGTCGTCACCGGTCGCCTCGAGCAGCGCGAGTACACCACTCGTGACGGCGACAAGCGCACCGCCATCGACGTCATCGCCGACGAGCTCGGACCCAGCCTGCGCTGGGCAACCGCTCAGGTCGAGCGCACACCGCGCGGCGAAGGTGGCGGCAAGGGCGCATCGAGCGCACCCGCGGCCGACGCCAATCCATTCGACGGCGAAGAGCCGTTCTGAGAACCCACGACATTCACATCACGAGATTGCACACCGGAGACTGAACAATGACGAGCAAGAAGAACAAACTTCGCGCTGCCAAGATGGCGATGCGCAAGCACAAGAAGCGCCCCAACCCGCTGACGCCCGAGAAGATCGAGTACATCGATTACAAGGACGTCAACCTTCTCCAGCGGTTCATGTCGGATCGCTCGAAGCTGCGTGCGCGACGCATGACCGGCACGAACACCCAGCAGCAGCGTGACATCGCCACGGCGGTGAAGAACGCCCGCGAAATGGCGCTGTTGCCGTACACGAAGCGCGTTGCCGCCGTGCGCGGTCCCCGCAGCCGCGACGATCGTCGTGACGATCGCCGCGAGGATGCCGAGACACCTGCGTCATACGCCGAAGTCGCCGCTGCAACGGGCGGTGACGTCACCGTCACGACCGCACCCGAAACGGCGCGCGAGGAGGCCTGATCATGCAAGTGTTGCTCCGCTCCGACGTCGCCGGTATCGGTCGTCGCGGTGACATCGTCACCGTGTCGTCCGGTCATGCCCGCAACTTCCTGCTGCCCAAGGGTCTCGCCGTCGAGGCGAGCGAAGGAACGGTCGCTCAGGCCGCTGCGATGCAGCGCGCCCGATCGGCTCGTGAAGCAGCCGACCGTGAGTCGGCCCAGACGATCGCCGCCTCGCTCGCCCAGCGCGCCGTCACGATCACGGCGAAGGCCGGTGCAGAGGGTCGCCTGTTCGGCTCGGTCACCGCGAACGACATCGTGACTGCCGTCGACGAACAGTTCGGCATCAGCCTCGATCGCAAGAAGGTGGACATCTCCGAGCCGATCCGCACCGTCGGTGCACATTCGGTGACGGTGGCCCTGTTTGCCGACATCGTCGGAACGGTGCGCCTCGAGGTCGTTGCGCGCTGACGCGCGCAACACCACGTGGTCGTTCGCCGTACCCTCACTCTCCACACGTTGTCCACAGGTCAAACCGGCGATGCCGTCCGTGGGCATCCGCAGTGCCGTGCACGATGATCAGCGTCATCCACACCTCTCCCCACGTTGTCCACAGCGTTGTTCCCCTTGTTGTGAACAGCACGGAACGAGCAGGGTGATGGCATGTCAATGACGTCGGTATCCCGCGACGACGATCGTCGCACGTCGTTGCAGCGCGTGCCGCCGCACAACCTCGACGCTGAAGCATCACTGCTCGGTGCGATGTTGCTCTCCGACGAGGCGATCGCCGTCGCACTCGAGCGGGGCGTCATCGCCGACGAGTTCTACAAGCCGGCGCATCAGCGCATCTTCGATGCAATTCGCGCGCTGAGTGTCGCCGGTGAACCGGTCGACCCCGTCACCGTCGGCGAGGAACTGCGCCGCGCCGGTGTTCTCGATTCGATCGGTGGTCTCGAAGCCCTCGTCGGACTGCAGAACCTCACCCCCGCCATCTCGAATGCCGAGCGTTACGCGAAGATCGTGCGCGACGCGGCGAAGCTGCGTCATCTCATTTCCGCTGCGTCGCAGATCGCGGAAATCGCCTACAGCCAACCCGACGATGTCGACTCGGCCGTCGATCAAGCCGAAGGTCGCATCTACGACGTTTCCGCCGGACAGGTGTCGGAAGGCGGACAGTTGTTGTCGCCGTTGCTCACTCAGTCACTCGAGCTCATGGAGCAGCGGGCGAACGATCCCGATGCCCTGAACGGAGTACCGACGGGCTTCAACAAACTCGACAAGTTGCTCCTCGGATTGCAGCCGGGTGCGCTGCACGTCATCGGTGCCCGTCCGGGAATGGGAAAGAGCGCGTTCGCACTGAACATCGCGGTGAACGTTGCGCGCACTTCGTTGCGACCGGTCATCTTCTTCAGCCTCGAAATGAGCGCCGGCGAACTTGCGCAACGCGTGTTGTCGAGCGAGGCGAGCATTCCGTCCGAAGTGTTGCGCGGGGCGAATCCGACCGAGAACCAGTGGCGCGACATCGGTCGCGCCGTCGGTCGACTCGACATCCCACTCATCATCGACGACTCCCCCATGACGTCAATCGGTTCGATGCGCGCACGGGCCCGTCGCACGAAGCTGCGCCACGGCGATCTCGCCCTCATCGTCATCGACTATTTGCAACTGATGGGCGGCGATACGAAGGTGGAGAACCGTCAGCTCGAGGTGAGCGACATCAGCCGTAACTTGAAGCTCATGGCCCGCGAATTCAACGTGCCGATCATCGCGTTGAGTCAGCTCAGCCGCGGAATCGAGAGTCGCCAGGACAAGCGCCCGAACCTTTCCGACCTGCGCGAATCCGGCGCCATCGAACAGGACGCCGACGTCGTCATGTTCATCTATCGCGGCGAAGTCGTCGACGACGCAAGTGCGGCCCGGGGACTCGCCGACATCATCGTCGCAAAGCATCGCGCCGGACCCACCGACACGGTCAAACTGGCATGGGTGCAGCCGTACACACGCTTCGAGAACGTCTTCGACGAGAACGAGCCGAGGTTCTGAGCGATGTTTCTCGGTGAGGATCTGCTCGCCTGGCTCGTCCTTGCGTTCGGTGCGGCGATGGTCGTCGGCAACGTTGCCGCGGTCGTCGCTCCGCGTCGCGGACGTGCGGACGAAGGTGATCTCGAGCGCGCGCCGGTGGCGCGCAGCGTGACGATGGCGGTTATCGGCGCCGTCGCCGCGGTATGGGCACTCGCCAGCCTCGTCTGATCTTCGCGAACATCAACGCGCTACCGGAGCGGGTGACGGGAATCGAACCCGCGTTCTCAGCTTGGGAAGCTGATGTTCTGCCATTGAACTACACCCGCAGAATCGTGAAAAATCGTACCAACGACGGCTCCGGGCCGGAACCGACGAATTCACTAAGGTGAGCGGCGCATGATCCTGTCAGACCGCTCGATTCGCGAAGCGATGGACGCCAGTCGGATCATCGTCGATCCGTTCGACGAAGCGTGTCTGCAACCGTCGTCGATCGACGTGAAGGTGTCCAACCTGTTCCGCGTGTTCCGCAACCATTCGACGGCGATCATCGACGTGAAGAAAGATCTCACCGAACTCACCGAACTCGTCGAGATTCCCGACGGAGAGGCGTTCATCCTCCATCCGGGTGAGTTCGTTCTCGGTTCGACGCTCGAGCGGATCGGCATCGCCGCCGATCTCGTTGCGCGCGTCGAGGGCAAGAGTTCGCTCGGTCGCCTCGGACTCCTCATCCACTCGACGGCGGGGTTCATCGATGCGGGCTTCGACGGACACATCACGCTCGAGTTGTCGAACGTTGCGAACCTGCCGATCACGCTGTATCCGTCGATGAAGATCGGTCAGGTGTCGTTCATGACGATGACGACGCCCGCCGACCGTCCGTACGGATTGGGTGCGCGGGGGTCGAAGTACCAGGGCCAACGCGGCCCGACACCGAGCCGCTACTTCGAGAACTTCCGTTAGTTCGTCACTCGCCGGCTGACGTCGACAGCGGAGCGTTGCGCAGCGAACGGCTGCGCTCGCCTTCCTCGATCGCGTCGAGGAGGTGGATGGCGATGTCCGCCACCTTCACCTCGCTCTCGTCCTTGCCGGCACCCTTCACTCCGTCGTCGAGCATGATGTAACAGAACGGACAGGCGGTGGCGACGCGCGTCGCACCGGTGGCGATCGCCTCCTTCGCCCGCTCGTCGTTCACCTTTGCTCCGACGTTCTCTTCCATCCACATGCGGGCGCCACCGGCGCCGCAGCACATTCCCGTCGTGCCGTTGCGCGGCATCTCGACGATCTCGATTCCCTTGATCGAACCGACGACCTTGCGCGGTGCGAGGTACACGTCGTTGTGGCGACCCAGGTAACACGAGTCGTGGTAGGTGATGCGCTCGTTCAGCGTGGCCCCCGAGAGATCGAGGCGACCCGACGACACGAGTTCCTCGAGCAACTGGGTGTGATGGACGACTTCGTAGTTGCCACCGAGTTGCGGGTATTCGTTCTTCAGCGTGTTGAAGCAGTGCGGGCACTGAGTGATGATCTTCTTCACGCCCATGCCGTTGAGCATCTCGACGTTCGGTGTGGCGAGCATCTGGAAGAGGTACTCGTTGCCGCTGCGGCGTGCGCTGTCACCGGTGCACATCTCGCTCGGCCCGAGGATTGCGACGTCGATGCCCGCCCGCTTCAACAACGCGGCCATCGACTGCGTGACCTTCTTGTTCTTGTCGTCGAAGCTTCCGGCACATCCCACCCAGTACAGGTACTCGTGCTGCAGTTGCTGACCCGGATCGACGACCGTGACGTCGAGGTCCTTCGCCCATGCGGCGCGGTCGCCCTGGTTCATTCCCCACGGGTTGTACTGGTTCTCCATCGCGCGGTACGCGTTGCCGAGTTCGGCGGGGAAGTTGCTCTCCATGAGCGACAGGTAGCGGCGCATGTCGAGGATCTTGTCCATGATCTCGATGTTCACCGGGCAGATCTCGTCGCACGCCTTGCACGTCGTGCACGACCACACCTCTTCGGCGGTGATGCGCTCGAACAACGAGTTTGCGTTCACCGTGATCTCCGAGTCGACGCCGATCGGCGGTGACACGCGGCCACCGGGGGCGTGTGCGGCGGTGGCTGCCATCACTTCACCGCTCTTCAGGACGATTTCGCGCGGATCGAGCGGTTTGCCGGTGGCGTGGGCGGGGCACACGCTCGTGCACCGACCGCACATCGTGCATGCGTCGAGGTCGAGCAGCTGCTTCCACGTGAAGTCCTCGACGACGTTTGCACCGAACGTCTCGAGCGACGTCTCGGCGAGGTTCGGCATTGCCCGCATCGCGCCCTTCGGACGCTCGCGATCGCGCAGGTACATGTTCAACGGTGACGTGAACACGTGGCGCAGCATCGTGATCGGCAGCAGTGCGAGGAAGGCGATGAACGTGAGCACGTGTAACACCCACCACGCCTGGTGCCACCACTCGAGGTTCGCCACGGATGCGCCGTTGACGAACTGGGCGAGCGGGTATCCGATGACGCTCCACCGTTCGTAGTCGAGGTTCTCCCCCGCTGCCTGGCCGGCGGCGATACGGAACATTTCGGCGCCGAAACCGCTGACGCCGATCGCGAGGAGAACTCCGAGGATCGCCGCATGCTCGGGCTTCGACTTGATGCGGATGCGGTACGGACGCTGGACGTAGCGACGCAAGATCGCCCACACGACTCCCGCCGTGAAGACGACACCGGCGACGTCACCGACGAGTGCGTAACCCTTGTACACGTCGCCGTGCAGGAACTTCAGGCTCGGCGGCAACTGGTGATCGACCTCGAGCACGGTGGTGACGCCGAGCAGCACGAGGAATCCGAAGTAGATCATCGAGTGCATGAGGCCCGCGGCACTGTCGCGCAAGAGCGTCTTCATGTACACGCCGGCACGGAAGTCGGCAAGGCGACGCTTCACGTTGCGTGCATTCGTGCTGCGGCGCTCGGGTGCGCCGCGTTCCCAGTTGCGCACGCGGTCGGCGAAGCGCAACGAACCCCAGATGAGCATCATCGGGATGACCGTGTAGAAGGCGACCTTCAGCGGATCGGGGATGCCGCCGAACACGGTGCGGTGGATCGGTGAGTCACTCTCCCATCCAGTGAGTGTCGGGACGATGCCCGACACGAGGGTGAAGATTCCGATCCCGCATCCGATGAGGATCGAGAGGTGGTACGGCTTCAGACGACGGTCGGTCGCTGCCGTAGAAGAAGGAGTCGCGTGATCACCAGCCATGGCGATCTCACGCTAGTTGCGTGGTCACCCGTAGGAAGATCGATCGAATTCGCGGATTCGCGCTGCGAGGGTGGCGAGCAACTTGTGTGAAAGTGCCGGCACGTCGTCGAGCACGCCGTGGAAGTGCCGCTGACTGAGCACGAGGACATCGCATTCGGTCTCGCACACGACCGTCGCCGTGCGTGGGCCGTGGTCGAGCAACGCCAACTCGCCGATCATCGCCCCGGGGCCGACGTGGGCGATCTTGCGACCCGACCGTCGCACGACGGCGGCTCCCTTCACGACGATGAATGCCTCGCGACCGGGTTGTCCCTGTTCGATGAGCACGCGTCCGGCGGGAAACGTCACCCGTTCGCACGCCTTGGCGATGCGCGCAAGATCCTTCGCCGAACACGACGAGAACAACGGAACGTGGCGCAGTGCGGTGAGCGGGTTCGGCACGCGGGCCATGGCAGGACTCTAGAACGATCCGCGACGACGGGTGAACGACTTCGGCGTTACGTGGTGCGGGGCGCAGCCGCGCCGTGATTCAGTGCCCGCCGGCTTGCTTCGCGACGGCATCGGCAGCCGCGGCAATGGCCGCGGCATCACCGAGGTACCGCGCCGCGGTGACGGCGAGGCCCGCCGTCGCATCGGGGCGCAACGTGTACAACCGGGGAACTCCCGTGGGCACGTTCACTTCGGCGATGTCGGCCGCAGAAATCCCCTCGAGGTGCATTGCCAGTGCCCGCAACGAATTTCCGTGCGCGGTGACGAGGACGTTGCGACCGGCACCGAGCAGCGGCACGAGTACCTCGTTCCACATCGGAACGACGCGTGCGACGACGTCCTTCAGGCACTCGGTGGCGGGCAGCATCGAAGGGTCGAGGTCCGCGTACTTCGGATCGTTCGCGGGGTGCTCCGGCGACGATCGGTCGACCGGCGGCGGCGGCACGTCGAAGCTGCGTCGCCACAACTTCGTCTTCTCCTCGCCGTGCAACCGCATCGTCTCCTTCTTGTCGAGACCCTGCAACGCGCCGTAATGGCGTTCGTTCAGCCGCCAGTCCTCGCGTATCTGCAGTTCGGGTTGGCCGAGGGTGGCGAGGGCACGGCGACACGTGTTGACGGCGCGGGTGAGCCGCGACGTGTACGCGACGTCGAAGTGCAGACCCTCCGCGCGCATCGTGCGCCCCGCTTCGTCGGCCTCCCTCTCCCCTTGCGCGCTGAGCTCGACGTCGTGCCAACCGGTGAACAGATTCAGCTCGTTCCACGTGCTCTGCCCGTGGCGCAGCGCAACGAGGATTCCCGGGGTGGCGACGGCGTTCATGGGGCAAGGTTAGATCTCGGCGAGAATGGGCGACATGGTCGCGCGCACCGATGTCGTCGTCGTCGGATCGGCGAATCTTGACATCGTTGCGACGACCGTGCGACTCCCCCGGCCCGGCGAAACCGTCACTGCCGACGGGTACTTCGAAGCATGCGGTGGAAAGGGTGCCAACCAGGTCATCGCCGCGGCGCGCGCCGGTGCACGAACGACGTTCGTCGGTGCGGTGGGTGACGACGATGCGGCGCGACAGATGCGCGCGGCGTTCGTCGCCGACGGCGTCGACGTGGCGCACCTCGTCACCGTCGATGCACCGACGGGTCGTGCGCTCATCGGTGTGTCGCACGACGGTGAAAACCTCATCATGGTCGTGCCCGGCGCGAATCACGTGCTGTCGGTTGCCGATGTCGATGCGGCCGGCGACGTCATTACGGGTGCACGAGTGCTGCTCATGCAGTGCGAGGTTCCCCTCGACGTCATCGAACGAGCCGTCGCCCGTGCCGGAGACGACACGATCGTCGTTCTCAATCCCGCGCCGGCACGCGATCTTCCCGGCCGGTTGCTCGCCGAACTCGATGTCATCGTGCCGAACGAACACGAGGTGACCCTGCTCGGAGGAACGGCGGCGTTGCTCGACGCGGGCGTCGGCTCCGTCGTCGTCACCGAAGGTGCCCGAGGAGCCCGACTCGTCACCCGTGAGGGTGAGACACGGATCGCACCCCATGCCGTCACCCCCGTCGATACGACGGGTGCGGGGGATGCCTTCTGTGGGGTGCTGGCCGCCCGACTTGCCGCGGGCGACACCCTTCCCGTCGCCCTGCAGGCAGCCGTTGTCGGGGGAGCGCTGTCCACCCTGACCCGGGGTGCCGTTCCGTCGCTGCCGACGTGGTCGGCCATCGCCCGGCACCTCCCGCCGACCCGCTGATGTGCGGGGTTCACCCCGGCCGAGGTGGCACCCGGACAGCCTGTTCGGCCGTGTGACGAAAAACATGAGTGCTAAGCACTCAATTTTGTTGATGGTCGGGGATAGGGTACGGGTCCCGCAAACCCCCACAGGAGGAAAGTGCTCATGGCCAAGGCAGTCGGAATCGACCTCGGAACGACGAACTCCGTCGTCGCAGTGCTCGAGGCGGGCGAACCCGTCGTCATCCCCAACTCGGAAGGTGCACGGACCACCCCGTCGGTCGTCGCCTTCTCGAAGTCCGGTGAAGTGCTCGTCGGCGAAGTCGCCAAGCGTCAGGCAATCACGAACTTCGATCGCACGTTCCGCAGCATCAAGCGCCACATGGGCGAGGCATGGCAGTCGGACGACATCGACGGCAAGCGCTACACACCCCAGGAGATCAGTGCGCGCACGCTCATGAAATTGAAGCGCGACGCCGAGGCGTACCTCGGTGACACGGTGACACAGGCGGTGATCACCGTTCCGGCGTACTTCGACGATGCACAGCGCACGGCGACGAAGGAAGCGGGACAAATCGCCGGACTCGAAGTGTTGCGCATCATCAACGAGCCGACCGCCGCCGCGCTTGCCTACGGACTCGACAAGGGAACGTCGGACGAGACCGTGCTCGTGTTCGACCTCGGTGGCGGAACCTTCGACGTGAGCGTGCTCGAAATCGGCGACGGTGTGTTCGAAGTGAAGAGCACCCACGGTGACACGCACCTCGGCGGTGACGACTGGGACCAGCGGATCATCGACTGGCTCGTCACGCAGTTCAAGTCGGCGCACGGCGTCGATCTGTCGAACGATCGCATGGCGACGCAGCGTCTGAAGGAAGCCGCGGAAAAGGCGAAGATCGAGCTGTCGCAGGTACAACAGACGCAGATCAACCTGCCATTCATCACCGCAACGGCCAACGGCCCGCTGCACCTCGACGAGTCGCTCTCGCGCGCCAAGTTCCAGGAGATGACGGCCGACCTTCTCGAGCGCTGCCGCAAGCCGTTCGAACAGGCGATCAGCGACGCCGGTCTGACGAAGGGTCAGATCAACCACGTCATCCTCGTCGGCGGCTCGACCCGCATGCCCGCCGTGCAGGATCTCGTGCAGTCGCTCACGGGCAAGGAACCGAACCGCACGGTGAACCCCGACGAAGTGGTCGCCGTCGGCGCCGCCGTTCAGGCCGGTGTCCTGCGCGGTGACGTGAAGGACGTTCTGCTCCTCGACGTCACACCGCTATCGCTCGGCATCGAGACGAAGGGCGGCGTCATGACGCGACTCATCGAGCGCAACACGACGATCCCGACGCGACGCACCGAGGTGTTCACGACGGCAGAGGACATGCAGCCGTCGGTCGAGATCCACGTGCTGCAAGGGGAGCGCGAGATGGCGGCGTACAACAAGACGCTCGGGAAGTTCCAGCTCGTCGACCTGCCGCCCGCACCGCGCGGCGTGCCGCAGATCGAGGTCACCTTCGACATCGACGCGAACGGCATCGTCCACGTGTCGGCGAAGGACCGCGCCACGAACAAGGAACAGTCGATGACCATCACCGGTCAGTCGTCGTTGAACAAGGACGACATCGAGAAGATGGTGAAGGACGCCGAGGCGCACGCCGAGGAGGACCGCAAGCGCCGCGCCGAAGCCGAGGTGCGCAACAACGCCGACTCGCTCGTGTATCAAACGGAGAAGGTTCTGCGCGAGCAGGGTGACAAGGTGAGCGAGGACGAACGCAAGGCGATCGAGCAACCGCTCGCCGATTTGAAGTCCGCACTCGCCGGATCCGACACCGACACGATCAAGAACGCCACCGAGAAACTGATGAGCGCCAGCCAGGCGTTCAGCCAGAAGCTCTACGAGGCGGCGGCGAAGGATGCGAATGCCGCGGGTACGTCGGCATCGGGACAGACCGATGCGTCGGGATCGAACGACGGTGACATCGTCGACGCCGAAATCGTCGACGAGAAGTGACCCGTACGTCCGCATCATGACGACGACAGGATCGACGCCGGAGGGTGCCGACACCCCCACCCCCCATGGTGAGGTGCCCTCCGGCGCACCAACGAATTCCGACACGGGCGATGCCGCACCCGACGACATCACCTCGCTCGTCGACACGGTGAGTCGCGAGCGCGACGAATTCAAGGACATCGCACTGCGCGTGCAGGCCGACTTCGAGAACTATCGCAAGCGGGTCGCCCAACAACTCACCGACGAGGTCGATCGCGGTACCGCGAAGCTCGTCGAGTCACTGTTGCCGGTACTCGATGCGTGCGAGGCAGCGGCCGCGCACGGCGTGCAGGGAATCGAACAGGTGTGGTCCGCACTCCTCGGCGCGCTGCAGAAGCAGGGCCTCGAGGCACTCGATCTCGCCGACAAGCCGTTCGACCCGACGACGGCGGAAGCCGTCGTGCACGAACCCGGTGACGGAACGACGACGGAACCGCTCGTCGTCGAAGTGTTGCGCACCGGTTACCGCTGGAAGGGCCGCGTCGTGCGCGCCGCGATGGTGAAGGTGCGGGGCTAGGAGACCGACGTGGCGGCGCAGCGCGAGTGGTTTGAGAAGGACTACTACGCCGTGCTCGGTGTCGCCCAGAACGCATCGGCAAAGGACATCACGAAGGCGTACCGCAAGCTCGCCCGCCAGTACCACCCTGACGCGAACCCGAACAACAAGGCGGCCGAGGAACGATTCAAGGAAGTGTCCGCGGCATACGACGTGCTCGGCGACGAACAGCGTCGTCGCGAGTACGACGAAGTGCGACGGATGGGTCCCGGTGGATTCGGTGGTCCCGGTGCGGGTTCGTTCCGTTTCGACGTCGGTGACGCCGCCGGAATGGGCGGCATCGGTGACCTCCTCAACCAGATGTTCGGTGGCGGCCGGCGAACGACGGCCGGCGGTCCGCAGCGCGGCGCCGATCTCGAAGCCACGCTGACGTTGCAGTTCATCGACGCAGTGAAGGGACTGACGACGACGTTGCAGTTGACGTCGGAGGCATCGTGTACGACGTGCAACGGCTCGGGTGCGCGGCCGGGGACGCAGCCTTCACGCTGCGTGCAGTGCAATGGTCGCGGCGCAGTCGAGACGAACCAGGGTGGTTTCGCATTCAGCTCACCGTGCCCGCGATGCGCGGGACGCGGCGCGACGATCGATTCACCGTGCACGTCGTGCAACGGCTCGGGCGTGCAGATGCGCGATCGCGAGGTGAAGGTGCGCGTCCCCGCCGGCATCGTCGACGGCACCCGCATCCGGTTGAAGAACAGGGGAGCACCGGGACGCAACGGCGGACCCGCGGGTGACTTGTTCGTGGTGTGCCGCGTCGTTGCGCACCCGCGCTTCCGTCGCGACGGTCAGCACCTCGCCGTCACCGTGCCGATCGCGTTCACCGATGCGGCACTCGGAGCGAACGTTCCCGTCGAGACGCTCGACGGTGACGTCGTCACGCTGAAGTTGCGCCCGGGCACCCAGCCGGGCAGCCGTCACCGGGTGAAGGGTCGAGGTGTCGTCACGGAGAAGGAGTCGGGCGACCTCATCGTCACCGTCGACGTGCGCGTGCCGACGTCGCTCACCGACGAGGAACGCGAGTTGCTCGAACGATTCGCCCGGCTGCAGGACGGGGAACAACGACCTGCATCGTCTGCGTCCGCATCTGGTCACACGTCGAGCCGAACGCATGGAGGTGCGTGACATGAGTGGCAACGAAGCACGTCGCGATCGCGAACGCCTCGCGGTGTACGTCATCTCGGTGGCGGCCGAGCTCGCCGGTGTCCATCCGCAAACGTTGCGTATCTACGAACGCCGGGGGCTCGTGCGCCCGGCCCGCACGCAGGGCGGCAACCGTCGGTACAGCGATGCCGACATCGCACTGCTGCGCCGCATTGCCGAGTTGACGAATCTCGGTCTCAGCCTCGAGGGAATCCGCCAAGTGCTCGAGCTCGAGAACGAAGTGTCGCAGTTGCGCGCCGAGGTCGCCCAGTTGCGCGCCGAATTGCAGCGCCGCGGCGGTCGCAACGAAATCGTTCCACTGCGCCAGTCGCTCGGCTTTTTCGCCCGACCCGGCGGCTTCCTCGACGAGCGTCGCTGACGACCATGAATTCGCAACGTAACGACACGATCCGACACGCCATCGGCCGGGAGAAGCAGCGATGACACTCGACCCTCGCAAGTGGACGACGAAAACAACCGAGGCAATCACCGCAGCGATGGGTGTTGCCACGACGAACGGCAATCCCGAGCTCACCGTCGATCACGTGTTGGCGAGCGTCGTCGGGCAGACCGACACCGTCGTTCATCCCTTGTTGGCAAAACTCGGGGTGGCGGCAAATACGGTCGTCGACAGGGCCGTTGCAGCGGTGAACAAGTTGCCGCGTACGCAGGGCGGCGGCGAGCCACGGATGAACCGCGAGCTTGCAGGAGTGTTCACCGCCGCGAACACCCTGCGCGAGGAACTGCGCGACGACTATCTCTCCGTCGAGCATCTCGTTCTTGCAATGCACGATCGCATCGGCATTCCGGCCGAGGAGATGTTGACGGCGTTGCGTGACGTACGCGGTTCACACCGCGTAACGAGCCAGAACCCCGAAGACCAATTTCAGGCGCTCGAGAAGTACGCCGTCGACCTCACCGAGCGGGCTCGTTCCGGAAAAATCGACCCGGTCATCGGGCGCGACGAGGAAATCCGCCGCGTCGTTCAGGTGTTGTCGCGGCGCACGAAGAACAACCCGGTGCTCATCGGCGAGCCGGGCGTCGGCAAAACGGCCATCGTTGAGGGACTTGCCCAGCGAATTGCATCGGGTGACGTTCCCGAGGGATTGCGGGACAAGCGCCTGATGTCGATCGATCTCGGCGCGATGCTCGCCGGTGCGAAATACCGCGGCGAGTTCGAAGAGCGCCTGAAGGCCGTGCTGAAGGAGATCACCGATTCACGTGGCGAGGTGATCACGTTCGTCGACGAGATTCACACTCTCGTCGGTGCCGGTGGTGCCGAGGGTGCAATGGATGCGGGAAACATGATCAAGCCGATGCTCGCCCGCGGCGAGTTGCGCATGATCGGCGCCACCACGCTCGATGAGTACCGCCAACACGTCGAGAAGGACGCCGCACTCGAACGACGTTTCCAGCAGGTGTACGTCGGAGAGCCCTCCGTCGAGGCGACGATTGCGATTCTGCGCGGTCTGAAAGAACGGTACGAAGTGCACCACGGAGTGCGCATCCAGGACAACGCACTCGTCAGTGCTGCGGTGCTCTCGAATCGTTGTCTCACGAACAGGTTCCTGCCGGACAAGGCAATCGATCTCGTCGACGAAGCGGCGAGCAAGTTGCGCATCGAGATCGATTCGATGCCCACGGAGATCGACGTCGTCGAACGCCGCATCATGCAACTCGAGATCGAACGCGTCGCGCTGGAGAAGGAGACGGACAAGGCATCGGTGAGCCGCCTCGCTGACCTCGAGGACGAACTCTCGGAACTGCGGCGGGAGTCCGGGGCGATGAAGTCGCGGTGGGAGTCGGAGAAGCAGGGAATCGCCGCCATTCGCACGCTGAAAGAGGAGCTCGAGACGCTGCGCCAGCAGGCCGAGCGCGAAACGGACCTCACGAAGAAAGCCGAGCTCATTTACGGTCGCATTCCCGAGCTCGAGCGGCGCGTCGACGACGCCACGCACCAATTGTCGGAGTCGCAAAGCGACGAACGGATGTTGAAGGAGGAGGTCGACGCCGAGGACATCGCCGAGGTCGTCTCGAAATGGACCGGGGTTCCCGTCACGCGGCTCATGGAAGGTGAGATGCACAAGCTCGTTCACCTCGAGGATCTGCTCCATCAGCGCGTCGTCGGGCAGGACGGTGCAGTTCACGTCGTGGCCAATGCGATCCGTCGCTCCCGTGCCGGCTTGTCGGATCCGAATCGACCGATCGGGTCGTTCATGTTCCTCGGACCGACGGGTGTCGGCAAGACCGAACTCGCCCGCGCGCTCGCCGAGTTCCTCTTCGACGACGAACGGGCGATGGTGCGCATCGACATGGGTGAGTATTCCGAGAAGCACTCCGTGAGCCGTCTCGTCGGTGCACCCCCGGGATATGTCGGATACGACGAAGGTGGTCAACTCACCGAGGCGGTGCGCCGCCGTCCGTACAGCGTCGTGCTCCTCGATGAACTCGAAAAGGCGCATCCCGAGGTGTTCAACGTGCTGTTGCAGGTGCTCGACGACGGTCGTCTCACCGACGGACAGGGTCGCACCGTCGACTTCACGAACACCGTGCTCATCATGACGAGCAACCTTCCCGTCGAGCCGATCGAGTACTTCAAGCCCGAGTTCGTCAACCGCATCGACGAAATCGTGCGCTTCACGCAGTTGTCACGCGAGGACCTCGGTGCAATCGTCGAGATCCAGCTGCAACGACTCATCGATCGCGTCGCGCAGCGCAACATCGTCCTTGCCGTCACACCGCCGGCGCGGATTGCGCTCGCCGAGCAGGGCTACGACCCCGACTTCGGCGCGCGGCCCCTCAAGCGTCTCATCCAGCGCACGATCGCCGATCCCGCATCGGTGCTCATCCTCGAGGGCAAGGTGTCGGAGTCGACCGGCGAATCGCTCATCGTCGTCGATCACGTCAACGGCGAGTTCGTCGTGCGTACCGGCGCACCGGCTGCGGCGAAGTAACGCGGTTATTTCGCCGGACGGCGGCGGATCGCCATCGAGTGGGCGTGGAAACCCTCGTGGTCGGCGAGCGTCGTGATCGTCGGTGACATCCGTGCGAGTGCCGTTGCATCGGCACGGGCGATTGCCGTGCGCTTGAGGAATGCATCGACGGTGATTCCCGACGACACCTTCGCGAAGCCGCTCGTCGGAAGCGACGCCGGGCAGCCGAGCACGAAGTTCGCGGCACTGAACGGCGTGTCCTGACCGACGAGGATCTCGCCGGCGTGGTGAATCGCTGCGATGAGGTCGTCGGCGCGTGCGCCGTCGAAGGCGATCTGCAGGTGCTCCGGCGCGAAGTCGTTGGCGACGGCAGCTGCATCGGCGGGTGAATCGACGAGGATCGCACCGCCGTTGCGACCGAGCGATGCGTGCGCCGCGGCGCGGCGGATCTCGGGCATCTCACCCATGAACCGGGCGAGATGCGCATCAATGGTGTCGATCGTCGGGGCGTCGTCGCACACGAGAAAGACCGTCGAGTCCTCACCGTGTTCTGCTTCGATGAGCAGGTCGAGCGCCGCACGCCGTGGATCGGACTCACGCGATGCAATGAGCATGCTCTCCGTCGGACCGAGCACCATCATCGTGGCGATTCCGTGCCGTTGCATTTCGACCTGCGCGATCGTGACGGCGGGGGAGCCCGGACCGACGATCTTGCGCACGGCGGGAATGCTGCGCGTACCAAAACCGAGTGCAGCGATGCCGGCAGGGCCGTTGGCGCGGAAGACGTCGGTGATGCCGAGCATTCGCGCAACGACGAGCACGGCGGGATCGACGGCTCCGTTGCCGTTCGGCAGCGGTGGCACGAGCAGCGAGATGCGACCGACACCCGCGACGACGGCGGGCACGGCGAGCTGATAGGCGACCGACGGGTAGCTCGCCTTTCCGCCGGGTACGAACAAGCCGACCGAGTCGATCGCCGACACCTTTTCCCCGACCGTTGCACCGGGCTCGATCGTCATCGACCAGTCGCCGTGGCGCGCGAGCACCGCTTCGTTGAACCGCTGCACGTGGTCGATGGCGTCGGCGAGTGCGGCATCGAGCGCCGGATCGACGCGTGCCTCGGCAATCTCCGCGTCGCTCACCCGCAAGCGTTCGGCGCTGCCCAGATCGATGCCGTCGAAGCGCCGCGTCGCCTCGAGCACGGCATCGTCGCCGCGCTTCTGCACGTCGTCGACGAGGGCGACGACGTCGCGGCGCAGGGAGTCGTCGACGATGTCGCGCAGACCCCGATCGGTGATCGTGCGACGCACGTCGTTGCCGGCACTCGCCCAGTGCACGCGACGCATCACTGCACTCATACGAATGAAACTAGCGATGCGATGTGCTCGTGCGACGGGTAGCGTTGTTCCACGTCCCTCATCTATAGGAGCGTCAATGCCCGTCACCGTCGTCGTGGGTACCCAGTGGGGGGATGAGGGCAAAGCCAAGGTCATCGATCTGCTGGCCCGTTCGCACGATGCGGTCGTTCGCTACCAGGGCGGACACAACGCCGGGCACACCGTCGTCGTCGGTTCGGAGCGCTACGCCCTGCAGCTCGTGCCGAGCGGCGTGCTGTACGACCACGTTGTTCCGGTGATCGGCAACGGCGTCGTCGTCGATCTCGTCACCTTGTTCGAGGAAATCGACCGTCTCGAGTCGAGGGGCGTGTCGTGCGCGCGCTTGAAGGTGTCGTCATTGGCACACCTCATCTTCCCGTGGCACCAGCGCCACGATGCACTCGCCGAGTCGTCGCGCGGTGAGGCGAAGATCGGTACGACGCTGAAGGGCATCGGACCCGCGTACGCCGACAAGGCGCAGCGCGTCGGGGTGCGCGCCGCAGCGGTGCGCGACGCCGCCGACTTCCGCCGCATCGTGCGCGAGCGTGCCGAATGGGAAAGTGCGCGTCTGGTTGCACTCGGTGCCGAACCGCTCGACATCGCATCCATCGTCGCGACGTTCGACGCGCTCGGTCGCCGTCTCGTTCCGTATCTCGCCGACACGGTGAATCTGCTCCACGACATGCTCGATGCGCGTCACCCGATCCTTCTCGAGGGTGCGCAGGCGACGTTCCTCGATCTCGATCACGGCACGTATCCGTACGTCACGTCGAGCAGTCCGACGGCGGGTGGTGCGTGCACCGGATCGGGTATCGGACCGCGTCACATCGATCGCGTCGTCGGTATTGCCAAGGCGTACACGACGCGCGTCGGCAGTGGACCGTTTCCGACAGAAGTGTTCGGAGACGTGGGCGATCGCATCGTCGAGATCGGCGCCGAGTTCGGCACGGTGACGGGCCGTCGCCGCCGACCCGGGTGGTTGGACCTCGTCATGTTGCGTCACGCCGTGCGCGTGAACTCGCTCACCGACATCGCACTCACGAAACTCGACGTCCTCGACGATTTCGACACGATCCGCGTGTGCACCGGTTACCGCCTCGATGGAAAGGACCTCGACGGGTATCCCGACGACGCGCGGGTGCTCGACAAGGTCGAATGCGTGTGGGAGGAACTGCCGGGATGGCGTACGGCGCTGCGTCACTGTCGCAAGGATGCGGATCTGCCCGCCGCGGCGCGTCATTTGCTCGAGATCGTCGAACGGCACGTCGGTGTTCCCGTGTCGATCGTCGGTGTCGGCCCGGAGCGAGACGATTGCGTGGTGCGGTCGTGATCGATAGGTATTCGACGCCCGAAATGACCGCGATCTTCTCGGACACGGCGCGGTTTTCCCGGTACCTCGACGTCGAGTTGCATGCACTCGATGCACAGGCACTCGTCGGCGCAGTTCCCGCCGATGCAGCACGTGAGTGTCGGCAACGCGCACCGTACGTCGACGGCGGATTCGTTGCGGCCGTGTTGCAGCGCGAGGAAGTGACGAATCACGACGTCGCGGCGTTCGTCGACGTCCTGCAGGAACGCATCGGCATGCCGCACGGTGCCTGGTTGCACCACGGCCTCACGAGCAGTGACGTCGTCGACACGGCATGGTGCTCGATGCTGCGCGATGCATGTGACGTCATCGACTCTGCACTCGGCGAACTCTTCTCGGTCGCGTCGGATCTCGCCCGCAAGCACCGCGACACCGTCATGGTCGGCCGCACGCACGGCATTCATGCCGAACCGACGACGTTCGGTGCGAAGGTGGCGTTGTGGGCGTTGCAGGTCGGCCGCGATCGGGTGCGTCTGCGTGCGGCGCGCGACGGCATCTCGGTGTGCAAGTTGTCGGGCGCGGTCGGTACGTACTCGAACGTCGATCCGCGCGTCGAGGCACACGTCGCGGTGGCGATGGGATTGCGTGCCGTGCCGGCGACGCAGGTGATCGCGCGTGACCGACACGCAGAGTTCCTGTGGGCGTGCGCGAGCATCGGGACCACCGTCGAGAGCATCGCGATCGAGCTGCGACATCTGCAGCGCACGGAGGTCGACGAGGTGCGCGAGGGTTTCGGGCGCGGGCAGAAGGGTTCGTCGGCGATGCCGCACAAGCGCAACCCGATCTCCGCCGAAACGCTCACCGGCTTGTCGCGGGTGCTGCGATCGAATCTGCAGGCCGGTCTCGGCAATGTCGCCCTGTGGCACGAGCGCGACATCACGCATTCCTCCGCCGAGCGGATCGTTATTCCCGATTCCGCGCATCTCGCGCACTACGTGGTGCGCCGACTCACCCGCCTTATTTCCGGTCTCGAGGTGCGCGCCGAACGGATGCACGAGAACCTCGGCCTCACCGGTGGTCTCGTATTTTCCCAGTCGCTGCTCCTCGCGCTCGTCGAAGCGGGGATGTCGCGCGACGATGCGTACCGACTGGTTCAGGAACTGGTGCAGGAGTTGTCCGTCCCCGGCGGCGCGAGCGGTGATGATTTCCGAGCGGTCGTCGCCGGTGACCCCCGCGTCCGCGGTGTGTTGTCCGACGAGCGCATTGCCGACGCATTCGACCTCGCCCGCGTCGTGCGTCACTCGGGTCGGGCCGTCGATGCGATCGATACCGCCCCGGGTGGAGCGGCGTCGTGACGACGCTGCCCGAACTCGACGCGCGTCGTGCCGCGTTGCGTGAGCACGTCCTTGCGCACTCGCTGAAGACGGGCAACTTCACCCTGAAGTCCGGTCGCAGCAGCACGTGGTTCCTCGACACGAAGCAGACCGCATGTCGCAGCGAAGGAATCCAGCTCGTCGCCGATGTCGCATTGTCGCTGCTGCCCGCCGACATCGACGCCATCGGTGGTCTCACGATGGGTGCGGATCCGGTCGCCTTCGGCGTCGCTGCACTCGCCGGTGCGCGGGGACGTCAACTGCGCAGTTTCAGCGTGCGCAAGGAGGCAAAGGACCACGGCATCACCGGTCGCATTGCCGGCGCGTTGCGCGAAGGGGATCGTGTCGCAATCGTCGAGGACACGGTGACGCGCGGTACGTCGATCTTTGAGGCAGTCGAGGTCGTGCGCGCGGTTGGTGCACATCCGGTGTTCATCACCGTCATCGTCGATCGTGGCGGAACGTGTGCCGCGATGGCGCGTGACGCGGGCATCGCCTACGAGCCGATGCTCACCGCACCCGATCTCGGGTACGCCTTCGGTTCGTAACCGGTTTTCTATCGGCTCTTGTGCGCCACCACAAGAAGGTTCTTTCCGATGAGTCTGCCCCTGGTGACTACGTGCAACAGATATGACACGCGGATGACGATCTTGGAGTAGACGCTTGCCGTTACGCCCGACATGTTCGTGTTTCGCAACAAACGAAAGAGTATGAAATAGGGCAGAAGCCCGACGGTATCGAAGTTTCTTACTTCGACGGGATTGAATTCGGTGCCGAATAGCGCACGAATCGAGCGTCGGGAGTAGCGACGGAAATGACCGCTCAGTTCATCGATCTTCGCGTACAGCCATTGATGCGCAGGAACGAGAACGAGGAGCCGTCCGCCATCTGCGAGAAGATCCCACGCGCGCCGAACCTCTTCTGCGTCATCCTTGATGTGTTCCAGCACTGAGAAGTAGATGATCGTGTCAAAGGATTCTCGGTAGCCGCCATCTATGAGTCGTTGAGTTGTCTCCTGACGAACTTCAACATTCGGAAGTGAAGCGACGCGCGTGCGAAGTTGATTGACCAGAACAGACGTGGGCTCGCAGGCAATGATGGAGTCAGTGCATTCAGCCAACTGGCGAGTGACGAAACCGACCCCCGCACCCACTTCGAGAACGCGACCGCGAATGTGCGGACGAAAGATTCGCACGAGAACTGCGGATGAGCTCTCGTCATTGTGGTAGTAGACGACTTCACTCTCGTGCGACATGACGATCTGCAATCATGACACGACGCATCACACTGTTGTGGTCGGGACCGGCGTCGATCCGGTGACCCCGCGCTTTTCAGGCGCGTGCTCTGCCAACTGAGCTACCCGACCTTGTGTCGGTGTTGCCACCGACGCTGCGGTCCCGACGGGATTTGAACCCGCGACCTCCGGCTTGACAGGCCGGCGTGAACTCCAAACTTCACCACGGGACCAGACTCGAAAACTCGAAACTGATCTTTTGCACCCCCAACGGGATTCGAACCCGTGCCGCCACCTTGAAAGGGTGGTGTCCTAGGCCACTAGACGATGGGGGCAGGAATTCGTGCCCTTGGAAGAGCAAGTGGACTCTATCAGCGTCCCGTCGGGTCGCTACCGAGAACGTCGAGCGTGTGGCCGAGCGCCCAGCCGAGGAAGGCGTACAGCCGTCGGTGATCTGCCATCCCGTCGGCATCGCGGTCGTCCTCTTCTTCATCGTCGGCATCGTCGTCGGTGACGTCGAGGATCGTGCCGAGGACGAGGCGCGTTGCGTTGAGTGAGCGCATGAGTGCCTCGACCTCCTCCGCACCAAGATCATCGTGACGTCCGAGCATGGTGATGGTCGTCTCGAGAGCGGCGAGGTGTGAAGCGGCGAGGTCGTCGTGCATCAAACGCCGGAACTCGTCGTCGGCGACGGGATCGGCGTGGTACGCGACGGGGAAGAGTCGGGTGAGGTGACCACCGGTGCCGGTGGTGATCTCGTCGCGCAGTTCGCCGAGCACCGTCGTGAGCACCGCGCGACTCGTGTCGTCGAGCACGATGCGGTACGAGTCGCCGACGCGTTCGATCACGCGTCGTCCTTTTGCATCGTCGCCCACAAGCCGTGCTCGTGCAACCGGTGGACGTCAAACTCCGCCTTCTCGCGCGACCCGTTGGACACGACCGCACGACCTTTTTCGTGGACGTCGAGCATCAGTGCCGTCGCTTTTTCCAACGAATAGCCGAACAGTTTCTGCAGCACCCACGTGACGTAGGACATGAGGTTGATCGGGTCGTTCCACACGATGACGACCCACGGTGAGTCGTGCGACTCGGTGGTGTCGGTCGTCGTCGTGTCGGCGGGCAGGGTGTCGGTGCGATTGGTGAACGTGCGCGCTGCGACCACGGCTCCATTGTGCCGTCGGGGCCCTCGTAGCCTTTCGGCGTGATGCTCGGACGCCGCCCGTTGGTTCCGTCGCGGCTGGGTCGTCGCGCGTTCACCCACACGGGAACGGGCGCTCCGCGTTCGCGCATCGGTGCATACGTGGCGCTGACGAAGCCACGGATCATCGAGTTGCTCCTCATCACGACGGTGCCGACGATGGTGCTTGCAGCAGGCGAGTGGCCGTCGACGTGGCTGGTCGTGTGGACGGTGGTCGGCGGTGCACTTGCCGCTGGCGGTGCCAACGCGCTGAACATGTTCGTCGACCGCGACATCGATGCGCTCATGGAGCGCACGCGGCATCGACCGCTCGTCACCGGCATGGTGAGTCCGCGCGCGGCGTTCGTCTTCGCCGTCGCACTCGAGGTCGCCGCGTTTGCCGTGCTGTGGACGACATCCAACCTGCTCGCCGCATGTCTGGCGTTGTCGGCGACCGCCTTTTACATCGGCATCTACACGCTGTGGTTGAAGCGCACGTCGCGTCAGAACATCGTCATCGGTGGGGCAGCGGGTGCCGTTCCCGTTCTCGTCGGCTGGGCAGCCGTCACCGGCCGTCTCGACTGGGCCCCGGTCATCCTCTTTCTCTTCATCTTCTTCTGGACCCCGCCGCACTTCTGGGCGCTGGCGATTCGCCACGTCGACGACTACCGCGCCGCGTCGGTGCCGATGCTCCCCGTGGTCGTCAGCCTCGCCCGCACGGTGCGCACGATGGGTGCGTACACCCTCGTCGTGTGCGCGTGCTCGTTCGCGCTCATTCCCGTTGCCGACATGGGTGTCATTTACGGGATTGCCGCCGTCGTGCTCGGTGTGCTCTTCATCGTCGTCACGTACCGTCTGGGTGACGCACCCACGCCGGCGGCGGCGATGCGCGTGTTCAGCTACTCCATCTCCTACGTGACGCTCATCGGGGTGGCGATCACCGTCGACGTGCTCGTGCGCTAGTTCGGCACACCGAACGGTTGCGGAGGTTCGGTCAATCGGGCGGTTCTGAGTAGCCTTGCCGGTGATCATGTCTGTCGCCGACGCATCTTCTTTGTCTCGCCCCGTCGCCGACGAGCCCTCAGCCGTCACCCGCCTTGCGGCGTGGTTCACCGTTGCTGATCACGCTCGCCTCGGCCGCCTCTACCTCGGATTGACCGGGGTGTGGCTGTTGCTCGCCGCCGTCCTCGGCGCGTTGCTCGGCGCCGAGCGCATGGACGCCGGAGCTGCACTCGTCGATACCGGTGCACACGTGCAGTTGTTCGGCTTGTACCACTACGCCCTCGTACTCGGTGTCCTCGCACCTCTGTTCCTCGGCGTCGCACTGCTCGTCGTGCCCTCGCTGCTCAAGGCAGCCACCGTCTCGTTCGTACGACTCGCATCGTTCGGGTTCTGGATGTGGGCGGCCGGTGGCGCGCTCGTCGTTGCGTCGATCATCGCCAACGGCGGACCCGGCGGCGGTACCGCCGACGCCGTCGAGTTGTACTTGCTCGGTCTCGGTATCGCCATCGTCGGCATCCTGTGCACGGCCGTCTCGTTGGCCGCCACGGTGATGACGCGGCGCAACGGTGCGACCCTCGACTCCGTGTCGGTGTTCGTCTTCGCCGTGCTCGTGTCGACCGTCGGCCTCGTGCTCACGATGCCCGTCGCCCTCGGCACGGTCATCTATTTGTGGGTTGATTTCGCCAATGCCCGCGTTGCCTTCGGCGGCACCGGACTCATGGCTTCGTGGTTGGCCTGGCTCTTCGACCAGCCGCAGTCGCTCCTCTTTGCCGCTCCCGCGCTCGGTGTGCTCGGTCACCTCGGTGCCGTCGCCGCCCGCACCCGCCAACCGCTGCGCGGCGGAGTCCTCGTCGGGATCGGGCTCTGCGCCGTTGCCGTCGTCGCTTCCGTGACGCAGCGCAGTCACCCGTTCACCGTCGGCGACACCCCCGGCGAGACGCTCGGATCGTTCGTTCCCTTTGCGCTGTTCCATCTGTTGCCGCTGCTCGCGCCGCTCATCGTCATCGCGCTCGCGTTGCTCGCGCTGAAGGCCGGTTCACCGCGCCTCGTGGCACCGTTCGTCCCCGCTTTCCTCGGCGTCGGCATGATCCTCACCGGACTCGTCGGCACCGCCGTGCAGATGATCGATACCACCGACCTGCAGGGCACCGTGTTCACGGAAGCAGCCCTCGTCTACGTCGTCTACGGCAGCGTTCTCGGAGCATTCGGCGCCGTTGCGTATTGGTCGACGGCGATCTGGCGGCGTGTCCTGCCCACCGGAGCCGTTCTCGGCGTGTCGCTGCTCGGTTTCGTCGCCGTGGTTCTCGCCGCCCTGCCGCATTACGTTGCCGGCTTCCTCAACCAGCCCGCCGCCACGGCGACCGGGCATGACGATGCAGGTCTGCGCGGAATCCTCAACGGCGTGTCCGCACTCGGCCATCTCGCGATGGTGCTCGCGGTGCTCGGCGCCGTTGCCGTGATCGTCGGTGCGCGTTCGCGCGGCACCGAGACGACGACGAATCCCTACGACACGGCAGAGGTGGCGCAATGACCGTTCCCGCACTCACCGCCGGTCCCGTTCGCCGTCGCAGTTCGGTGTTCGTCGCGACCGCATTCGCCGCCGCGGGTGCAACCGCGCTCATCGGCAGCATGCTCGCGATGTGGCTCGACTTCCGTGCGAAGGCACCGCTGCGCGCGTCGAGCGACGGCGCAAAGATGATCAAGGATTGGCTGAAGGCCGACGTTGCGGTGCCGGAAGTGGCGTCGAACACGATGATGATCACCTTCGTCGCGGTGTGCATCATGGCGCAATGGGCCGTCTACTCGGCCCGCCGCGCCGACAGGTCGCACACGATCCTCGCCCTGTCGATCACCGCCGCGATCGGTCTCGCACTCGTCAACGCACAAATCGCGCTCTACCTGCAGATGGGACTCGAGCTGCGCAACGACGCCTACGAGACGCTGTTCTACGCCGTCACCGGAACGATGCTCGCGCTCATCGTGTCGGGTGTCGTGTACTCCCTCGTCGCACTGTTCCGCGTGTGGGCCGGGCGCATGGGTGACCACGACGTTCTCGCCGCACACGCTCTTTATTGGTACGCACTCGGCGGAATGTTCCTCGCCGTGTGGTTCGTGGTGTACGTACAGAAGTAGGTCGATCGATGATTCGCACGGGTTCCAAGTTCCTCATCGGGCTCGCGGCGCTCAACGCCGTCACCCTCATCGCGTACCTGTTGTTCGTCGAGCGCCTGGCGATCGGCGGAGTGGCGCTGAGCATCGTCTTTGCCGCCGTGTGCGGTCTGTCGGCCGTCGCGATCATCGTGCGCGACGGTGACGACGAGGCCCAGCCGGCCGATGCCGCACTCGTCGGGGCGAGCATGTGGCCGCTCGTCACCGTCGTCGGTGTCGTGTTGCTCGCGCTCGGTCTCATCACGAGCTCCGCGGTGTTCGTCTTCGGCATCGTCGTCGTCCTCGCAGGTCTCATCGAGTGGGCCGTGCAGTCGTGGAGCGAATCGGCGTCCGACGATCCCGCGTACAACGCCGCGACCCGCAAGCGGATCGCCAATCCGATCGAGTTCCCGGTGCTCGCCACCCTCGGCGTCGGCGTCGTCATCTTCTCGTTCTCGCGCATCATGCTCGCCGTGTCGAAGAGCACCGGTGCCGTCCTGTTCCTCGTGTTCGGCACGATCGTTCTCGTCGGTGGCACGTTGTTCGCCGTGCGTCCCGGTCTGAAGCGCTCGATCGTCACCGGCCTGTGCACCCTGGCCACGCTCGGCATCGTCGCCGGCGGAATTGCGAGCGCCGGCGTCGGATTGCGCGCCGACCTCGTCGAGGCCGCCGCGGAGGGCCATTACTCGCACCGTGAATGCGGTCCGGAGCGCTCGAAGTACTTCGACAAGCTCGAGATGCGCACGCTGTCGTTGCGTTCGAACGTCGTTGCCACCGTCGAACTTCGCGACGGCAAGCTGACCGCCTACGAGTTCGGTGTGCAGTCGCCGACACAGGCGATCACCATTCAGCGCTCCAACCCGGTGAACGTCATCTTCCGCAACTACGACGAAGGTGAGTTCCGCCTCGTGGCCTCGCCGGGCAAGGCCGCCGCCGATGCGACGGAGAAGCCCGAGGAGTTGTGCACGCAGCTCATCCCCGAGGGTGCGGAGCAGTCGCTCACCCTGACGTATGCGAAGGCGTCGATCGACCGAGGTCCGTATTCCCTGTTCGTCGCCGGTCTCACCGGCCAGTCCATTGAGGTGTTCGTACCGTGAACAAGCTCGCTTCCCTGCGTCGTACCGTCACCCGAATCGGTGCGTTGTTGACCGGTGTCGTCGTCACTGCATCGTGTGCGCAGAACGCCCCGCAGGACACGTGGGCGCCGAAGGGTCCGAATGCCCAGATGATCGATGATCTCCAGAAGCCGGTGTTCGCGGTGGCGGGCATTGTCGGTCTCATCGTCGTCGTCGCACTCGGCTGGGTGTTGTGGCGCTACAAGGACCGTGGTCAGCCGATTCCCGAGCAGACGCACGGCAACCCGGTCGTCGAAATCACCCTGACGCTCATCCCTGCACTGATCCTGGCCGTGATCGGTGTGTTCACCGTGCGTGTCATCTTCGATCTCGCGAAGACCGACGACACGGAAATGATCATCAACGTCACCGGCCAACAGTGGTGGTGGGAGTACGACTATCCCGTGCAGAACGAGTTCGGCATCGCCCAGCCGATCGTGACGAGCGGTCAACTCGTCATCCCGGCGGGTACCAAGGTGCTCCTGCGCGAAACGAGTCGCGACGTCATCCACTCGTACTGGATCCCTGCGCTGAACGGCAAGCGTGACGCCGTTCCGGGTCGCATCCACACCCTGCGCCTCGAGGCCGATGAGCCGGGTATCTACGCCGGTCAGTGCACAGAGTTCTGTGGTCTGTCGCATGCGAACATGCGCATGGAAGCGATCGCACTGAGCAAGGAAGACTTCGCGAAGTGGGTGGCCAACCAGCAGGCACCGTACGTGTCGCCGGCCGAGGGCTCGCTTGCCAAAGAGGGCGAAGGCGTGTTCCTCAACCAGTGCGTGCGCTGCCATCAGGTCGACGGTCTGAAGCGCGCCGACGGAACGCTGGCAATCGCGGCGCCGGATGAGAACGTGTGGTCGGGTGCCGCACCCAACCTCACGAAGTTGATGACCCGCAACACTTTCGCCGGAGCGATGTTCGACCTGCTCACGCCGGCTTGTCGTCCCGGCGTATGGAACGCCTCACCCGCGGAATTCGGCGAGAAGTACCTCGCCGGCGTCGGTGAGGAGTGCCTCAACGTCAACGACCTGCGGGCGTGGTTGCGCAACGCTCCCGAAGTGAAGCCTATGTATGCGAACCCCGATCAGCTCGGTCCGACGAACGGCAAGGTTCGCGGCATGCCGAACCTCGGTCTCTCCGAATCCGATATCGACAAGCTCGTCGCATATCTGCTCACCCTGAAGTAGGAATCGAAAGGGAACCATGGCCATCATCGAACGCCCCGCTCCGGGAACGATCACGACGCCCGCGCTCCTGCCCGGTGCCGCCGAGATCACCCCGTCGCGCACCTTCGGCGCGCTGAAGCGCCCCGTCGCCTCCACGGGCTGGAAGTCGTGGGTCTTCACCGTCGACCACAAGAAGCTCGGCATCATGTACGGCGCGCTTGCGATGTTCTTCTTCATCGTCGGCGGTATCGAGGCGCTGCTCATCCGTCTGCAGCTCGCGGCACCGGACGGCAAGGTGCTCAACGCCGACCTGTACAACCAGATGTTCACCATGCACGCCACGACGATGGTGTTCCTCTTCGTCATGCCGATGGCGTCGGCATTCGCCAACTACTTCATCCCGCTGCAGATCGGTGCCCGTGACGTCGCATTCCCGCGCATCAACGCGTTCGGTTTCTGGTGCCTGCTCGCCGGTGGAATCGTCGTCAACCTGTCGTGGTTCCTCGGCGGAGCCGCCGACGGTGGCTGGTTCATGTACGCGCCGAACTCGGGTCCCGTCTTCTCGCCGAGCCACGGCGTCGACTTCTGGGCCCTCGGCCTGCAGATCACGGGTATCGCGTCCCTCACGGGCGCGATCAACCTCATCGTCACGGTGCTGAACATGCGCGCGCCGGGCATGACGTTGATGAAGATCCCCGTGTTCACCTGGATGGTGACGGTTGTGCAGTTCCTGCTGCTCTTCGCGATGCCGGTCATCACCGTTGCGCTGTTCCTGCTCATGTTCCAGCGCGTGTTCGGCGCACAGTTCTTCGACGTTGCAGCCGGTGCGGACCCGTTGCTGTGGCAGCACTTGTTCTGGATCTTCGGTCACCCCGAGGTGTACATCCTCGTGTTGCCGTCGTTCGGCATCATTTCCGAAGTCCTCCCCGTGTTCAGTCGCAAGCCGCTGTTCGGCTATCCGTTCGTCGTCTTCTCCGGAGCCGCGATCGGTTTCGTCGGATGGGGTGTGTGGGCGCACCACATGTTCGCCTCCGGTCTCGGTCCGGTGTCGGTGGCGGTCTTCTCCGTCGCGACGATGGCCATTGCGATCCCCACCGGCGTGAAGATCATCAACTGGACGCTCACGATGTGGGGCGGCAAGCTCGTCTTCACGACGGCGATGAAGTACGCCGTCGGTCTCGTCTTCCTGTTCACCGTCGGTGGTCTGTCGGGTGTCACCCACTCGATCGCCCCGTCGGACACCCAGCAGACCGACACCTACTACATCGTCGCCCACTTCCACTACGTGCTGTTCGGCGGCGCGATCCTCGGTCTGTTCTCCGGCATGTACTACTGGTGGCCGAAGATGTTCGGAAAGATGCTTTCCGAACGACTCGGTTCGTGGAACTTCTGGCTGACGATCATCGGTATGAACCTCACCTTCGGACCGATGCACATCCTCGGTCTGCAGGGCCAGCCGCGGCGCATGTACATCTGGACCGAAGCGCGCGCCGGTGAGGGATTCTTCAACCTCGCGTTCTGGAATCTCGTCGCCACCGTTGGTTCGTTCGTTCTCGCCCTCGGCGTCCTTCTCTTCATCGTCAACATCTGGGTGACCGCTCGCAAGAAGGAGCGCGCGCCGCTCGATCCGTGGAACGCACGCAGCCTCGAGTGGATGACGTCGAACCCGCCGAAGGAGCACAACTTCGATGCGATCCCGCACGTCGAGCACCTCGACGAGTTCTTCCACCGCAAGTACGAGGAAGACACGTCGACGCATTCGATGAAGCAGGTTGCAACGGCGGAGAAGGTGCTCGAGGATCTCGAGAAGAACCCGGACACGAACATCCACATGCCGTCACCGTCGTACTGGCCGATCGTCCTTGCGTTCTCGCTGATTCCGATCGCACTCGGCCTCATCTATTCGTTCCCCGTCACGATCGTCGGTGGTGCGATCCTGCTGTACGCGATGTACGGCTGGTCGCTCGAGCCGTCGGTGGCCGAGGAGTCCGACTACGAAGCGGGCCACAACGGCCACGGAGCACACCATGGCTGATACGGCCCACGCACATCAGACCTCCACCGGTTTGTCCAACGTCAAGTTGGGCATGTGGATGTTCCTCGGCTCGGAGTGTCTCCTGTTCGGCGGTCTCATCTCCACGTACCTGCTGTATCGCGGTCGCGTGTCGGAGGGGCCGACCCCGTCGCAGATCTTCGACATCCCGTTCACCTCGGTGAGCAGTTTCGTCCTGCTCATGAGCTCGCTCACCATGGTGTTCGCGGTGTCGGCGGCGGCGAAGAAGGACGACCGAGGCACGAACCTGTGGCTCGTCGTCACCGCCATGCTCGGCGCGACGTTCGTCGGTGGCCAGGTGTACGAGTTCACGGCCTTCTACAACGAAGGTCTCGGCTTCTCCACCAGCCTCTTCGGATCGAGCTTCTACACGCTCACCGGATTCCACGGTGTCCACGTGACGGTCGGCATCATCATGTTGCTCGCCCTCGTTGCCATCAACAAGCGCAGCAAGGTTCCCGGCAGCAAGTCGGAAACCGTCGAAATGCTGGGTCTGTACTGGCACTTCGTCGACGTCGTCTGGATCATCATCTTCACCCTCGTCTACCTCATCCCGGTCTGATCATGAGCACCGACACACATACCCACGCACACGAAGAAGCCGGGGATCATGCCGAGCACGGCATGAGCACCCGCGGCTACGTCAACATCGCGATCATCCTCGCGCTCATCACGGCGCTCGAGGTGGCGACGTATTACGTCGACTTCGGTCCGTTCTTCCTGCCGTCACTGCTCATCATGATGGTCGCGAAGTTCGTCATCGTCGTCAGCTACTTCATGCACCTGAAGTTCGACAACAAGATCTTCAGCTTCCTGTTCTATTCGGGACTGGTGCTGGCGATCGGCGTCTACGTGGCCTTCCTCGCCACCTTCCACTTCTTCATTCGCTGAGGTCGGCAACATGGTCCTCGCCGAGGCCGCCAACCCGCTCCTCGATCCGTGGCGCTTCCAGGCCCATGCAGAGGTGTGGTTGCTCGTGGCGTTCCTCATCGGCGCACGCGTGTATGCCATTCGCGTCATCGGTCCGCACGCCGAGCACCTGCGCCGCGGTGAACCCGTCGTCACGCGGCGCCAGAACTGGTTGTTCGCGGCGGCCATCGCCGTGTTGTGGATCGCGTCCGACTGGCCGATCCACGACATCGCCGAGGAATACCTCTACTCGGTGCACATGTTCCAGCACATGGCGCTGTCGTACTTCCTTCCGCCGCTCGCACTGCTGGCGACCCCCGCGTGGCTCTTCCGTGCGTTGTTCGACACCCCGGTCGTCGGTCGCATGGTGCGCTGGTTCGCCCACCCCGTCATCGCGGGGTTCCTGTACAACGTCGTCGTTCTCGTCACCCACATCCCTGCACTCGTCAACCAGAGCGCGAGCAACGGACCCCTGCACTACACGTTGCACGTGCTCGTCGTGACGTCGTCGTTGCTGATGTGGATCCCCGTCGTGTCGCCGGAGCCGTCACTGCGAGTCGGGTACGTCGGTCGGATGGTGTACCTCTTCCTCATGTCGGTGATTCCGACGATCCCTGCGGCATGGCTCACCTTCGCCGAGGGCGTGGTGTACAGGCACTACGACGTGACGGTCCGTGTGTGGGGTTTGTCGGCGACCGTCGACCAACAGATCGCCGGGGCCATCATGAAGACGGGCGGCACCGTCTTCCTGTGGAGCATCATCGTGTTCCTGTGGTTCCGTCGTTTCACCACCCAGTTCCACGGACAGCAGACGTACCGTCGGGCGAACTCGGCGCTCACGTTCGATGACGTCACGCGCGCCTTCGACAAGGCGCCGGCGATCAAGGAAGACGACGTCCCGCGTCGTTGATCGTCCCGCCGCTACGGCGTGGCGTCGAAACGGAATGATCGTGCCGCAACGAGCGGCAGGATGACGGCCCAGATGCCGAGTACGAGCCAGGAACGCGCCGTGGCTCCGCCGTTCAGTGCACCGGTGATCGCCGTTGCGAGCGCGCCGGTGGGGAGCAATTCGGCCACCCGGCTGAGCGGCCCGGGAAGTTCGTCGGCGGGCACGATGACTCCACCGGCGACGATGAGCACGAGATAGA
Source organism: Ilumatobacteraceae bacterium (assembly GCA_044340075.1). Lineage (GTDB taxonomy): Bacteria > Actinomycetota > Acidimicrobiia > Acidimicrobiales > Ilumatobacteraceae > F1-60-MAGs027. Next base: position 13,085 of record JBIIUH010000001.1, on the reverse strand, counting down.
GACCGTTCTGCACCGCGAGATTGACCTCGGCACGCAAGCGACCCGCCAGGGTGAGACCGAGTCCGCCACAAGCGAGTGAACCGAGTGCGACGGCCGGGAGGAGCGTGAGCAGCGCCGCACCCGCAGACGTCCGCCATCCGATGAGCGCCGCCACGGCGAGCAGGACACCGCACTGCACGATCTGTACGACGATGACCGCGAGGATCTTTGCTGCAACGAGCCGACGCCGACCGAGCGGCGATGCACCGAGCCGCTTCAGTACGTTGTACGACCGGTCGAAACCCGTCGAGATACCGAGGCTCACCATCGCCGAGGAGACGACGGCGAGCGTGAGCACCGAGGACGTGAGTTGGGCAATAGTCGTCGAACCCGGCAGCACGTCGACGTTGCCGAAGAAGACGAGCACGAACAGGGGAATGATCATGACGAGCAGCAGTTGCTCGTAGTTGCGCAGGATCTGCAGCAGTTCCATCCGTGTCTGGAGGCGGACGAGTCTCATCTTGTGACCTCGCGAAAGACGTTCTCGAGTCGACGCCCCCCGCTACACAAGGCGCCGATCGTGTCGTTGGCAACAACCATGCCGTTGTGGAGGATGACGACGTGATGAGCAACGCGCTGCACTTCGTCGAGATCGTGCGAGGCGAGTACCACTGCACAACCCCGTGCGGTGAGCTCGCCGAGGACGTCGCGCACCATTTCGCGACCGTCGAGATCGAGTCCGGCCGTCGGCTCGTCGAGGAACGCAACGTCGGGTGCGGCGGCGAGGGCGAGGGCGAGCGACAGGCGCTGGCGTTCGCCGCCCGACAGACGCCGCCACGCATGCTTCGTGCGGCCACCGAGCCCGACGCGGCGCACGAGCTCGTCGGGGTCGACGCCGCGGTCGTGAACGGCGCAGTAGTGGCGGATGAGCGTGCCGACACGGGCGCCCGGACCGACACCACCGTCCTGCAGCATGACACCGACGCGCGCAGCGACGTGCAGGTGTTCCCGTAGGGGATCGTGACCGAGTACCCGGATCGTGCCCGACGATGCGCGGCGCAGACCTTCGCAACATTCGATCGTCGACGTCTTGCCCGCGCCGTTGCGACCGAGCAATGCGGTGACCTCACCGTGGCGCGCGCGGAACGAGATGCCGTTCACCGCCACGGTGTCGCCGTAACGAACGACGAGCGAGTCGACCTCCACCGCGTCACCGGTCGTCATCACGACGGCAACGATACGAGGTGACGTGCCTCGACCCCGGTCACGAGGAGACCAGCAGTAGCCTGTGTGATCGTGATCGACGTCAAGGTGTTGCGTTCGCAACCCGACGCCGTGCGCAGCGCCCTTGCGCGGCGCGGAAAGCCCGAGATTCTCCGCCAACTCGACGAGGCGATGCAGCTCGACGGCAAATTGCGCGAATTCACCGCGGAGCGCGACGGCATCCGTGCCGCCGTCAACGATCTGTCCCAGAAGGTCGGTGCCGCCCGGCGCTCGGGGGATTCGGCGACGGCCGAGGCGCTCATGGCCGAGTCGCGGACCCACGGCGAACGCGAGAAGGCGATCGACGCCGAGGCAGCAGCCGTCGAAGCAGCTTTGCGTGACGTCTTGTTGCGCATCCCGAACCTGCCCCATGCTGATGTCGTCGACGGAGCTTCCGATGCCGACAACCCGATCGTCAGCGGTCCGCATGCACTGCCCGCCACTTTCCCCGCCCATCGGCGCGTGCCGCACTGGGAGACGGGCGAGGCTCTCGGCATCCTCGATGCACAGCGGGCGACGAAGATCTCGGGCGCGATGTTCACGATGCAGCGCGGCGCGGGGGCGACCCTGGCGCGCGCGCTGTGCCAGTACGCACTCGACCGCAACGCCGATTTGTACGAGGAAGTGCGTCCCCCGTCGCTCGTGACGACGGCGACGCTCACTGCCACCGGACAACTGCCGAAGTTCGCCGACGATGCTTTTTCCATCGAACGCGACTCGTTGTGGTGCATCCCCACGGCGGAAGTGCCGCTCACGTTCCTCCACGCCGACGAGATCCTCGCCGAGACCGAATTGCCGAAGCGCTACATGGCGTTCTCCCCGTGCTTCCGTCGCGAAGCCGGATCTGCCGGACGCGACACCCGTGGCATGTTGCGCAGCCACGAGTTCGACAAGGTCGAGATCCTCGCTGTCGCCACGCCCGAGCAGGCGCCGGACATCCTCGACGAGATGCGCCGTCGCGTCGTTGCGACCATTGCCGATCTCGGCTTGCCGCATCGTGTCGTCGAAATCTGCACCGGTGATCTCGGTCAGAGTCACCACCGCAGTTACGACGTCGAGGTGTACGCGCCGGGATGCGACCTGTGGCTCGAAGTGAGTTCGATCAGCTGGTTCAGCGACTATCAGGCGCGACGTGCCGACATTCGTTTCCGTCGCGAGGGTCGCAAGGGCACCGAGATCGCCCACACCTTGAACGCTTCGGCCCTCGCCGTTCCGCGTGTGTGGGCGGCGATCCTCGAGAACCACCGCGAGGAGGACGGCAGCGTCGTCGTTCCCGAACCGCTGCGCCGGTACATGCGCGGCATCGAGGTGCTCCGGGCCACTGCCCGTACCGCATGACGCTGCGTGATCGCCGCGTGCAATACGAGGGACGCGAACTGCGCCGCACCGACCTTGCCGACGATCCCGTCGTGCAATGGCACCGGTGGTACGACGAGGCAGCCGCTGCAGGGCTGAGCGAACCGAACGCCTTCACGCTGGCAACCGTCGATGCCGAGCTTGGCACCGATGCACGCGTCGTTCTCGCCCGATCCGTCGACGATCGGGGCATCGCCCTGTACACGAATCTCGACAGTGCCAAGGGTCGGCAACTCGCCGCGAACCCGACGGCGAGCGGAGTGTTCGCATGGCTCGATCTGCACCGCCAGGTGCGCGTGCGCGGTCGCTGCGAGCCGCTGTCGGCGGCGGAAAGCGACGCGTACTTCGCCTCACGGCCACGTGATTCGCAGATCGGCGCGTGGGCATCGGATCAATCCCGACCGATCACGGGCCGCGACGAGCTCGACGCCCGAGTCGCCGAGGTGTCACGACGCTTCGCCGGTGTCGACGTGCCGCGACCGGATCACTGGGGTGGATGGTTGCTCGTGGCGACGCAGTGGGAGTTTTGGCAGGGTCGACCGAACCGACTCCATGATCGGTTTCGTTACGGTCGCACCGCCGCGGGATGGGAGATCGAGCGCCTCGCACCCTGATCGTCGTTCGTCCATGTCGAGACGGCGTCGACGAGTGCATCGATGAGTGCTGCCGTGTGCGGCGTCGGATGCGGTGCCTCCCAGTCCCACCACAGCGGACTCGAACCGCGCACACGGGGCGGAAGTTCGATCTGTACGCCACCGTCCCGGGGCACGTTCACCGGGTTGTTCGGGTGGCGTCCGGCGAGATCGTGCGGGATGCGGTCGGCATCGTCCTCGACGACGTACGCCGGCAGTGCACGACGCAACGGATCGGCAAGATGACGGGCGAGATCGCGGTTGCCGCCACCGAGCAGGATCGTCGTGAAGTAGCCCATGCGCCCGTATCCGTGCAGCGTGACGAGCACCGAGACATGGCCGAGGAAGCGCGCCAGCCGGGGAGACTGGTCGCCGGTGTAGCGGTGCGACGGAACGTGCCATCGCAGATCGGCGGGTTGGTGCACGCCGTAGTACGAGGCTCCCGTGCGCTCGGCGACTGTACGCGCGATGAGATCGGTGCGTTCTTCCAGCGCTCCGCCGTGCGGTGCCATGAGTCCGAACGTGCCGCGCAGCTCGAGGACTTCCTCGACGTTCGGTCGCTCGAGCAGTTCGCGCAGGCTCATGAACGATTCGCAGCGGGACGGCGCCGGGTGACGACGATCGCGGCGACGATGACGACGACGAAGACGATCGCGAGACGAATCGCCCCGACGTCCTGCAGCATTTGGACGATGCGCGACTGCCATCGTTCGACGGTCGACACGAATCCCCCGGCCGAGGAGCGCTGCGTGATCGCGGCGAACCAGTACCACGTGAGATAGACGCCGGTGACGATGACGAGCACCGACGACACCTTGTCGACGTAGCGCAGCACGCGCCTGCTGCCGGTGACGAGACCGGTTTTTGCGAATGCGATGCCTACGGTGAGGGCGGTGACGAAGAGCCCCATACCCACCCCATAGAGGGCGATGCTCACGACCCCGGATACGAACCCGTGCACGGCGATGCTGCCGAACACCGCGGTCGTGAGGAGGCCGATCGTGCAACCGATGGAGGCAACCGCATAAATCACGCCGAACACGAACATGCCGCGCAGCGATCGCGACGCCGACGATGTCGGTCGCCACAACGCGGGTTTCCAGCCGCGCAACATGAAGATTCCGCCGACGATGAGAGCGAGACCGATGACGAGCGCCAGGTACTTCGCCTGCGACTCCACCCACTGGGTGAAGAGTCGGGAGATGGTTCCGACGACGACGAACACGCCGACGAATCCCGCCGACACCGCGCCGCCGACGCCGAGCGCGCGGGTGAGCCGCTGCCGCTGGTCGGCCTCCTCCTCGAGTCCGAGGTAGTACACGAGGTAGGTGGGGAGCAGCACGAAACCGCACGGGTTCACCGCGGCGAGCATGCCGAGCAGCAGCGAGTAGGCGAAGTTGCCCTCGATCACCCCGACCATCGTCGTCACACCCCGAACGCTTCGCTCAGCGTTGCGTCGAGAACGTCGGCGGTGATTTCACCGGCTACCTGACGCACGACGATTCCACCCGGATCGACGAAGAGCGTGACGGGTGCGGTGGCGATGCCCATCGCCGTCGTGAATACACCGTTCGGGTCGCGGTACTGCTCGAAGCGCGCACCGAACTGTGCGGCGAAGCTCTTCGTCGTCTCGGCGGTGTCGCTGATGTTCACGCCGACGAAGCGCACCTCGTCGCCGTACCGTTCGTGCGCGGCGGCAAGGACGGGGAACTCGCGCCGGCACGGCTCGCACGTCGAGTACCAGACGTTGACGACGAGCGGTTGGCCGAGCAGCGCGGCGGAGGAAATGACGTCACCGGAGAGCGTTTCGAGTGCAGTCGTGGCGAGGAGCGACCCTTCCGATTGGCGGTTGAGCGCGATGCTCCCGCCGGGGGATTCGAGAACGACGGTGTCGGCGTCGGCAGCATCGTCGGACATCGACCACCATGCGGCAGGAACGGACGCCACCAGCGCGATGACGATCGTGATGACCATCAACCGACGATCGATGCGCACGACGAAAGGTTACCCACGTGCATCGGTAGCGTGATCGTGGTGTTCGTCGTCGCAGATCCGGTGCCGTATCCGCAACGCGGCCGAGTCTTCACAAGCGAGCGAATCGTTCGACTCGGTGACGTCACACCCCGCTCGCGCTTGCGACTCGATGCCCTCGCCCGGTACCTGCAGGACATTGCCACCGACGATGCGCTCGACGGCGGGTACGAAGACCCGTACGGATGGGTCGTGCGGCGCACCGAGATGTGGATGTACGAATTCCCGTCGTACGTGCAGCATCTGCGGCTCGCCACGTGGTGCGGTGGACTCGGTTCGCATTGGGCCGAACGGCGTACCCGGGTGTCGATCGTCGATGGTGCAGCGTCCCGCGTCGTTGCCGATGCAGCGACGTTGTGGGTGCACGTCGATCTCGACACGTTGAAGCCGACCCCGTTGCCGCACGGATTCGCCGAGGTCGTTGCAGAGGCCGCCGGCTCGCGGCGCATCGGTGCGCGACTCCACGTCGGGCGCGACGTTCCGCCTGCGGCACGCGCGGACGCGACATGGGAGATGCCGTTGCGGTTCAGCGACTTCGACGCGATCGGTCACGTGAACAACGCCGTGTACTGGGAAGCCGTCGAGGAATACCTCGCCGGCGAGAGGTCGTTGCGCGCGCCATTGCACCTCACGGTCGAACATCACCGTGCACTCGAGCGTCATGCGCAACCGCTCATCGCAGTGCACCGCCTCGAGGGACGGACCGTGCTGCGCCACGTCGACGGCGATGAGACGGCGGCCCTCACACAGATCGTGCAGTTGCCGGCCACGACCGTCGCGCCGACGGCGTAAGCGTCGGTCGGTATCTACTCGACGGTGTAGCGGGCGAGTCCGTCGACGTCGCGTCGCGATATCTGACCCGCGAGGCGCAGGTGCTCGAGATGGGCGTACGTTTCGCTGTCGGCCATCGGCCCCTGTGCTCGTGCGGAAAACACGCGCGACGCAATCTCCATCACCGTCGCCGGGCGCCCGAAGTCCACGCTCGCACTGCGGATCTTGTCGAGTCGGCCCTCGTGATGCTCGCGAATCTGCGTGCAGCGTCCGGCGAGGTCGTTGAACGGATTGCCGTGGGCGGGAAGCGCGAGCCGCACGGTGTCGCCGAGCCGGGCCATCTTGTCGAGCGAGGCAAAGAAGCGCTTCAGCGGATCGCGGGCGAGCGTCATCCCGCTGATATGAGGCGTGATGTTCGGCAGCACGTGGTCGCCGCTGATGACGAGTCCGCATTCCTCGTCGAAGAGACACAGATGGTCGCCCGTGTGGCCGGGGGTGTGCATGGCGACCCAGCGTCGTCCTGCGAGCATGACGGCGTCACCGTCATTCACCCGGTGCGTGGGTTGCACCGACGGAAAGAGTCGCGGGTACTTGCGGTGCGTCGAGTAATAGAGCCGGTTGCGCCAGGCGATGTCATAGCCGTCGCCGCCCCACGGGGTGTCGCGGAAGGTGCGACGGTTCTCGGGGAGCATTTCCGTGGCGAGATCCTCCGGTCCGATGTCGTCGGGTTCGAGCGGGTCCCACCACATGCGAAAGCTCGCGTGGGTGATGATGCGCGCACCGGATTCGCGCGCGAGTCGTCGTGCACCGCCGAAGTGGTCGGGATGACTGTGCGTGACGACGATCGTGTGCACCCTGCGCAGCGGAACACCGATGAGCGCGAGGCGGTGGTTGATCGCCTTCCACGTCGCGCGTCCGGGCAGGCCGGGATCGACGACGGCAACGCCATCGCCGTCCTCGAGGACGTACATGTTCACGTGCCCGAGTCCGGGAAGCTCGATGGGGAGCTGTGTTTGCAGGACTCCCGGTGCCAACTCGACGACGTCGGTGCGGGCGGGGAGTTTCTCCTGCTTGCTCACCGCCTGCGACACGATCCCACCGTACCGCTGTCGTGACGGTCGATCGTTGTCGGTACGTGCCGTTCGTACGCTACGTACGTGCGAATGACGCCGACCGTCACCCAGGTCGTCACGTTCGCCGTCGGTTGGTGTTGCGGTTGGTGGGTCGTGCTCGGGACGCGCCGTTTCTCGGTGCGACCGACGCAACGTTCGTGTCGGGTGAGCGTCGTCATCCCCGCCCGCAACGAGTCGGCAACGATCGGCGGGATCGTCCAATCGGTGGCTGCTCAGCTGCGAGCCGGTGACGAGGTCATCGTCGTTGACGACGGATCGACCGACGCCACGGCTGCCCTGGCCCGCGATGCCGGGGCGCGGGTCCTGCGCATCGATGCGGTCTCTGCCGGGTGGGCGGGCAAGGCTCACGCGTGTTGGCGCGGGGCAGTGGTGGCCTCGGGCGACGTTCTCGTGTTCCTCGATGCCGACGTCACGATCTCGGCCGGCGTCATCGATTCACTGTGTGCAGAGGCCAACGGCCACCCCGACGCACTCGTCAGCGTCATGCCGTGGCACCGCACGGGCGCACTCGTCGAGCGCGCAAGTCTCGTGTTCAACGTCGTGTCGTCGTTCGTCGCCCGTACGCCCGGTGCTCACGTGTCGGCCCGCCGGCGTTCACGCCACGTCGCATTCGGCCCCGTCATGGCAACGACACGGGCGGCGTATTTCGCAAGCGGTGGCCACGGCGCGCCGTCCGTGCGCGGTGCGGTCATCGAGGACATCGCGCTTGCGCAGCGTTACGCGTTGTCGCGCCCGGGTATCGGACGGCGCGGCGAGGTCGAATACCGCATGTACCCGCTCGGGCTGCGTCAACTCGTCGAAGGTTGGACGAAGAACACGGTTCTTGGTGGTGCGGCAGCGCCGCCGGGTGTCACGTTGCGTGCCGTTGCCTTCGTTGCGTCACTTGCCGGTGGCTGGCTGACCTCGCCGTGGTTCGCGCTCGCCTCGTTCGTCCAGTTGTGGTGGATGGCGCGACGCGTCGGCAACTACCGCGTCATCGACGCGATCGTGTATCCGATCCACGTCGCGATCTTCTCGGCGATCGTCGTGCGCAGTGCCTGGTCGTCAGTCGTTCGCGGCCGGGTGAGCTGGCGCGGTCGGACCATTGCCACCCGGTGACGCGGTGAAGATGTTCTCGCGGTAGAACCGCAACTCGCGCACGCTCTCGAGAATGTCGTTGAGCGCACGATGCGCACCTGCTTTCGACGGTCTGTCGATGGTGACGGTGGGGTACCAGCGCTTGCACAGTTCCTTCACGCTCGACACGTCGACGCTGCGGTAGTGGAGGAATGCCTCGATGTCGGGCATGTACTTGGCGAGGAAGCGCCGGTCGGTACCGATCGAGTTGCCGCACAGCGGTACGGTGCGCGCCTCGGTGACATGCGCACGGATGAAGTCGAGAGTGAGTCGTGCCGCGTCGGCGACGGTGGTATGCGACTCGCGGATGAGGGGGAGCAGACCCGATTCGGTGTGCATCTGCAGGACGAAGGGATCCATGATCGCAAGGACGTCGTCGGAGTGGTGAATGACGAGATCGGGACCCTCGGCAACGACGTTCAAGTCGTCGTCGGTGACGATCGTGGCGATTTCGACGATGACATCGACGTCGGGATTGAGACCCGTCATTTCGAGGTCCATCCACACGAGCACCCCATGAATCTACGGCGCGACGTAGTGTCGTGCCGTGAACCGCGAGACGCTCCGTGTGCACGTGCAGCGACTCGATCCCGATCTCGAACTGCCCTCAACGGCGCACGTTCACGATGCCGGATTCGATCTGCGCGCACGCATCGACGTCGTTCTTCCTGCTGCCGGCGGTCGCGCCGCGGTGCCGACGGGAATCGCCATCGCTCTCCCCGTGGGAACTCTCGGCATGGTCGTTCCGCGCAGTGGTCTTGCGTTGAAGCACGGCATCTCGCTCGTGAATACACCCGGGATCATCGATGCCGGCTACCGGGGCGAGTTGCAGGTCGTCATGATCAATCACGACCCGCACACGGACTATGCGGTGAAGCGCGGTGATCGCGTCGCTCAGCTCGTCGTGTTGCGCCACGACGTCATCGAATGGATTCCCGTCGACGAATTGAGCGGTGACGACCGCGGCGGGGGATTCGGGCACAGCGGACGCTGACGCGCCGCCGGTGCACGTCACGTCGCGTCAGTCGACGCGCACCCCCAGCGTGCGCAGGGCGAGCGACGAGTACATCGCGACACCGTCGATCATCGCGCTTTCGTCGAACGTCACCCGATTGGAGTGGTTCGGTGCCGCACTCCCAAGATCGACGTGGTGCGGTGTGCCACCGAGGAAGATCATCGCCCCCGGCACCTTGTTGAGGACGTAACTGAAATCCTCCGCGCCCATGATCGGGTTGGGCAGCCGGATGGTGCGCTGCGTACCGACGACCGCATGGGCGACGTCGAGGCCGAACTCGGCACTCGGCTGATCGTTGACGGTGACGGGGTAGCCGAGGGTGATGTTCACCTCGGCCGACATGTCGTGTGCCGCGGCGATTCCTTCGGCGACGCGACGAATGCCGTCGTGGATCTTCGTGCGCGTCGCCTCGCTCACTGCGCGAATGGTGCCGTTGATGTGCGCGGTTTCAGGGATGACGTTCGAAGTCGTGCCGGTGTGGATCTGGGTGACGGTGACGACGGTGGGGTCGAATACGTCGATGCGCCGTGTGACGTGCATCTGCAGTGCCTGCACAATTTCGCAGGCGACGGGGATCGGATCGCGGGTGCGGAACGGTTCCGACGCGTGCCCGCCCGTTCCGGTGACGACGATGTCGAGGGTGTCCGACGACGCCATGATCGGGCCGGGTCGCGCCGCCATGAATCCGCTCGGCAGCGACGACGTGATGTGCAGTGCGTACGCCGCCGTGATCGGTGAGGGCGTGCCGTCGGCGAGGGACGCAACGTCCAGGAGGCCCTCGTCGAGCATGTATCGCGCTCCGTGATGTCCCTCTTCGCCGGGTTGGAACATGAACAGCACGCGACCGGGAAGCGAGTCGCGCCGCTCGCTGAGCAGTCGCGCCGTCGTTGCGAGCATTGCCGTGTGCGTGTCGTGTCCGCAGGCGTGCATGACGTTGTCGGTTCGCGACGCATAGTCGAGCCCGGTGTCCTCGGGCATCGGAAGTGCGTCCATGTCACCGCGCAGCATGACGGTCGGTCCGGGCTTGCCACCCGTGAGCAGCGCCGCTATTCCGCTCGTCGTTTCGTGGAGCGTGATGTCGAGCGGGAGTCCTTCGAGCGCCGCGAGCACCGCGTTGCGGGTGACGGGCAGGTGGTTGCCGACCTCGGGCCATTCGTGCAGGCGGCGTCGCAGGGCGACGGCCCCGGAGTGCAGTTCGGTGGCATGTTCGCGCAGTCCGACGCCGCTTCCGTGCCGGTCGCGGGCGTCGTGCGTCGTGTCGTCGGTGGCCATGCCGCATCGTACGTCAGCTGCGCGATGCACGGTTCACCCCCGACGGGTTCGGTCAATTGGGTGAGCGGTACGCTCGTGGTCGTTCTGCGGGAAGGAGCGGTGCATGCTCAGCGTCGAGTTCACGGTCGAACCGTTCGTCGAGGGACGCCCGGGGCCGCACGTCACCGAAGCGGTCGCTGCCGTCGAGAAGCACGGCATCACCGTTGATTTCGGTCCCTTCGGCACGGTATTCACAGTTGCCGCGGGCGATCTCGGTCGCGTCGTCGGTGATCTCATGAACGCGGCCTACGCGAACGGCGCAACGGTCGTCAACGTCACGGTGTCGAAAGAGTCGGCGTAGTGCAGCACGACCATCCGCTCCTCGTGTCGTTGCGTCCGCTGCTGAAAGCCCTCGGCGCGACCGTCGTCGATCCGCGCGACATGTCGAAGTCCGACCTGCCTCTCGTGTGGGAGGGCAAGACCGTCGCCGCGGTGCGGCTGCCGGTGTTGCACGGAGCGCTCGACCGCCTCATCGAGTCCGTCGAACGTGAACTCGGCGGTCGACTTCCCGAGTTGTCGCGCGCCGACAAGCAGCGGGCGATCCGCCTGCTCGATGAACGCGGTGCATTCATCCTGCGTCGCGCAGTGGAGGATGTCGCCGACGCCATGGGCGTGTCGCGCATCACCGTGTACAACTACCTCAACGCGTTGCACCGCAGCTGACGACTCGCGCCTGCGGAATCGCAGGCGTCAGAGTTTGCGCAGGAAGATGTCGCTGATGCGGTGGTCGGCGGCCTTGTGCAACATGAGTGACGCGCGACCCTTGGTCGGAGCGATGTTCTCGCGCAGGTTGCGACCGTTGATCGACGCCCAGATGTGGTGCGCGACTTCCTCCGCCTGCTCGTCGGTGAGTTCGGCGAAGTGGCGGAAGAAACTCGACGGGTCCTGGAACACGGTGCGTCTCAGCGTGTGGAACCGCTCGATGAACCATTCCTCGATGAGTTCCTCGTCGGAGTCGAGGTAGATCGAGAAGTCGAAGTAATCCGAGACGAACTCGGTCGCGTTCGTGTCGACCTGCAGGACGTTGAGGCCCTCGAGGATGAGGATGTCGGGCTGGTGCACGACTTCGCGCGTATCGGGAAGGACGTCGTACACGACGTGGCTGTACACCGGGGCCTCGACCTCGGGTGCACCGCTCTTCACTTCGCGCAGGAACGACAGCAGTCGCGCCGTGTCGTAGCTCTCCGGGAATCCCTTGCGGTCCATGATGCCGCGCTCGGCAAGGACGTCGTTCGGATGGAGGAAGCCGTCGGTGGTGATGAGCTCGACGCGCGGGTGTTCCGGCCAGCGGCTGAGCAAAGCCTGCAGGATGCGCGCGAACGTGCTTTTACCCACCGCAACGCTGCCGGCGATGCCGATGACGTACGGCATCTTCGGGGCGATCGTGCCGAGGAAGGTCGACGACACGCGGTGCAGGTTCTGCGTCGCCGATACGTAGAGGTTAAGCAACCGGGTGAGCGGAAGGTAGATCGCCGTCACCTCTTCGAGGTCGATGCGGTCGTTGATGCCGCGCAACGCCTCGAGGTCCTTCTCGCGAATGGTCAACGGCGTCTGGGCGCGCAAGGCTGCCCATTCGTCGCGCGCAAAGCGGACGTAACGCGGCGTGTCGTCCTCGAGGATCACTGGGTGAGAACCTCGACACCGTCGTCGGTGACGAGCACGGTGTGCTCGAACTGCGCGGTGCGTTTCCCGTCGATGGTGACGGCGGTCCAGTCGTCGTCCCACATGCGGTGTTTCTCCGAACCGAGCGTGATCATCGGCTCGATCGTGAAGGTCATCCCCGGGCGCATGAGCAGGCTGTTGCGCGGCTCGTAGTAGTGGAGGATCTGGATGTCGGTGTGGAACTGCTCGCCGATGCCGTGTCCGATGAACGCGCGCACGACACCCATCTTGTGCGACTTGGCGTGCGATTCGATGGCGCGACCGATCTCGTACAACGGCACTCCCGGGCGCACGACGTTGATTCCTCGCCACATGGATTCACGAGTCACCTCGATGAGGTGACGGCTCTCTTCGTCGATCGTTCCGACGGCGAATGTGGCGTTCGTGTCGCCGTGCACCCCGTCGACGAAACACGTGACGTCGAGGTTGATGATGTCACCGTCCTGCAGGACGCGCGAATCGGGGATGCCGTGGCAGATGACTTCGTTGACGCTCGTGCACACGCTCTTCGGGTATCCCTGGTAGTTGAGCGGGCTCGGGTATGCGCCGCGCTCGATGCACAGCTGATGGACGTACACGTCGATCTCGTCGGTGGTGATCCCCGGCCGCACCATGGCGCCGGCGAGTCGCAACACCTCGGCGGCAATTGCTCCGGCCTTGCGCATCCGCTCGATGACGTCGGGCGACTTCACCGCCGACTCCGAGCGACGCTCGACGTGGCCCGTATCGGCGTACGGAGGCTTCATGATGTGGTCGGGCACCGATCGACGGGGGCTGACCAGCCCCGGGAGCACGCGACCCTCGAGGGGCTTGTGG
>JBIIUH010000097.1:0-4789 GCA_044340075.1 Ilumatobacteraceae bacterium | reverse complement strand
GCAGGGGGCGTGCTCAGTGTCGTCACGCCGAAAAGGCTACGGGCGCTCGATGTCAGGTAGACCGATCCTTAGGCGCCAGCGATGGGCAATAGCCAGCGCCTACCTCAGTGACGAAGGGTGCCCCGCAGACGGAGCTTCACACCCCACGTCGTGACGAGCCACATCGACTCGCGCACGATGGAGAGGTTCATCTTCGACTGGCCGAGGGTGCGATCGACGTACGTGATCGGCACCTCGACGATCCGTGATCCGTTGCGGCGCGAGAGCAGCCAGGCGAGCTCGGTGAGGAAGGCGTAACCGTTCGCGGTCGTCGAGCCGACGTCGCTGTCACGCAGCGTCGATGCACGGTAGGCACGGAATCCCGATGTACAGTCGCGGATCTTCACCTTCAGCATTGCCGCGGTGTACAGGTTCCCCCAGCGCGACAGCAGGCGTCGGTGCAGCGGCCAGTTGACGACTCCGCCACCTGCGACGTAGCGCGAGCCGACGACGACGTCGGCACCCGCTTCGATCGCCGCGACGAGGGCGGGAATCGATTCGGGGGCATGGGAGAGGTCGGCGTCCATGGTGACGATGACGTCGGCTTCACCGGCTGCGGCGAGGGTCGTCAGGGCGTCACGACTTGCTGCGGCGTATCCGCGGGGGCCGGTGCGGGCCATCAGGCGAATGAGCGGATCACGTGCCGAGCGGGCCCGGACCTTGTCACCGGTGCCGTCGGGGCTCGCATCGTCGACGACGACGACATTGGCGGCGGGAACTGCCGCCCGAACGCGATCGAGGAACGTGTCGATGTTGTCGGCTTCGTTGTACGTCGGGGTGACGACGACAACGCGCATATGGCAACGCTACATCGCGCGGGTGATTGCTTCTCCGATCGACGCAACCTTCACGAGTTTCACACCCTGTGGAGCTCGCACCGATGCACTTGCAGGGATGATCGCACTCGTGAATCCGAGGCGTGCCGCTTCGCTGAGACGGCGTTCGATCTGTGCGACGTGGCGCACCTCGCCGGCGAGACCGACTTCACCGATGCACGTGATCGTCGGATCGACGGTGACGTCGCGCAGCGACGAGGCGAGCGCGACGCACATGCCGAGGTCGGCACCGGGGTCGGACACGCGAATACCGCCGACGACGGAGACGAACACTTCGTGGGCCGAGAGCGAACATCCGGCACGACGATCGAGAACGGCGAGCAACATTGCCAAGCGCGACGACTCGAATCCCTGGCTGCTGCGCCGTGGTGGAACGCCGCTCGTCATCTTCGTCGTGAGCGCCTGCAACTCGACGAGCAGGGGTCGGTGACCGTCGAGAACGGGGACGACGACGGACCCGGCCACACCGCGTTGACGATCGGCGAGGAACAGGGTGCTCGCATCGGGGACGTCGCGCAGACCGTCGGCGGTCATCTCGAACAGTCCGAGTTCGTTCGTGGATCCGAACCGGTGTTTCATCGCGCGAACGGTGCGCAGTGCGTGCACGCGATCGCCCTCGAACGACAGCACCGTGTCGACGACGTGTTCGAGCAGTCGGGGACCGGCGATCGATCCTTCCTTCGTGACGTGACCGACGAGGACGACGGCGATGCCGCGTGCCTTGGCCTCCTGCACGAGGCGGTGGGCACACTCGCGCACCTGGACGACGGATCCCGGTGCCGAGCCGACCGAGGTGTCGGCGATCGTCTGGATGCTGTCGATGATGACGAGACTCGGGGTGGCCGCATCGATGGCGGCGACGATGTCGTCGACGACCGACAGCGATACGAGCAGTGCGTTGTCGCTGTTGACGCCGAGTCGCCCGGCCCGCAAGCGCACCTGATCGGTGCTTTCTTCGGCGCTCACGTAGAGGCTGCGGCCCGGCCATCGGCCGACGACCTGTGACAGCAGCGTCGACTTGCCGATACCCGGTTCGCCACCGAGCAACGTCACCGAACCGGGGACGAGACCACCGCCGAGAACACGATCGAGCTCACCGATGCCCGTGGGAGTGGCCTGTGTCGTCGATGCGTTTGCAGTGGTGAGCGGAACGGGTGCCGACGCTGGGCGTGCCGCGGCCCGCTTTGTCGGCGCGGCCGGAGCATCGCCGACGACGTCTTCGACGAGGGAGTTCCATGCGCCGCACCCCGCACACTGGCCGGTCCATTTGGGGTGCTCGTGTCCGCAGTCGGTGCAGACGTAGACGGTGCGCAGGCGTGCCACGCCCGACAGGTTAGGTCTACGGTGTGCGCCCGATCGCACGGCGCCGGCGAATGATGCGAACGGTGACGACGGCCATGCCGACGAGCCACGCAGCGAGCGCGACGAAGGCGATGATTGCGATGATCCGCCCGAGGAGCGCGGCGACGTCGAAGTTGCGCGAGCGGGCCTCCACCGCAACGCTCGAACCGTCGAGTGGAACGTCCCATCGCACGACGTTCTCGTCGACCGCCCCCGACGCCGATGACACGTCGCCGGGCAGTCGTGTCGAAAGCGACAGCGACAACGTGTCGGCCAGCGTTCGTTCCTGCGTCACGAGGATGTCGTCGAACGGAACGGAGCCGACGAGATCGACGAGCTCGGCATCGGCAAAGGCAGCGAGACCTCCGTCGATGCGCAGTTCACCCGTGACATCGAACGTCGATGCCACGATCGAGCCCGTGCGCGTGAGCGTGAGATCGTGGAAAGGTCCGGCGTCTCCGGACAACCCGGCGAGCAGTTCGGTGGCCTCTGCCGGTGTGGCGAAACTGCGTTCAACGATCACCTGGATGCCGCCGTCGGGGAGGGGAGTCGGTGTGCCGACGGTCCAGCCCCGCGCGCGCAAGTCGTCGGCGGCAACGCCGTCCTTCAATTCGGGAGCGCGCTGCACGAGTTCGGCGTCGGCAACGGCAACGAGAGTGATTCGTCCCGAGCCGTTGCGTGCGACGTCAACGGTCGTCGAGACGTCGAGGCGGCACGCCGTCGCGACGACGGCAAGCAGTGTGATGCCGATGATTCGGCGAATGGCGCCGAGGAGGCGCCGGTTCACTCGGTGCCGGAGGCGTCACCCGGGCCGGCGAGCCCCGCGGCCACCGGCGGAACGAAACCGTCGATGGCGCTGAACGTCATGCGCTTGTCGCCTGCGTTCTCCGGGTCGTCCTCGACTCCGACGACGATGATCTGACCGGCAACGAACTGCTTGTTCAGCAGGCGCTCCGAGAGCGGATCTTCGACGAGGCGCTGCAACGCACGGCGCAGCGGTCGTGCTCCGAGCTGCGGGTCGTAGCCCTTCTTGGAGAGCAACTCCTTCGCCGACGGTGTGAGCTCGAGACCCAGGCCGAGACCCTCGAGCTGGGTGACGAGTCGCTTGCTCATGAGATCGACCATCTGGACGACTTCGTTCATCGACAACTCGTGGAACACGATGATTTCGTCGATGCGGTTGAGGAACTCGGGACGGAAGTGAACCTTCAGCGCCTCGGACACCTTCTCGCGCATGCGGGTGTACGACATCGCCTCGTCGTTCTTGCCGAAGCCGACGTTCGCCTTGCGCAGATCCTGCGTTCCGAGGTTCGACGTCATGATGATGACGGTGTTGCGGAAGTCGGTCGTGCGACCCTGCGCGTCGGTGAGACGACCCTCTTCGAGGATCTGCAGCAACGTGTTGAACACGTCGGGGTGCGCCTTTTCGATCTCGTCGAAGAGCACGACGGAGAACGGCTTGCGGCGGACCGCCTCGGTGAGCTGGCCACCTTCGTCGTAACCGACGTATCCCGGGGGCGAACCGACGAGACGGCTGACGGTGTGCTTCTCCATGTATTCGCTCATGTCGAGCGAGATGAGGGCATCTTCGTCACCGAAGAGGAACTCCGCGAGGGTCTTGGCAAGTTCGGTCTTGCCGACGCCGGTGGGTCCGAGGAAAATGAACGATCCGCTCGGGCGCTTCGGGTCTTTCAGGCCCGCACGGGTGCGGCGGATGCTCTGGCTGACCGCCTTGATCGCGTCTTCCTGGCCGATGATCCGCTTGTGCAACTCGGCTTCCATGTTGAGGAGCTTGGCGGTCTCTTCTTCGGTGAGCTTGTACACGGGGATGCCCGTCCAGATGCTGAGCACCTCGGCGATCGCTTCCTCGTTCACCTCGTCGTAGAGATTGACTCCCTGCGCCTTGACGTCGGCTTCCTTCTGCGTGCGCTCGTCGAGCAAGGAGCGCTCCTGGTCGCGCAGGCGGCCTGCTTCTTCGAAACGTTGCTCCTCGACGGCCTTCTTCTTCGCTTCCTGCACCTGCTTGATCTTCGTCTCGAGTTCCTTGAGGTCGGGTGGCGTCTTCATGCGCTTGATGCGCAGACGGCTGCCCGCTTCGTCGATGAGGTCGATCGCCTTGTCGGGCAGATGACGATCGGAGATGTAACGGTCGGCGAGGTTCGCCGCCGCGACGAGCGCCTGGTCGGTGATTGTGACGCGGTGGTGGCTCTCGTACTTGTCGCGAATGCCCTTGAGGATCTCGATCGTGTGCGCAACCGAAGGCTCGTCGACCTTTACCGGCTGGAAGCGTCGCTCGAGAGCGGCATCTTTTTCGAAATGCTTGCGGTACTCGTCGAGTGTCGTCGCACCGATGGTCTGCAGTTCACCGCGGGCGAGCATCGGCTTGAGGATCGATGCCGCGTCGATGGCACCTTCGGCCGCACCGGCACCGACGAGCGTGTGGATCTCGTCGATGAAGAGGATGATGTCGCCGCGTGTGCGGATCTCCTTCAGCACCTTCTTCAGACGCTCTTCGAAGTCGCCGCGGTAACGGCTGCCGGCGACGAGTGCGCCGAGGTCGAGCGTGTACAACT
>JBIIUH010000031.1:0-15146 GCA_044340075.1 Ilumatobacteraceae bacterium | reverse complement strand
ATGGCGGTCTTGCCGACGCCGGGTTCGCCGATGAGCACGGGATTGTTCTTCGTGCGCCGCGAGAGGATCTGCATGACGCGTTCCATTTCGCGCTGACGGCCAATGACCGGGTCGAGCTTCTTGTCGCGTGCCAGCTGGGTGAGGTTGCGCCCGAATTGATCGAGAATCTGGCTGCCACCCTTTTCGGCCGGGGTTTCCTTCGCGCCGACGGCTTCGCCTTCGCTCTTCGAGCCACCCTCGTAGCCGCTGAGCAGCTGGATGACCTGCTGGCGTACGCGCGACAGATCGGCACCGAGTTTCACGAGCACCTGTGCGGCAACGCCTTCACCTTCACGGATGAGGCCGAGCAGGATGTGCTCGGTGCCGATGTAGTTGTGACCGAGCTGCAGCGCCTCGCGCAACGACAACTCGAGCACCTTCTTTGCGCGCGGTGTGAAGGGAATGTGACCCGATGGTGACGAACCGCCCTGACCGATGATTTCTTCGACCTGGGCGCGCACGGCCTCGAGGGAGATGTTCAGCGACTCGAGTGCCTTCGCAGCAACGCCTTCGCCCTCGTGAATGAGTCCGAGGAGGATGTGCTCGGTGCCGATGTACGAGTGATTGAGCAGGCGTGCTTCCTCTTGGGCCAGCACGACGACTCGGCGGGCCCTGTCGGTGAACCTTTCAAACACGCGACACCACCTTTGTCACGGACGCTTGGAAAGCCGTGATCTCATTGCTCCGAAGTGTATCGGCGGGGCACGGTGCGCCCGAATGACGAATGCCGCAGCGTTTCACGTTGAGTGCACAACTGTGCGTAGCCTTGCCGTGTGGCACTTGCCTCGCCCTTGCTGGACATTCCCCTGATGAATGTCGATCGGGATCGCATCGAAGCGGCCCTCCGCCACGCCGTACGTACTCCCGACGCGTATCTCACCGAAATCGCCTCGCACCTCATCGTCGCCGGTGGCAAACGCTTGCGTCCCGTCCTTGCCGTTGCCGCCGCCCAGGTGGGGCGCGTCGAACCGGTGTCCGACGACGTCATCAGCGGCGGAATTTCCTGCGAACTCGTCCATCTCGGCTCGCTGTATCACGACGACGTCATGGATGAAAGCACGACCAGGCGCGGCGTCGAGACGGTGAATGCGAAGTGGGGGAACCTGCAGGCCATCGTTGCCGGCGACTTCCTGCTCGCCCGCGCCTCGGAAATCGCCGCATCGCTCGGCAACGAAGTCGCGGGACTCCTGGCACAAACGATCGGTCGTCTGTGCGAAGGTCAGATCGAGGAACTGCGCCATACGTACGACCGTGCCCGCACCGTTCCGTCCTACCTCATGAGCATCGAGGGCAAGACCGCGTCGCTGTTCGCCGCTTCTGCCCGCATCGGAGCGCTCGTTGCCGACCAGCCGCGACCGGTCGTCGATGCGCTGACGAACTTCGGCAATGCCTACGGAATGGTCTTCCAGCTCGTCGACGACATTCTCGACATCACCTCGACGGAGGAGGAGCTGGGCAAGCCCGCCGGGCACGACATGGAAGAGGGCGTGTACACGCTGCCCGTGTTGCTCACCTTGTCTGCGGGCGATTCGGCAGCGAAACGCCTGCACGAAATGCTCGGTGTACCGCTGCACGGCGGCGATCTCGCCGATGCGCTGTCGATCGTGCGCAACGGCGGTGGTCTCGCCGGTGCACTCGAGTCGGCGCGCAACTATGTCGCCATCGCCGAGGCGGAGTGCGATCGCATGCCCGCTTCACCGGCCACCGACGCGTTGCGTCGTGCGCCGCAGGCATTGCTCGACTCGCTGCTGTAGCGGCGTCCGTCAGTTCGCGATCAATCGTTGCGCTGCTGCGCGCCCCGAGAGCACCGCACCTTCGATGCGCGGCCCGCCGAAGGCATCACCGGCGAACAGGAGTCGGTCGCTTTCCCAGTAACGCTCCGGCCAGATCGTTTGCGGTGTCGCCATGCGCCACCGCTTGTGTTGTGCTTCGAAGATGTGCGCGTCGCCGATCCACTCGGCCGCCGCGTTCATGATGATGCGATGAGCCTCGTCGGGTTCGAGCCACCAGTTGTCGTTGCTGAACTGCGCCGTGGTGTGGAAGGTGACGGCGGGGACGTCGCTGATCCCCTTGCGCTGGTTGTCGGCGATGAACTCGAAGATGTCGCCCGGTCGCTGCACGGCACCCGGTTCGGGAAGATCGATCGGACGGTCGGTGACGACGAGAGCGGCGAGCGTGGCGTCGTACTTCATCGTGCGCAGCGCCTCCGGTATCTCGATGCCGGCGGTGATTGCGAGTGCGATCGACTGCGGTACGGGGCACGTGAGTATGACCGCATCGGCGTCGATGCCGGTGCCGTCGTCGAGTCGCACGCACCATTGCGTCGATGAACCTCGTTCGATCGCGAACACGAGCGTCGAGCACGTGACGTCGAGTCCGAGCGCGAGATGTTTTGCGATCCCCGTCATTCCGCGGCTGCCGACGTAGCGCGGGTGTCCGTCGTGATCACCGAATCCGCGCGTCCACTCGCGCACGATCCCGGCGGCGCTCCATTCGTCGATGCAACGGGCGAATTCGTCGCTGCGCACCGTGAAGAACTGGGCGCCGTGGTCGAGCGTTGCGTTGCCGATGCGCCGCGTCGCGCAACGTCCACCCGGTGAACGGCCCTTGTCGAGCACGACGACATCGTGGCCTGCGTCCCGAAGCAGACGTGCAGCGCTGAGACCGGCGAGACCGGCTCCGACGATGACTATGCGCACTAGCGCAGCGTGTGGGCGCGCATGATGAGCGCACGCGACACGGTTTCGAGCGGTCGTCCGGTGAGACGCTCGATGAGGGTGATGGCCTCGGTGGGTTCGGTGACGACACCGAGCCAGCGCAGGTAGGCACCCATGACGCCGATCAACTGGTCAGCGACCTCTTCGGCGTGCACAATGATGCGCTGGTTCTTGGCGAGCATTGCGCTGATTTCGGCGTAAAAACGGCGTGCCCACTGGTCGAGATCGTCGGTCGTGAGTAACGGCAGGTGCCGAAACGGCATCTGCAGCTCCTCGTAACTGTGCAGGTTGTGCGGTGCTCCACTGATGCTGACGACGCAGTGGAAGTCGTTTTCACGCAGCCAGATGATCTCTTCCTGGCGGCGCACCCGACGGTGATTCGTGCCGTAGCCACCGGGCCGTTCGCAAATGGCGAGCTGATCCTTGACGATCCAGGTGAGGTCGCGGGGCTGGATTCCCAGGGCCCACTTGCCGCGCAGCTTTTGTGACATCGGGGCGAGAGCCTACACGACGTTGTCTCGTCGGCTCTCGGGGTCGTCTTCTCGTGCCGTGATGATGCTGAGTCTCTGCTGTGAACGTCGCACGCTTCGCCCGGAGCCGATGTCACACGCCGTCGCTTGGCCGCGCGCAACGCTGAGAACTCGCTCGATCGTTGCGACGTCCGGAGGGTACGGGTTCGCCAACCACTTGCGCAGCGCGCGCCGGGCGAGGGGCAGGGGAGCATCGCGCACGCTGCGCGCATCCGTCGGATCGATCGTCGCCGCGAGTTCGTCGAGCAGCCGCTCGTCGTCGGCCATGATGTCGCTCTGGCGCACGAGAATCGGCACGACGTCGCGACCGGAAATGTCGTTGAGCAATGGCACGAGCTCGCCCCGTACCCGGGTGCGCTGGAACCGCGGATCGTCGTTCATTGTGTCGCTGACGACGGCGATTCCGAGTGCTGCGCACAGGTCGTGGGTGTCGCGGCGTCGCAGTGCGATGAGTGGTCGTCGGTCGTGCTGCATCGACGACAGTCCCGATGCCGCCGCGCCGCGCATGAGGTTGATGAGCATTGTTTCCGCGCGATCGTCGGCGGTGTGACCGGTGAGTGCGACGTCGGGAAGGGCGCCGTAGCGAGCTTCCCGTGCGCGGGCTTCGAGGTTCGCTCCGGGTGCGACGGTGACATGGTGCTCGATGACCGGCACTGCGTGTGCGTCCGCGAATCGTCGGATGACGATGACGTCATTGTCGGCATCGGCACGCAGATGATGGTGCACATGGTGTGCCTCAACCCGTGCGCCCGAGGCGACGGCAAGTGCGAGCAACGCCATCGAGTCGGGGCCTCCCGAGACGGCGCAGCGGAGGACGGGTGTTGCGGGGAACCTGCACTTCGCGAGCAGGTCGTGCACCATCGGATGGCGCCGAAGATCGTCGCTCGGGGCGTGCATCGCCCCTCCGGTGTCTCCTACGAGGATTGCTTGCGCGACGGGTACTTCATGGCCGTCACCTTCTTCAGGTAACCGGCGACGAGGGAGAGAACGGCACCACCACCGGCAATGAGCAATCCTGCTCCCAACCACCAGTGCCACGGAACTGCTGCGATCACGTCGGAGAGCCTAGTCGTCGGCATGGGACGTGCGTCATCGCAGTGACACGTAGCGTGTGGGCATGTTCCGTCGTGCACTTGCGACCACCGTCGCGCTCACAGCCGTTCTCGCTCTCAGTTCCTGCGGTGAAACCGTGAACATCGGAGGAGATGCGGTCGGGGACGGCATCACCGTTCGCGCAACCGGCACAGCAGACGTGGTTCCCGATGCGGTGCGTTTGTCGCTGTCGGTGAGCGTCGTGGCCCAAACCCCCGAGGACGCAACTGCGCGGGTGGCCTCGAGCGCCGATGCGGTGCGCGAAGCACTGTTCGATTCGGGAGTCGAGGAAGCCGACATTGCGACCCAGGGATATTCGGTGGCCCCCGAATACGACTACTCGCGTGAAGGCGGGCCGGTCATCACCGGACATCGCGCGACGCAGATGTTTGACGTGCTCATTCGTGATGCCGAGTCGGCTGGTGCGGTAATCGACGCGGTCGTCGCCGCCGGTGGCAGTGACGTCTCGGTGAACGGCACGACACCGATCGTCGACGACGCGACCGATGCCGCCGTTGCCGCACGTGAAGACGCGGTGAAGAAGGCGCGGGAGAAGGCCGAGGAGTACGCGAGGTTGCTCGGTGTGTCACTCGGTGACGTCGTCGCGTTCAGTGAGATCGACGCTCCGGTCAACGTCGCACCCGTCATGCGCACGGAAGCTGCGTCCGATGCCGCCACGACGATTGATCTGGGCACGAGCGAAGTGAGCGTGTCGGTCGAAGTTCGCTGGTCGATCGACTGAATTTCCTGGAGCCCGAGGCGGGAATTGAACCCGCGACCTACGCATTACGAGTGCGTTGCTCTACCACTGAGCCACTCGGGCGAGGCTCCACACGCTAGCGACGTTCGGGACCGTTACGGCCAGTATTTTTCGATCGGTTCGTCGCATTTCCCGAGCGACAGGATCTCACCCCACGAGTCGGAGTACATGATGTCGGCGCCGACCGGTTTGCCCTCGGGGAGGAAGGTTTGGTTGTACCAGACGAAGTAGCGGTCGGTGCACGGACGCGGATAACCGAGGTGGTACTGATACTGGTTGCGCACCGGCCAGTGCATCGTGGCGGCGAACAAGCTCTGCGGCTCGTTGCTGTACAACGCGATGTCGTCACCGAGGTCGCGAATCACCCGGTGGATCGGCGCATTCTGGAACGTGGTGCTTCCCCAGTGGCGTCCGTCGCGGGCATATGCCACCGCATCGGTGCCGAGTTGCACGGCATGTGACGCGACGGCGACGACACCGGCGGCGAGGGCGATGCGTGCAACCGTCTTCGTGCGGACGATTCGATCGATGCACACGACGAGAATGACGAGCAACGGTACGTACAGGCCGCTCATCATCCGCGAATCGAGCGGACCCATCTCGTGGTACACGAAGCGATAGACGGAAAACGCCGAGTACGCAACGACGAGCAGGATCATCACGCCGATCACGTCACCGACGTGCTTCTTGCGGAGCGCGACGGCACCGATGACGACGGCGATGATCGCGACCCAGGCGACGATTCCCGCCGTCTGCATCGCAGCACTGTGATCCGACCACGAGAGATAGATGCCGCCGTTGCCGTCAAGCGGCGGGCGGCCGAGCACCCAGCTGCCGAGCGTTCCCGTGAACGTGGCGAGCGGACCGAGCAGCGTTCCGCCGCCGGGCACGCGGTAACCGGTGAGGGTGCCGTCGATGTCGTAGTTGCGTCGCAACCACAACGTCGGACCCACGGCACTGACGACCGCAATGAGTGAGCCGCGCAGCAGCGCCCGTACCACACCGCGTTCGCGCCACGTGCGCACGACGGCGAAGAGTCCAATCGGTGCGGCATAGAACACACCGACGTAGCGCACGAAGAACAGAGCAGAGAAGCACCCTGCAAGCAGCAGATCGGCCCACAACGTTCGCTTTTGTGTGACGAGGACGAGGCTCACCATGGCGAGGGCGATGAACGGTGGCTCCGACCACGCCATCGACGTGAGATCGAGCAGCGCGGGGCTGACGACGACGAGTGCAACGCCGATGTATCGAGCGGCGGTGCGTACACCGGCGCGGCGCAACAGAACATCGGTGCACACGACGACGACGGCAATCGAGATCGCGTTGAGCAGCCGCAACGCCACCGATGGGGAAATCCCGACGTACTCACCGATGGTCACTGCGATGGAGAGCCCCGGCGGGCGGATCGTCATCGGTAATGCCGTGACGTCGAGGGCGAATCCGTAACGCGCAATCGTCTGGCCGACGGCGATGTAGTCGGTGGAGTCCCAACTGAGCCCGATTCCGCGTCGCGTCGCGAACACCGTGATGACGAAAGCGAGGAGTGACAGCACTGCAACCGGGGCCGTTGCGACGATCTGTGAGCGGTAGCGCAGGCGCGATGGTGCGGTCATGGGAGGCTCAGTGGCGTCGTCGCTCCAGGCGCCATCGCGCAGTGTGCTTTGCCACCCGCCATCCGTACTTGATGCCGTTCACCCGCGAAAGTTCGTCGCCGTAGAACGTCGGGATCGGGATCTCGACGATGCGTTGCCCCGACTCGATCATTTGCAGAATGATCTCGGTGTCGAAGTCGTAGTAGTTCGAGTTCAATTCGAAGCCGACCGAATCGAGCGCACGAGTCGAGTATGCGCGGTAGCCGCTGTGCCATTCACTGAGCTTCACGCCCGCCATGAGGTTCTGCCAGAACGTGAGAATCTTGTTGCCGACGAACTTGTATTTCGGCATTCCCCCGGCGAGTGCACCACCCTTCGTGAGCATCCGCGATCCGAAGACGACATCGGCACGTCCGTCGACGATCGGCTCGACCATCGCCGCCAGGTACTCGGGTGCGTACTGCCCGTCGCCGTGCAGCAGCACGACGATGTCGACGCCGTGGTCGATCATCCACCGGTAGCCCGCCTTCTGGTTGCCGCCGTATCCGAGGTTCACGGGGCGACGGATCACCTGCAGGGGCAGGTCGGTGCGCGTGCGCTGCAATTCGAGACCGACCTGGAACGTTTCGTCGGTGCTTGCGTCGTCGCAGACGAGGATGACGTCGATCCGCGAAAGGAAGTCGCGGGGGATCCGATCGAGCACCCAGGCGAGAGTGTCCTTGGCGTTGTACGCGACGACGAGGATGCCGATGCGCATGGGGTTATTCCACCGTCAGGAGGCTGCGCGGAGAAACGACGGTGCGCAGCGACGGACAGCGCGCAAACAGCGAGTGGAGGAGCAGCGTTTCGTTGACGTTGACGGCAAGTGCGCCGATGGCATCGTGAATCGCGAGGATCGCCCGCTCGTACTCGCCGATGCCGGCGCTGTCGAGCAAGGTGACGACGGCGTGGTGGTACTCGGCAGCGACGAGGGAGAGCCCTTCGCGCAACTCGTCGGTCTTGAACTTGCGCAACTGGCGCTTGTGCGAGTCGGCGAGGGCACGTCGTCCGCTGCCGCGTTCACCCGACAACTTCACCCGCATCTCGAGTTCCTCGAGTTCGCGCTCGTGTTGCGCGGCGAGCGGCTCGATCGCCGTTTCGAGCATGTCGTCGAGTTCGTCGACGATCCGTGCGACGGTCGCGCCGCTGCCGTCGAGACGGTAGGGGATCGAGGCGAAGAACTCCTGTCGTGACGCCAGTGCGGGGTCGGCGACGAGCACCCGCGCCCGACCGAGACTCCCGCCGGACGACAGCGCCGCGCGTCGTGCGACGTCACGTCCGATTCCCTCGGCAACGAGTGCCTCGACGACCGAATCGGCCGACATCGGCGGGAACTGGACGATGACGCAGCGCGAGTTGATCGTGTCGAGCGACGTCACCAATTGTTCGGCGAGCAGGATGAACACGAGTCGTTCGTTGGGCTCTTCGAGGGTCTTCAGCAACCGCACTGCGGCGGTGTCGCGCATCAGGTGAACGTCGTGGATGATGACGACTCGCATCGCCGATTCGGTCGGCGTGAGCACCGACTGCTGCACGATCGTTTGTGCCTCTTCCTTGTCGACGGCAGCGCCTTCGCGCACCACCTCGGTGACGTCGGCGAAGGCGCCGCGCATGATGAGGTCGGCCTCACGTGACGAGGCGTCGGACGATCCGGTGATGAGCCGTGCGGCAAACGCACGCGCAGCGGTTTCCTTGCCCGCACCTTCCGGACCGACGAAGAGGTACGCGTGCGGCGGATGTTCGGCGAGTGCGAGCAGACGTTTCACCGCCGCGTCCTGACCGACCACGCCGTCCCAGACGCTCGCCCTGTTCGTCGACTGGCTCATCGGATGTCTCCGCGACTGGCTCCTCGACCGCCCAAGAACATGCTCAGACCCCGAGTCGTTCGCGCACGCCGTCACGGATCGCACGCTGCACGTCGTCTTTCGGTGGCAGACCGTCGACGACGAGCCAGCGCCCGGGCTCGCGCCGCGCGAGCTCCTCGAACCCCTCGGTAACGCGGGCGAAGAACGCGTCGTCTTCCTGTTCGAAGCGGTCGATCGTGCGCTTCTTCAGTCGCTCGCGCACGACCGCAATGTCGAGCCGGATGTACACGACGAGATCGGGCCACCGTCCGCCAACGGCGAAGTCGTTGAAGCTGCGCACCGCGTCGACGCCGAGTTGGCGGCCGTACCCCTGGTACGCGAGCGACGAGTACAGCGAACGGTCGCTGACGACGTGGCGCCCCGCAGCGAGCGTGGGTACGACAAGCTCGTGCAGGTGTTGCGCCCGGTCGGCGGCCATCATCAGCGCCTCGGCGCGCGCTGATAAATGTGAGTTGTTCGTGTCGGCCATGATCCCGCGCAGCGTGCTGCCGATGACGGTTCCGCCGGGTTCGCGGGTGGCGAGTGCGCCGAGCGATTCGGCGAGGCGCGTGACGTGCGTCGACTTTCCGCAGCCTTCGACGCCCTCGAGGGCGATGTACTTCGCCGTTGACATCGCCCCAACCCTAGAGGGGAGGGGTTACTTGGCCGCCGCGCGCTTCTTCGCCGGAGCCTTCTTCGCGGCCTTCTTCACCTTCTTGACGGCAGCCTTCTTCGCGACGCGAGGTGTCGCAGTGTCATCGGTTTCGGTTGTCGATGGCGCCGCCTTCTTGGCCGCGGGTTCCTTCGTCGCACGCGCAGCCTTCTTCGCGCGCGGCCCCTTCGGCTCGGGCGGGTTCTCGCGACGGTTGGCGAGCAACTCGAAGGCCCGCTCGGGGGTGATGAACTCGACACGATCGCCGCGCGTGAGGCTCGCATTCGTGACACCGTCGGTGACGTACACACCGAAGCGTCCGTCCTTGGCGACGACGGCCAAGCCCGACACGGGATCGTTGCCGAACTCCTTCAGCGGCGGCTTCGCGGTACCGCGTCGGCCGTACTTGCGTGGCTGGGCGAGAAGAGCAAGTGCCTGCTCGAGCGTGATCGTGAAGATCTCGTCGTGGCTGTTCAGCGTGCGACTGTCCTTGTCCTTCGTGATGTACGGCCCGTAGCGACCGTTCTGCGCGGTGATCGTGACACCGTCTGCCGGATCGACGCCGACGACGCGCGGCAGCGACAGCAACATCGTCGCCATCTCCATGGTGACCGCCGCGGGTTCCATGTTCGGAAAGAGCGTTGCGGTGCGCGGCGCGGGCGCATTCGCATCGTCGGATCGATCACCCTGCTGCACGTACGGACCGTAGCGACCCGTCTTCACGTACACGGGCAGTCCGTCGAGTTGTCCGATCGGTTCGTCGTTGCTCGGTGCGTTGAGCAACTCGACCGCCTTGGCGACGTTGAGTTCTTCGGGGGTGAGGGTTTCGGGCACGCCGACGGTGCGTTCACCGCAGCGAACGTACGGACCGTATTTGCCGGGGCGCACCTCGATCATCGCTCCCGACTCGGGATGGTGGCCGACGATGAACCCGTTGATCTCGCGCGCGTCGATCGCCGCTTGGTTTGCCTCGGCCACCGGCTTCAGGCCGGGCAGTTCCTTGCCGTTGCCGAAGTAGAACTCGCCGAGCCACTTCGACTTCTCGCGCGAACCCGTCGCGATGTCGTCGAGTTCTTCCTCGACGGTGGCGGTGAACTCGTAGTCGACGATGTCGGCGAAGTGCTGGGTCATCAGGCGCACGACCGCGAACGCGGTCCAACTCGGAACGAGCGACTGTCCCTTCTTCCACACGTATCCGCGGTTGATGATGACGCCGAGGATGTTCGCGTACGTCGACGGACGACCGATGCCCTTCTCTTCGAGCACCTTCACGAGGCTGGCTTCGGTGTAGCGCGGCGGCGGTGTGGTGGAGTGCGACTGTGCGGTCATGTCGCCGACCGCAACGGTGTCGCCGACCTTCAGCGGCGGCAACAGTGCTTCGGCGTCGTCGTCACCCTTGTCGTCTTCGATCTCTTCGTACACCTGGCGGTAGCCGGCGAACGAGATCGTCGTGCCACTCGCGCTGAACTCACAATCGGTGGTGAACGAGTCGCGTGCGGTCGCACCGAGACGCAGCGTCACCGTGGTGCCGACCGTGTCGGACATCTGCGAAGCGAGCGTGCGCTGCCAGATGAGGCGGTACACGTTCATCTCGACGGGGTTGAGCTCGCCCTTCAGCGAGTCGGGGGAGCGCAACGGCAGCGTCGGGCGGATCGCCTCGTGGGCTTCCTGGGCGTTCTTCACCTTCGACTTGTGCACGCGCACGTCGTCGGCGACGAAGGGCGTGCCGTACGTGCCGGCGATTTCGCCGCGCACGGCGGCGATGGCGTCGTCGCTGAGGCCGACGTTGTCGGTGCGCATGTACGTGATGTACCCGGCCTCGTACAGACCCTGGGCGATGCGCATCACCTCGCCGGCGGACATGCGCAGCTTGTTGCCGGCCTCCTGTTGCAGCGTGCTCGTCGTGAACGGGGCCTTCGGCGAACGGCGGTACGGCTTGTCCTCGACCGATCGCACGTCGAGGTTCGCCCCCGACAGCCCGGCGACGAGTTCGTTCGCCCGCTCCTCGTCGACGACGGCAACGCCGTCGCGGGCCACACCCTTGGCGTCGAAATCGCGACCGGTGGCGATGCGCATTCCGTTGAGCGCGGTGAGCGTGGCGGAGAACGCCGGAGCCGTGGCGCTCATCATCTTCAGGTCCCAGTAGTCGGCAACGACGAAGGCGATGCGTTCCTGTTCGCGTTCGACGACGAGACGGATAGCCGGGCTCTGCACGCGACCGGCGGACAGACCGCGGTTGATCTTGCGCCACAGGATCGGCGAGATCGTGTAGCCGTAGAGACGATCGAGGATGCGTCGCGCCTCGGCGGCATCGACGAGTTTGTGGTCGACGTCGCGCGGGTTGGCGATCGCTTCGTCGATCGCCGACTTCGTGATCTCGTGGAACACCATGCGCCGCACCGGCACCTTCGGCTTCAGGTACTCGAGCAGGTGCGCCGAAATCATCTCGCCTTCGCGGTCTTCGTCGGTGGCGAGGTACAGAGCAGGGGCGTCCTTCAACAGCGCCTTCAATTCCTTGACGACACGGGCCCCGCGTTCGGTGAGTTCGTACGTCGGACGGAAGTCGTTCTCGACGTCGACCTGTAGCCCGGTGCGCGGCAGGTCGGCCACGTGACCGACCGACGCGTGCACCTCGAAGTCTTTTCCGAGGAACTTGGCGATGGTCTTGGCCTTGGCCGGTGACTCAACGATGACGAGGGGGCGTGACATGCAGTGGTGATCCGTTGTACGGGGTATCGGCTCGGCAGTCAAGCACCCACGCCGCGTGATGACAACTCGGTAGCGTGAAACGCAACGTGCACAACGCTTTGAGCGAACTCGGTGGTGACGACGACACCTTGCACGTGATGCGTGAAGCGGTCCCGACTGCGGGTGATGCACGACTCGGTCGCATCATGCGCATCGATCGCGGATGGAGCACGATTCGCACCCCCGATCCGGTCGTGACGGAAGCCTCGCGCATTGTGCGCGTGCGCAACGTCGGTGCCGACGTGTGCGTCGGAGACTGGGTGGTACTCGACGCCGCCGACGAACGCATCGAGTTCGTCGCACCCCGCCGCTCTGCACTCCTGCGCCGTGCATCGTCCGACGACATGCGTGCGGTGCCCCAGGCGATCGCTGCGAACCTCGACACGGTGATCCTCGTGCACGCCGTGACGAGCGAACCGAACCCGCGTCGTCTAGAGCGCGAGCTCGTCCTTGCCTACGACAGCGGCGCCCGGCCCGTCATCGTGCTCACGAAGAGCGACATGGTGTCGGCCGAGGAAGCCGAGCGCATGCGCGCAGCGGTGGCCGACGTTGCCGTGGGGGTTCCGGTGCACGTCGTCAGTGCGGTACGGGGGGTCGGGCTGGATGTGCTCCATATATATGGTGAAGTGCGCCGCACGATCGTCGTGCTCGGGGCGAGCGGCGTCGGCAAGTCCACGCTCGTCAACGCCCTCGTCGAAAGCGAGGCCCAGCAGACGGGGGAGGTGCGCGACGTCGACCAGCGCGGCCGCCACACGACCGTCGCCGTCACCATGCTCGAGCTGCCGTCCGGGGGGTGGCTCATCGATACGCCCGGCGTTCGGGCCGTCAGCTTGTGGACGAGCGGCCACGGCATCGAACGGGCCTTTGCCGACGTCTTTGCACTGATGGATCGTTGTCGGTTCCGCGACTGCAAACACGTGTCCGAGCCGGGTTGCGCGGTGCGCGAGGCAGTTGTTGCCGGGTCGCTCGACGAGGCGCGACTCGAGAGCATGCGTCGTCTCGTCGCCGAGGAAGCAGCCCTCGAAGAGGAACAGCGCGAGTTCGAACGTCAGTCGGTGCGTCGCGTGCGCCGCGGAGGCACACGGAGCATGGCGCGCAACGACCGCATTGCCGAGGACTTCAGCGAGGATGAGAACGGGACCGATGACGGTGTCTGAGATGTCGTCTGAGACGGTGTCACTTCACGGCTCGTGATCACAGCTCGCCGTCGGCGAGCAGTCGCAAGACGTCGGCTCCGCGACGGCGGGTGTCGTCGACGTCGCTGAGCTTGCGGGCCGCGCGCACCTGGGTGGCGATGCGCGGGTTGCGCACGAAGCGTTCCTCGTGGCGCAGGAAAAAATCCCAGTACAGGGTGGTGAACGGACACGCATCGTCGCCGACGCGCTTCGTGCGGTCGTAGCGACATCCCTTGCAGTAGTCGCTCATCCGGTCGATGTACGCGCCACCGGCGGCATACGGCTTCGTCGCCATCATGCCGCCGTCGGCGTGCAACGACATGCCGATGACGTTCGGGATCATCACCCATTCGGCACCGTCGACGAACGACTCCCACATCCAGTCGGTGAATCGTTGCGGGTTCACACCGGCGATGAGTGCAAGATTGCCGAGCACCATAAGTCGAGGGATGTGGTGTACCCAACCACGGGCGTTGATGTCTCTGATGATTCCCGACACGCAACGCATCGACGTCGCCGCGCGGCCGTCGAACAACGGTGGAAGCGGCATCTGCGCATCGAGTGAGTTGAGTTGCGCGTAGTCGGGCATCCATTTCCAGTACAGATTCCACACGTACTCGCGCCAGCCGATGATCTGGCGAATGAATCCCTCTGCCGACGCAATCGGTACGCGCCCGGCGCGGTACGCCGTCTCCGCGCGGCGCACGACTTCCCCGGGAAGCAGAAGACCGAGGTTGAGTGCCGGTGAGAGCGCCGAGTGGGCGAGGTGCCAGTTGTCGGCGAGCATCGCATCTTCGTGTGGTCCGAACATCGGCAGCACGTTGTCGATGAACTGGTCGAGACGCTGCAACGCTTCGGCGCGCGTCGTCGGCCAGGTGCCGTCGGGCTGTGCGCCGAACGTGTCGGCGCCGAGCGAGTCGACGAATGCGACGTCCTCGTCGCGCACGGCATAGCGAACGGGCGCCGGCCAACGATCGTGACCGTCCTTCGGCGGGCGTTCGCGATTATCGGCGTCGAAGTTCCACTCGCCACCTGCGGGTTCGTCGCCGTCCATGAGCACGTCGAGCCGGCGCCGTTGCCAGCGGTAGAAGTCCTCCATCCGCACCTTCGTGCGGTCACCGAGCCACGCCGCGAAATCCTCGGGGTGGCAGAGGAACTGCGTCGAGCGCACCGTGTGCACACCGAGCCGTTCGAGCATCGCCCGCGCACCGAGCGAATTGGGCTCGGTGGCAACGACCTTGCCGGGTGCGTGCGCTGTGACGTGTTCGTGCAGTCCCGCCGCCATGGTGTCGGCCACCCGCACGTCGACGTCGAAACCTTCGTAACGCAGCTCGTCGGCGAAACGTCGCATTGCCGTCACGATGAGATGCAAGCGCTGCACGTGCCAGCGACGTGATTGCACCTTGTTGCGGGCGATGACCATGAGCACGCGATGCGTGTCCGGTGTCGCGTTCGCGAGTGCTCCGATGTTGCGGTTCAACTGATCGCCGAAGACCCACACGGTGTCCGGTGCAGCCATGGATCGCGACGCTAGCGAGAATTCCAGTCGTGTCAGTCCCCTCGGCGGGAACGAGGATAAGCGTTCGCGCCCGCGCACCATCGCGAGTGCGCACGCAACGACGCTCGTACCGCTGCCACCTTTCACCGACCAGCAGACGTACATCGCACCTCCAGCGGGCAACCTCGCCCGACGGGAATGTGTGCGGTTACTCGGCGAGTGCGACGGCGAGGCGCGCGGCGAGATCGGCGTTGTTGCACGCCAGGGCGATGTTCGCCCGCACGGCGTCACCCTTCGTCGCTGCGGCGATGGCGGCGAGCACGTGCGGTGTCACCGCTGCACCCGTGATGCCCGCAGCAGCAGCCGATGCGAGAGCCGTATCGATCGCCGCATTGAGTTCGTCGGCAGCCAATGCGACATCGGCCGGCACCGGGGTGACGACGAGCATGCCCGTGCC
>JBIIUH010000080.1:0-6678 GCA_044340075.1 Ilumatobacteraceae bacterium | reverse complement strand
CTCTTCACCTGCAGGAACTCCTCAAAACCGTGCGGACCCATCTCGCGACCGACACCCGACTGCTTGTAGCCGCCGAACGGCGCGTTGGGGTTGAAACCGCCGCCGTTGATCTCGATTTGTCCGGCGCGGATGCGTGACGCGATCGACCGGGCGCGTTCGGGGGTCGCCGCCCACACACCGCCGGCGAGGCCGTACACGGTGTCGTTGGCGATGCGCACCGCATCCTCTTCATCGTCGTACGGCATGAGGCACAGCACCGGGCCGAAAATCTCCTCGCGCGCGATCGTCATCGTGGGAGTCACGTCGCTGAACACGGTCGGCTGCACGTAATAACCACTCGTCAGACCGGCGGGGATGTCGGGTCCGCCGACGAGCAGCTTTGCGCCCTCGTCGATGCCCGTGCGGATGAATCCGCGGACCCGATCCTGTTGCGCGGAAGATGCCAGCGGACCGAGCTGGGTGTCGGGTGCAAACGGATCACCGACGGTCATCTTTGCGGCGGTTGCGGCGGCGATCGTTTCGGCCTCGGTGAGCTGCGAGCGGGGGACGAGCATGCGGGTGAGTGCCGAACACGTTTGTCCGCTGTTGAGGAACGCCTTGCCCACTCCCGAACTCACCGCCTTGGCGAACGTGTCGGCATCGAGATCGTCGCAGATGACGTTCGGCGACTTGCCGCCGAGTTCGAGGGCGACCTTCTTCATCGTTTCGGCGGCGACTGCGGCGACCCGCTTGCCCGCGCGGGTCGATCCGGTGAACGACACCATGTCGACGAGTGGGTGCGCGGCAAGTGCTTCTCCGACGACCGGACCGGTACCGGTGACGAGGTTGAACACGCCCCTGGGCAGGCCGGCTGCGTCGACGACCTCGGCGAGGATGAATGCATCGAGCGGGGCGACCTCGCTCGGCTTCAGAATGACGCAGCATCCCGCGGCGAGCGCGTATGCCACCTTGCCTGCAATCTGGTGCAACGGATAGTTCCACGGAGTGATGCACGCGACGACACCGATCGGTTCGCGCACGACGACGGAGTTGCCGATCGTGCGCTCGTAGTCGAACGACGTCGCGATGGTCGCCGCCTGACGGAACGAGTTGACGGGCAGACCCACCTGGATGAGTTGGCTGAGGATGCGACTCATTCCCGTTTCGCGCGACATCACGTCGGCAAGTTCGTCGGTGCGCGCGGCGAGACCGTCGGCGATTTTCGTCAGCCACTCGGCACGTTGCTGCGCTGTGAGACCCGCCCATCCGGGGAACGCCTCGGCGGCGGCCCGGACCGCTGTATCCACGTCGTGAGAGTCGCACGTCGGAATCGTCGCCATGACCGATCCGTCGGTCGAGTCGAACACCTCGAGTTCCCCGGCGCCGTGCGGTGCCGTCCATGAGCCGTCCACAAAGACGGTGCTACGAGTGATCATGGCGTCACCCTAATTCGCGGTGACATCGGGCAATTCTGGGTATGGCATCACTTCCACGCCTAGCGTGGGGAACATGAGTGACGCCATTTTGGACGTCGACCTGCTGGCATTCGAGCGCGGCGATGCGGCCCGCAAACGGGCAATCGTCGACGGTGTCATGCGCAGCCTGGCGACCGGTTTCGTTTATTCGTCGCACGATCTGTCGGAGAACCTGCTCGACACCACGTACGGCATGCTGCAGGAGTTTTTCACGAAGACCACCGAGGAGAAGCGGCGGTACATCGCTGCCGGCGCCAACGGTCAAACCGGCTACACGGGCGTGCTCGTCGAGACCGCCGAGTCGAGCGACAAACCCGACTGGAAGGAAATGCTCAACTGGGGTCGCGAGCTGCCCGCCGGCCACCCGATGAAGCGCAAGTATCCGCAGGCATACCCCGATCAAGTGCTTCCTGAGGCGGTGGTGCCGGGCATCACGAAGGTGCTCGACGAATTCCACGATGCGATGTACGACCTGCAGAAGCGGTTCTTGCGGATCATCGCCGTCGGCCTCGGGTGTCACGAAAACTTTTTCGACGCGATGGTGCAGGACGGATGCACGCTCAACCGTGCGATCCGCTACCCGAGCATGACGAATGCTCCCGAGGGTGGTCACGTGTGGGCCGCCGCGCACGGCGACATCAACCTCATCACGTCACTTCCGCGCGCCACTGCAAAAGGGTTGCAGGTTGAGCACGAGGGTCGCTGGATCGACGCGATTCCGCCGTCGGGTCACGTCATTTTGAACACCGGCATCATGCTCGAGCGTCTGACGAACGGTGTCATTCCCGTCGGTTGGCACCGCGTCGTTGCGGATCCGGAGTTCTCCGGTGAGCGGTACAGCATCGTGCAGTTCTTGCACCCGACGCCGGCGACGATTTTGTCGCCTTTGCCGACCTGCGTCACGGAGAAGAACCCGCTGAGGTTCACGACGATGTCGGCTGCCGATGCGCTCGACGAGGTGATCTACCGGATCAACCTCGTCGAAGACGGCCGTCGGGTGTAGCACCGCGTGCGCATCGGAATCCTTACCGGTGGCGGTGATTGCCCGGGTCTGAATGCCGTCATTCGCGCCGTCGTACGCAAGGCGCATGGTGTGCTCGGCCACGAAGTGCTCGGCTTCTACGACGCATGGGACGGTGTTCTCGAACGACGGTACGAGGTGTTGGACATTTCCTCGGTGCGCGGAATACTGCCGCGTGGTGGCACGATTCTCGGCACGCGGCGGGGCAGTCCGCTCGATCACCCGGACGGTGTCGAACGCACGCGCACCGCGATCGACGAACTCAACCTCGACGCGCTCATCGTGGTGGGAGGCAACGGTTCGCTCACGGTCGGATCGATCCTGGCTGACGATCACGGTCTGCCGATCGTCGGCGTGCCGAAAACGATCGACAATGACGTTGTCGGAACCGATGCAACCTTCGGTTTCAACACGGCGGTGCAGATCGCCACGGATGCCATCGACCGACTGCACACCACCGCGGAGAGTCACGATCGCGTGATGATCGTGGAAGTGATGGGTCGCGATGCCGGTTGGATCGCGATGAACGCAGGAATTGCGGGAGGCGCAACGGCAATCGTCGTTCCCGAAGTGCCGTTTGACGTGGCCGACGTTGCTGCGACTGTCGCGCGGCGCCATCATCGCGGTCGGTATGCATCGGTGCTCGTCGTTGCCGAAGGTGCAAAACCCCGCCCGGGCACGATGCAGATGCCGACGGTGCCGCTCGATTCCTTGGGCCGGGAGATCTACGGCAACGTCGCCCACTCGGTGGCGTATGCCATGGCGCCGGAAATCGCACGACTGACGGGATACGAGGCGCGGGTCGTGCAGTTGGGTCACGTGCAGCGGGGCGGCACTCCGAACGCGTACGACCGCGTGTTGTCGACACGATTCGGTCTCGCTGCTGTCGATGCGGTGGTCGATCGCGCATGGGGTGACATGGTCGTGTTGCGCTCGGGTCGAATCGAACGAGCACGAATGGCGCTGACTCGCGGCCGATCGCGCACGATCGATCTCGAGGTTTTCAGCGACGTCGCATCGACGTTCTTCGGCTGACGCGTTCGCCTCTCAGTTCGGTGGCCCGAACTGAGAGGTTGTCACGTCAGTTCGGTGGCCCGAACTGAGTTGTTGTCACGTCAGTTCGGTGGCCCGAACTGAGAGGTTGTCACGTCAGTTCGGTGGTCCGAACTGACGGTCTCCCGCGTCGCCGAGGCCGGGCACGATGAAGGCATTTTCGTTGAGGTGGCTGTCCACCGACGCGGTGACGATGTGCAGGTTGAGTCCCGTCGACTCGAGGTGACGGATGCCCTCGGGTGCGGCGAGAACGCATGCCACGATGATCGTGCCGGCGGCGCCGCGTGACGCGAGCAACGAGCAGCCATGGGCGAGTGATCCTCCGGTGGCGAGCATCGGGTCGAGCACGATGCACGTGCGACCCCCGAGGTTCGAGGGCAACTTCGCGACGTACTCACTTGGTTCGTGGGTGTGCTCGTCTCGCTGCACGCCGACGACGGCGATGTCCGCATCGGGTAGGAGTTCCATCGCCGCCGGCAACATGCCGAGCCCTGCGCGCAAGATCGGTACCAGCACGGGGCGGCTCGACAGCACTGCACCCTTCGTTGTGGCGAGAGGTGTCGTTACCTCGCAGTCACGCACGGGCACGTGCTTCGTCGCCTCGGCGACGACGACGAGCGACAGTCGTCGCATCTCGGCACGAAACATCTGGTTCGACGTGTCCTGGTCGCGCAGATGCGTGAGCGCTTCCTGGGCGACCGGATGCGAAACGACGGTGACGGTAACGGGCATGTGTCCATGATGCCCGATGGCGACGGGTTGGTCGGTCGTCGGAATCCTCGAACTAGCCTCGGCGTGTGTCGGGCGACGTGATCATCGAAACGGTGAGCGAACGCCAGGGGGCCGAACTCGTCGGCATGCTCTTCGATGACGTGTGGGGCGTGAAGGACATGGTCCCGACCGAGCTCATCATCGCCGTTACCCATACGGGAGGGTATGCATCACTGGCACGGGTCGACGGTGTCGTCGTCGGAGCCGCGTTCGGCTTTCTCGCCCACTTGCACCACGGTCGGGCGTCGCTCCATTCACATGCGACCGGGGTGCTTGCCCGCGCGGTGAACGGTGGTGTCGGTGAAGCGCTGAAGGTGCACCAGTGGCAGTGGGCCCACGAACGCGACCTCGAGGCAGTCACGTGGACGTTCGACCCACTCGTTCGACGTAACGCATATTTCAACCTTGTGAAGCTCGGTGCAGTCGTCGTCGACTACCACGAGGACTTTTACGGCACGATCCACGACGGCATCAATGCCGGCGAACGCACCGACCGGCTCATGGTGTCATGGAAGGTCGGTGACGAAGTACCGCTTGGCAGCTACGCGGACGGTACGGATGTCGAGTGCATCGATACTCCACCCGATATTGAGTCGATGCGCCTGGCTGATCGGCGCGGTGCGCACGACTGGCGGGAGAGGCAGCGCTTGCAGTTGCGCAGTTGCTTCGTCGCCGGACGAACGATCGTCGGCTTCGATCGTGAAGGTCGTTACGTCACGGGGGAGAAGTCATGACATTGTCGCGCATCGAGGCGGTGGAGATTCGCCGGGCCCGAATCGAACTCGTATCCCCGTTCCGCACCTCGTTCGGAACGCAAACCCACCGCGACCTGCTGTACGTGCGTGTCATCGGCGACGCCGAGGAAGGCTGGGGTGAATGCGTCGCGATGAGCGAGCCCCATTACTCGAGCGAATGGGTCGACGGTTGCGAAGAGGTCATCCGTCGCTTCCTCCTGCCGCTGCTCGCTCCCGATTCGACCGCGGAATCCTTCATCGCTAGTGCGCGCAGCATCCGCGGCAACGCGATGGCCAAAGCGACGCTCGAAGCGGCACTGCTCGACCATCAATTGCGTGCCGCGGGAGTCTCTTTGGGAACGTACCTCGGCGCGTCGCAGTCACGCGTGGTGAGCGGTGTGTCGGTCGGAATCCAGCCGTCGATCGATGCGCTGCTGCGCGTCGTGCGCGGATATCTCGACGACGGGTACGTGCGCATCAAACTGAAAATCGAACCCGGTCACGACATCGAGCCCGTTCGTGCGGTGCGCCGCGAGTTCGGTGACCACCTCATGCTGCAAGTCGACGCCAACGCCGCGTATTCGGTCGACGATGCCGCACATCTCGCACGCCTCGACGAATTCGATCTGTTGCTCGTCGAGCAACCTCTTCCCGAAGAGGACGTCGTCGGGCACGTCGAGCTGTCCCGTGCGATGCGCACGCCGGTGTGTCTCGACGAGTCGATCACGTCGTTCGAGGTGGCGCGCGGTGCCCTCGACATCGGTGCGTGCAGCATCATCAACATCAAGCCGGGTCGTGTCGGCGGCTACCTCGAGGCGCGTCGGATTCACGACCTGTGTCTCGAGCGCTCGGTTCCCGTGTGGTGCGGCGGCATGCTCGAGACGGGCATCGGTCGCGCCGCGAATCTCGCCCTCGCCGCTCTTCCGGGCTTCACCCTGCCGGGGGACACGTCGGCGTCGGCGCGTTACTTCCACCGTGACGTCACGATGCCGTTCGAGCTGCGCGACGGGCGCCTCGACGTGCCGACCGGACCGGGCATCGGCGTTCGACCGATCATGGAGATCCTCGACGAGATGACGATCTCCACCGACCTGGTGCCGCTGCGGTAACTCGGTGACGAAGCCGGCGTCGCCGGGTGGCGAACCGCGATGGTCGGGAAGGGGGGACTTGAACCCCCGGCCTCCTGGTCCCAAACCAGGCGCGCTGCCAACTGCGCCACTTCCCGTCAGTGTGAGTGTACGACGGGTCGCCGACGCTCAATTGGTGGCTACGTGATGCGTCGTCGCACGAGGTTGATTCTCTGTGGCGTGTCGATGCCTTTTGAGGTGTCGATGTGAGGTGTCGATTCTCGGCGACATTCCGTCGCGATGGTGCGCGACGGGAACGACGCGCAGGTCAGGCGTTGCGTGCGGCTCGGCGCGCTTCTTTGTCGAGGCGCTTCTTCGTGCGTCCGACCGGAGCGAGATTGCGGTGGTCGAGATCGCCGAGTTCGACTCCGTTGTCGAACAGCACGCGGTAGCGCTGCCACTGGAATCCATTCGCAAGCAGGACCCGACCCTCGGTGCCGGCCGGCACGTCGGTGAGATCGACCGATGCGACGACACGGTCGCCGATGCGCAGGTTGATCTGTCCTTGGTGCGGGTTG
>JBIIUH010000079.1:0-6735 GCA_044340075.1 Ilumatobacteraceae bacterium | reverse complement strand
CGAGAGCCTCGTGCGCGACCACGACGTGAAGATGATCGTCGTCGCCTGCAATACGGCGGCATCCGTCGCCCTCGACGAACTCGTGCGCGACATGCCCGTTCCCGTCATCGGTGTCGTCGAGCCCGGCGCCCGCGCCCTCGTGCGGGTCACGCACAACGAGCGGGTCGGGGTGATCGGCACCGTCGGCACCATTGCGTCGGGTGCCTACGACCGCGCGGTTGCCGCCACCGGCGCGCGGGTGACGTTGACGACCGCCGCATGCCCCGGGTTCGTCGAATTCGTCGAGCGCGACAACACCGACGGTCCCGAAGTGACTGTGCTCGCCGAGCGCCTGCTCGCGCCCGTGCGCGACGCGGGAGTCGATGCGCTGCTCCTCGGCTGCACGCACTATCCGTTCCTCGCGCCCGTCATCCGTCGGGTGATGGGTGACGGGGTCGTGCTCGTGAGCAGTGCGAGCGAAACGGCCTTCGCCGTGCGCGACGAACTCGACCGCCGTCACGCGCGCGCCACCGACAACACAGTCGACAACACAGTCGACAACACAGTCGACGGCACGCCGGCGCGACACAAGTTCATGTCCTCGGGTGACGTCGAGCAGTTCGCTCGACTCGCGCGCCGCCTGCTCGGCCCCGAGGTCGTATCGGTCGAACCGTGGAGATTGGGAGCAACATCATGACGAGGCCCGACGGACGCAAGCCCGACGAATTGCGCGAGGTGCGTTTCGAGCGCGACTTCACCGAGATGGCATCGGGGTCGGTGCTCGTGTCGTTCGGCCGCACACGCGTGTTGTGCACCGCATCGGTCGACGAGGACGTTCCGCGCTGGATGAAGGGTCGCGGCAGCGGCTGGGTGACTGCCGAATATTCGATGCTGCCCGGGTCGTCTCCCGACCGCGTCGACCGCGAAGCGGCGAAGGGCAAGCAGAGCAGCCGCACCGTCGAGATCCAGCGCCTCATCGGTCGCGCGTTGCGCGCCTCGTGCGACATGAAGTTGCTCGGCGAGCGACAGGTGGTGCTCGACTGCGACGTGTTGCAGGCCGACGGTGGCACGCGCACCGCGAGCATCTGCGGTGCGTACGTCGCGTTGCACGATGCGCTCACGCGCCTGGTGATGGCCGGCACTCTCACCAAGCATCCGCTGCACTCGTTGTGCGCGGCGGTGAGCGTCGGCGTGCACAACGGCGTACCGGTGCTCGATCTTCCGTACGCCGAGGATTCCACCGCCGACGTCGACATGAACGTCGTCATGCTCGCGCCGTGGGACGGTGCCGAGTCGTCGTTCGTCGAGGTGCAGGGCACCGCGGAGGGCGCCACCTTTGGTCGCGGCCGACTCGACGACTTGCTCACGCTCGCATCGTCGGGCATCGGGCGCATCGTCGACCTGCAGCGCAGTGTGCTCAGCGTGCAGCCGTCTCCGCGGTAACGCCGTGATGCGCGTGGTGTGCGCGTCGGCGAACCCCGACAAGGTGCGTGAGATCGAGGACCTGCTCGTCGGCGTCGTCGAGTTGCTGCCGCGACCGGCACACGTTCCTGACGTCGTCGAAGATGCCGACACGCTGCTCGGTAACGCACGACTGAAGGCCCGTGCACTCGTCGCCGCGACCGGACTACCGGCCGTCGCCGACGACACCGGTCTCGAAGTCGACGCACTCGGCGGTGCGCCGGGTGTGCGCACGGCGCGCTTCGCCGGCGACGATGCGTCGTACGCCGACAATCGTCGTCACTTGCTCGATGCGTTGCGCGGGGTCCCGGGTGCGGCACGTACCGCGCGATTCCGCACCGTCGTCGTTCTCGCGTCGCCCGACGGGCATGAGATCGTCGCCGAGGGGGAGTGCCGGGGCACGATCGCGGAGTCCGAACGGGGTGAGCGGGGCTTCGGTTACGACGCAGTGTTCGTCCCGGTCGACGGTGACGGCCGTACGTTCGCCGAAATGACCATCGCCGACAAGCACGCGATATCGCACCGGGGCCGGGCGTTCCGTCACCTCGCCGATCTGCTCGCCGCCGCGCGCTGAAAGACTCCGATCCGCGCCGAGTCGGTTCGGGAACCGTGCCGGCGGAGAGACTCGAACTCTCACTGGCGGCGTCCTAAGCGCCGTGCCTCTGCCATTGGGCTACGCCGGCGGGTAAACGCAAAGGGTAGCCCCGGGTCGGTTCCTTTGACAGAATGTCAAGGTGACTGCAACCCACGAGGCGACGACGTTCGCCGATCAGTTGGGTTTGGCCGACACGGTCGTCGACGAGAAGGCGCTGGCCAATGCCGTCGCCCAGTGTGCGTCGACGCGCGTCGTTCTGCCGACCTTCGCCCAGCTCGCCGATCCGACGAGCATCGATGCGTCGTTGACGAAGGGCGTCGACAAGAACGCGGCCGATCCGCGCAACTTGTTCCGCGTGCACTGGTACAACGATCTCGCCGGTGAACGCGTCGCCGTTCCCGACTACGTCGTGCTGCCGTCGTCGCTCACCGGTGTGGCGAGCCCGATCGTCGTCGCCTTTGGTGACCGCTTCCCGATGATCACCGCGCACAAGGTGCTCGCCGCGTACGCCTGTCTCGCACCGCGCATCATCACCGGTCAATTCGATCCCACGCGTCACCGCGCCATCTGGCCGTCGACGGGCAACTACGCCCGCGGTGGCGTGGCGATCAGCAAGATCATGGGCGCCCGCGGCGTCGCGGTCCTGCCGGCGGGAATGTCGCAGGAGCGTTTCGACTGGCTCGATCGTTGGACGTCGGATCCGAGCGACGTCGTGCGCACGCCGGGCACCGAGAGCAACGTGAAGGAGATCTACGACGCGTGCAACGAAATGCGTCGTGATCCGGTGAACTTCATCTTCAACCAGTTCTGCGAGTTCGGCAACCACCTCGCGCATTACGAGGTGACCGGTCGTGCGCTGTCGCACGTGTACGAACACGCGCGCCAGAAGGTCGGCAATGCACATTGGCGCCTCGCCGGCTTCACGAGTGCCACCGGATCGGCCGGCACCATCGCCGCCGGCGACCGCCTGAAGGACGACCACGGTGCGGCGATCGTCGCCGTCGAGGCGCTCGAGTGCCCGACGATGCTCGAGAACGGTTTCGGCGAGCACAACATCCAGGGCATCGGCGACAAGCACATTCCGCTCATCCACAACGTCATGAACACCGACGTCGTCGCCGCGGTATCCGACCGCGCCACCGACGAACTCGACGTGCTCTTCAACACCGAGGTCGGCCTGCGGTATCTCCGCGAGCGTAAGCACGTGCCCGCCGACGTGCTCGCCACGCTGCCGCATTTCGGCTTCTCGGCGATCTGCAACGTCATTGCCGCGATCAAGACGGCGAAGTTGCGCAACCTGGGTCCCGACGACGTGCTCGTCACCATCGCCACCGACGGTGCCGATTTGTACCCGAGCGAGCGCCGCAAGACGCTGGCGCGTCGCTTCAACAACGACTTCACCGAAATTGACGCTGCCGAAGTGTTCGCCGAGCACCTCGGTGACGTGTCGACCGACGCGATGATCGACTGCACGCAACACGACCGCAACCGCATCTTCAACCTCGGCTACTACACGTGGGTCGAGCAGCAGGGCACCACTCTCGAAACGTTCGAGGCGCGTCGCTCGCAGGACTTCTGGCGCGGTTTGCGCCGGTACCTGCCGGTGTGGGACGAGATGATCGGCGAGTTCAACCGCCGCGTCGCCACCTCGCGTTGATGCTCACGGCGAACCCGCACGCCGTACCGCCGATCGTTCGCGCATGGAAGTGCGTCGTGTGCGGTGCCGTCGTCGACGTCGGCACGCCGTTGTCGTGGCGCTGTCCGGCGAGCAGTGACGACGACCGGCACCACGTTCTCGCGCCGCAGTCCGACGTCGCACCGTTGCGTCGCGAAAAGGGTGACGACGACGACAATCCGTTCCTCGCGTTTCGTCGCTATCTCGCCTGGGATTCGTTCGCTGCGGCGCTCGGGCTCGACGTCGACCGGCGCGTCGCCATAGTGCGCGAATGCGACGCGCGCGTCGCTGCGGTGGCGGGCACCGGTTTCCGCATCACACCGTTCGCCCGCGCCGACCGACTCTCCGCTGCACTCGGGTTCTCCGCGGACGGAGGAGTGTGGGTGAAGGACGAGACGAACAACGTCGCCGGGTCGCACAAGGCGCGTCACCTGTTCGTCGAGCTGCTCCACCTCGTCACTCTCGAGCAGGTGGGGCGTGCGCCGTGGCGCTCGGTCGACGAGCGTCCGTCGCTGGCGATCGCGTCGTGCGGCAACGCGGCAATCGCGGCATCGACGCTGGCGAAGTCGCAGCAGTGGCCGATCAGCGTGTTCGTTCCCACCTCGGCCGATGCCGACGTGCTCGCGATGCTCGCGCACCTCGAAGCCAACGTCGTCGTGTGCCCGCGCCGCGACGACGATCCGCCCGGTGATCCGTGCGTGCACCGGTTCCGCGAAGCTGTGCACGGCGGTGCGGTGCCGTTCGGTGTGCAGGGCACGGAGAACGGTTGGTGCCTCGACGGCGGTCGCACGATCGGATGGGAAATGGCCTGGGTCGCCGAGCATGCGCCCCCGCCGCTCGTGTCGCGGTTGTTCGTGCAGGTCGGAGGCGGTGCGTTCGCCGCGAGCCTCGCGCGGGGATTCCACGCCGGGGGAACGAGTGCACAGTTGCACGCCGTTCAGGCCGAGGGCTGTGCACCGCTCGCGCGCGCATGGAATGCAGCATCACGATTTTCGTCACTCGCCGATGCGGCGCGTCACTGGGACGACTGCATGTGGCCGTGGGACGCGCCGCACTCGTTCGCCGACGGCATCCTCGACGACGAAACGTACGACTGGGTGTCGGTGTGCGACGCGATGCAACGCAGCGAAGGTTCACCGGTCGTCGCCACCGAGAAGCAGATTCACGAGGCGTACGAAATGGCACACCGTCATACCGATATCGACGTGAGCCCCACCGGCGCGGCCGGTCTCGCCGGCGTGCTCGCCATCCGTCACATGATCCGTGATGACGAACGCATCGCGGTGGTGTTCAGCGGAGTTCGACGCTC
Source organism: Ilumatobacteraceae bacterium (assembly GCA_044340075.1). Taxonomy (GTDB): domain Bacteria; phylum Actinomycetota; class Acidimicrobiia; order Acidimicrobiales; family Ilumatobacteraceae; genus F1-60-MAGs027. The sequence continues at coordinate 1,716 of JBIIUH010000079.1, read as the reverse complement.
AACGCCGCGCCCGGCTCGCGGTGAGCGTTAGCCTTCGTCGCATGACCTTGCCCAGCGTCCCCATGGCCCTCGACGGCGGATTCGATCCGCGCCTCGACATCTTCAGCCGTCTGCTGAAGAGCCGGGTGATCATGCTCGGCTCCGACGTCAACGACGACGTCGCGAACCAGATCTGTGCCCAGCTGTTGTTCCTCGAGGGAGAGGACCCGAAGGCCGACGTGTGGCTGTACATCAACAGCCCCGGTGGTTCGGTGACCGCGGGAATGGCGATCTACGACACGATGCAGTTCATCTCGTGCGACGTCGCCACGGTGTGCGTCGGTCTCGCCGCGTCGATGGGGCAATTCCTGCTCACCGCCGGCACGCAGGGCAAGCGCTATTCGTTGCCCAACGCGCGGATCATGATGCACCAGCCGCTCGCCGGATTGCGCGGTCAGGCCGCCGACATCGCCATCCAGGCCGAGCAGTTGGCGTACACGAAGCGCCGCATGGCCGAACTCATCGCGCACCACTCGGGCAAGCCGATCGAGGAGATTCAGCGCGACAGCGAACGCGACCGCTGGTTCACCGCGGAAGATGCGAAGCAGTACGGCCTCGTCGACAAGGTGATCGTGCGCCGCGGAGAGATCCGCTAACCACCGGTCGACGTATCGCCGGGCACTGACCCGGGGATCGTCACGACGGGTGTCACGACCGCGCCGCCCGACAGCAGCGAGCCGGTCGACAAGTCGAAGCCGCACGTCGCGGCGACCCACGCCGCAGCATCGTCGGCTGCCTTCTCCGCGCCGTAGGACAGATCGGCGAGACGCTGCACCTGTTCGGCATCGTCGGCGTTGACGTTCGACGCCAGGCGGAACAACTCGAGCAGCACGCGCAGGTCGGACTCGACCTCGAGAGGTGCGACTGCGACGAGTTCCTCGTAGTCGGCGACGAGACGGGCGATGTCACCGGAGGTCGTCGGTGTGACGGCGATCTGCGCGCGGCGCGCGTCGAGTACACGGCAGAAGTTGGTGGCGGTGCGGGGTGTGCTCGCGCATCCGGCGACGATCGCGGCGACTGCAGCGACCGTGCCGAGGAAGCGGCCCGAGCGTGCCGGTCGGCGTCGTGCGCGCACACATCCGAGCGGGGTTCCTCGCCATGTTCGTGTCGTCAGCGATTTCATCGATTCCACCGGCTCCGCCAACTCGAAGCTCGGTGCCGGCTTCGGCGTACGTTCCCGGCGCAACATCACTCCTCATTCTCCCACGCGACCGCGCATCGCAGTCGGATCACCTCTGATGTACGCGGTCGTTCGTTCGGCGAGTCTGCACGGTGTCGTCGGTCGCGCACTCGACGTCGAGGTGCACGTAGGGGTCGGGCTGCCCGGATTCACGATCGTCGGTCAACCCGACGAGACGTGTCGCGAGAGCCGTGATCGCGTGCGCGCGGCGTGCCTGTCGCGCGACTTGTCGTGGCCGAACCGGCGCATCACGGTGAACCTTGCGCCCACGGCCGAGCGCAAGGACGGCTCGGCGCTCGATCTCGCGATCGCCGTCGGGGTGCTCGTCGCCGACGGGCAGGTACCGCCGAACGGTGTCTACGGTGTCGCGGTCCTCGCCGAACTCGGACTCGACGGATCGCTGCGCGCCGTTGCCGGCGCGGTGTCGCTCGCCCTCGCCGTGCGCGATTGCACGGTGGTCGTCGCACCGGGCAATGCAGCCGAGGTGCGCGCGGCGG
>JBIIUH010000078.1:0-6769 GCA_044340075.1 Ilumatobacteraceae bacterium | reverse complement strand
CCGCATGGCCGAAAAGGGTGAGCTTCTCTTCCCGGCATTCAACGTGAACGACAGCGTGACAAAGAGCAAGTTCGACAACCTCTACGGCTGTCGTCACTCGCTCATCGACGCGATCAACCGCGCCACCGACGTCATGCTCGCCGGCAAGATGACCGTCGTCTGCGGCTACGGCGACGTCGGCAAGGGTTGCGCGCAGAGCCTGCGCGGCCAGGGTTCGCGCGTCGTCGTCACCGAGATCGATCCGATCAACGCGCTGCAGGCGGCGATGGAGGGTTATGCGGTCGACACCCTCGAAGACGTCGTCTCCGTGGCCGACGTGTTCGTCACGGCAACGGGTAACGAGGCGATCATCACCGTCGATCACATGGCACGCATGAAGCACAACGCAATCGTGTGCAACATCGGACACTTCGACAACGAAATCGACATGGAGGGACTGGCTCGCAGCGGCGCGGTGCGCGACACGTTGAAGCCCGGCACCGATTTGTGGACGTTCCCCGACGGCCACTCCGTGATCGTCCTCGCCGAGGGACGTCTCGTCAATCTCGGATGTGCAACGGGACACCCGTCGTTCGTCATGAGCTGCTCGTTCTCGAACCAGGTCATCGCCCAGATCGAGCTGTTCAACAACGTCGCGAAGTACCCGATCGGCGTGTACGTGTTGCCGAAGAACCTCGACGAAAAGGTTGCGTCACTGCACCTGTCGGCGCTCGGCGCGAAGTTGACGAAGCTCACCGACGAGCAGGCCGACTACCTCGGCATCGAACCGTCGGGGCCGTTCAAGCCCGAGCACTACCGCTACTGAACGCGAGCCGCGGCAGCCACCACTGCACGAGCGGCCCGATCGTCAGCGCAAACACAACCGTTCCCACGCCGACACGGCCGCCGAGCAACCAACCGACGACGAGCACCGTCACTTCGATTCCCGTGCGCGCGACGCGCACCGGAATGCCGCGTGCGGCGAGTCCGGTCATGAGGCCGTCGCGCGGACCGGGTCCGAGACCGCTGCCGATGTACAGCGCCGAACCGATCGCGACGCAGAGGATTCCGGCGACGACCATCGCGCCGCGGATCGGCAGCGATGCGGGCTCGGGGATGATGCGCAGTGCGATGTCGGCAACGGTGCCGATCTCGAGCGCGTTGAGGATGGTGCCGATTCCCGGGCGTTGACGCAGCGGGATCCACAGCAACAGCAGCGCAAGGCCGGTGAGCACGATGACCCGCCCGATGCTCACGCCGGTCTGCATCGACACTCCCTGGTGGAACACGTCCCACGGGGGATTGCCGAGCCGGGCGTCGATCTGCAGCGAGATGCCGACGCCGAACAGGGCGAGTCCGAGCACACATCGCGACAGGCGAACCGGAATGCGATCGGGAAGCACCGCGCGACACTACATCGTTCCGGCGGACGCACCCCTGCACGTCGTCGCACTCGCGCGGTACGACGACGACACCGTGCGCCGGCGGATCATCGAACTGAAGTCGGGACGACGCAACGACGTCATCGGTGCCGTCGCGCACGACATGGTGCACGCTCTTGCAGCGACGTCGTGCATCCGCTGTGCGCAGTCACCCGACGTCGTCACGTGGGTGCCCGCGTCACACCGTCGCGTACGGCGCACCGGTGTCGATGCGACGGCACTCGTAGCCGAGGTGGTGGCGCGCGATCTCGGCGTCGAGGTTCGTGCGATGTTGCGTCGTCGCGGACGCACGCGCCAATCGTCCTCCGATCGCGCCGCACGACTCGTCGGCCCCGACCTGTGCGCCTCGCCCCGTGCGCGCGGACGCTCGATCCTCGTCATCGACGACGTGACGACGACCGGTGCCACGTTGCGCCGCGCTGTCGACGTGCTCGTCAACGACGGCGACGCGCGTCACGTCCGCGCCGTCGTTGCGGCGTGGACTCCCCGGCCACCCGGTCGAGGGGGTGACGGTTAGGCTGAACGACTCATGGCGATTCTCGACCGCGTCTTGCGGGCAGGAGAGGGCAAGCGCGTCAAGGCCCTCGCCGCACTCGTTCCCGACATCAATGCCCGAGAGCGGGAGATTGCCGCCCTCGGCGACGATGCCCTGCGGGCAAAGACCGCCGAATTCCGCTCCCGACTCGACCGTGGCGAGACCCTCGACGATCTCATGGTCGACGCCTTTGCCGTCGTGCGCGAAGCGGCGTCGCGGGTGCTCGGCCAGCGTCACTACGACGTCCAGCTCATGGGTGGTGCCGCGTTGCACGCCGGCTGGGTGGCCGAAATGGGCACCGGCGAGGGCAAGACCCTCGTGTCGACGCTTCCCGTCTATCTCAATGCGCTGAGCGGCAAGGGCGTGCACGTCGTCACGGTGAACGACTACCTTGCCCGCCGCGACGCGGTGTGGATGGGTCAGGTGCACCGCTGGCTCGGTCTCGAGGTCGGTCTCGTCGTCCCCGGTCTGCGCGGCGCACCGCACGAAAAGCGCGTTGATTACGGCTGCGACATCACGTACGGCACGAACAACGAATTCGGCTTCGACTACCTGCGCGACAACATGGCGGGTTCGTCCGCCGAGAAGGTGCAGCGCGGTCACAACTTCGCCATCGTCGACGAAGTCGACTCGATCCTCATCGACGAAGCCCGCACGCCGCTCATCATCTCGGGTCGCGTCGCCGATGCGGCGCAGACGTATTACAAGTTCGCCTCGATCGTGCGCACGCTCGAACGCGGCGCCGACTTCGACGTCGACGAGGCAAAGCGCATCGTCGTGCCCACCGAATCGGGTATCGAAAAAGTCGAGCGGGCGCTCGGCGTCGAGAATCTCTACGACGAGGTCCAGCAGAACCTCGTGCACCAGTTGCAGGTCGCCCTGAAGGCGGCCGTGCTGTACCACCGCGACAAGGACTACATCGTCGCCGACGGTGAAGTGAAGATCGTCGACGAGTTCACCGGTCGCATCCTCGAGGGACGCCGCTGGAGCGAGGGCATCCACCAGGCCGTCGAAGCGAAGGAAGGCGTACGGATCAAGGAAGAGAACCAGACCCTCGCCACGATCACGTTGCAGAACTACTTCCGCATGTACGAGAAGTTGGCCGGCATGACGGGAACCGCCCAGACCGAGGCGGGGGAGTTGATGAACACGTACGGCCTCAACGTCGTGCCGATCCCGCCGAACAAGCCCCGCGTTCGCGACGACGCTCCCGACCTCATCTTCAAGACCGAAGAGGCGAAGTTCGCCGCCGTCATCGAGGACATCGCCCGTCGTCACGAAGCGGGTCAACCCGTACTCGTCGGTACCGCCAGCGTCGAAAAGAGCGAGGTGCTGTCGCGCAAGTTGCAGCAGCGCGGCATCGTCCACGAAGTTCTCAATGCGAAGCAGCACACGCGTGAAGCGTCGATCGTCGCCCAGGCGGGTCGCCCGGGTGCGGTCACCGTCGCGACGAACATGGCCGGTCGCGGTGTCGACATCCTCCTCGGTGGCAACCCCGAGGGTCTCGCGCGCCAGCAGGTGCTCAAGGAAGGTCACCATCCCGACACGTTGCTCGACGAGTTCGCACTGCCCGTCGCCCTCGAGGAGATGCCGACCGATTACCTCACGGCGCGTCGCAAGGCGCACGAGCGACTCAACGAATTGCTCGCCGAATACGGCAAGGTGTGCGCCGAACAGGGCGAGGAAGTGCGCCGTCTCGGCGGATTGCACGTCGTCGGCACCGAGCGTCACGAGAGTCGCCGCATCGACAACCAGTTGCGCGGTCGCTCGGGTCGTCAGGGCGATCCCGGTTCGAGTCGCTTCTATCTCAGCCTCGAGGACGACCTCATGCGGCTCTTCGCCACCGGCGCGTTGTCGTGGGTGATGAGCCGCGCATTGCCCGACGACGAGGCGATCGAGGCGAAGATGGTGACGAAGGCGATCGAGCGCGCGCAGACCACCGTCGAGCAGCGCAACGCCGAGATCCGCAAGAACGTCCTCAAGTACGACGAGGTGATGAACCAGCAGCGCAAGATCATTTATGCGCGCCGCGATCAGATCCTCGAGGGACGCGACCTCAAGGCGGCGGCCCTCGAGTACCTCGCCGAAGCCGTCGATTCGCTCATCGAGTCGCACTGCGTGTCCGAGGCGCAGGACGAGTGGGATGTCGAGGGTCTCGCCGTCGAACTCGCCTCGTTCTGGCCCGGTTCGGTGCAGGCATCGGCGCTCGCCGCGTGCACGACGACAGACGAGATCTACGACCTCGTCATGGCCGATGCGTCGGCGCACTACGAGCGCCGCGAAGCAGAGCTCGGTTCCGACATGATGCGCGAGATCGAACGCCAGGTGATGCTGCGAATCATCGACCAGCGCTGGCGCGAGCACCTCGAAGAGATGGATTACCTGCAGGAGGGAATCAACCTGCGCGCAATGGGTCAGAAGGACCCGCTCACCGAGTGGCAGCGCGAGGGCTTCGAGATGTTCGGCGCGATGATGAGCGGAATCGCCCAGGACTTCGTGCGCTATGTCATGCACGTCCAGGTCGTGCGCAACGAAGAACAAACACCGTCCGCCACGCCGTCGCCGATCGCCAACGTCACGACGAACCGCGCCGACGAGCCGGTCGTCAACCGTCTGCGTCAATCCGGTGCGGCCCCGAGATCGACCTCGGGATCGGCCCCGGGATCGACCCCGGGTGCCGTCACTGCATCGTCGAGCGCCGTCGACTGGTCGAAGACGCCCCGCAATGCGCCGTGCCCGTGCGGTTCGGGGAAGAAATACAAGCAGTGCCACGGCAAGGCGTAGGTCGGCCGCAGCAATGAGGGATTTCGGTGGCGATCTCGCCGACGTGCGGCGCCGCATCGACGAGGCGGCGGGTTACCTGAAGATCGATGCCGCGCGGGTGCGGCTCGCCGAACTCGAGATCGAGGTGGCGCGTCCCGACCTGTGGGACGACCAGGACCACGCCAAGAAGGTGAACTCCGAGTACTCGAACGTGTCGGCCGACGTGACAGAGTTCGACCGGCTCGTGCGTTCGATCGACGATCTCGACGTTCTCCACGAGATGGCCCGCGAGATCGACGACGAGTCGCAAGAGTCGGAGATCGAGCAGGGCATCGCCGCACTGCGTCGCGCGCTCGATGACGTCGAGTTGCGCAGCTTGTTCACGGGTGAGCACGACACCGCCGATGCGATCATCCAGATCAACGCGAAGGACGGTGGTGTCGACGCACAGGACTGGAGCTCGATGCTCCTGCGCATGTACACGCGCTGGGCGGAGCGGCGCAGTTTCTCCGTCGAAATGGGCGACGTTTCCCAGGGCACCGAAGCCGGCATCTTGTCGGCTGATTTCACGGTGCGCGGTCGCTACGCGTACGGCCTGCTCACCTCCGAGCGTGGTACGCACCGTCTCGTGCGCATCAGTCCGTTCGACAACCAGGGGCGTCGTCAGACGAGTTTCGCCACCGTGCAGGTGTGGCCCGTGCTCGACGAACCCGACGTCGAGATCAACGAAGCCGACATCGACATGGAAGTGTTCCGCGCATCGGGTGCGGGCGGTCAGCACGTGAACAAGACCTCGTCGGCGGTGCGTCTCATCCACCGTCCGACGGGACTCGTCGCATCGTCGCAGCAGGAGCGCAGCCAGTTGCAAAACCGCGAGAATGCGATGAAGAAGCTGCGCACGATGCTCGCCACGCGCATCGAAGAGGAGCGCGAGGCCGAACTCGCACGCATCGCCGGAAAACAGGCGACGGTCGGTTGGGGAACCCAGATCCGCTCGTACGTCCTGCAGCCGTACCAGATGGTGAAGGATCTGCGCACCGACGTCGAGATGGGTAACGTCGACGCGGTGCTCGACGGGGATCTCGACGAGTTCATGGAGGGCTACCTCCGCTGGCGCCGCACGGGGGCTGCGCAATGATCCGTCTCGAGGGCGTGACGAAGATCTACGGCCGCGACACGGTCGCGGTGAGCGACGCCACGTTCGACATCTCGAAGGGGGAGTTCGTCTTCCTCGTCGGTCCGTCGGGATCGGGGAAGTCGACGCTGCTGCGCCTCATGAGCCGCCAGGAAGTCGCCGACGAGGGCGAAGTGTGGGTGGCCGGACGCAACGTCAACGAGATGACGCCGTCGCGCGTGCCGCACCTGCGCCGCCTGCTCGGCAACGTCTTTCAAGACTACAAACTGCTCACGAACAAGACCGTGTTCGAGAACGTCGCCTTCGCCCTCGAGGTCATCGGCAAGCCGCGTCACGTCATCGCCGAGCAGGTGCCGCTCGTGCTCGATCTCGTCGGGCTGTCCGGCAAGGAAGAGCGCTTTCCGCACCAGCTGTCGGGCGGTGAGCAGCAGCGCGTGTCGATCGCCCGGGCGTTCGTCAACCGTCCGCTCATCATGCTCGCCGACGAACCGACGGGCAACCTCGACCCGGCGACGAGCGAGGGCATCATGACCCTTCTCGCAGAAATCAACGACACCGGCACGACGGTCGTCATGGCGACGCACGACCACCGCGTCGTCAACGCAATGCGCCGCCGGGTGATCCAGCTCGACCGTGGCGTCATCGTGCGCGACCAGGAGCGGGGAGTGTACGAGTGATGTTCACCCGAATCGGTTACGCACTGCGCGAAACGTGGGCGAGCTTCCGTCGCAACCTCACCCTCACCGTCGCCGCGGTGCTCACGTCGGCGATCGCACTGTTGCTCGTCGGTGCGACCTTCCTCATTCAGCGCGCATTCGAGAATCTTCTCGTGCAGTGGCGCGGCGACGTGGCGATGATCGTGTTCGTGCGCAGCGATGCGTCACCCGAGCAGGTCGATCTCATCGACCAGACGCT
>JBIIUH010000019.1:0-22873 GCA_044340075.1 Ilumatobacteraceae bacterium | reverse complement strand
CGTGTGCCACTGCACACGCATTCATTGACGGTGTTTACTGACGTGTGAATGCGTGTGCCACTGCACACGCATTCACACGTTGCGCTCGCGACCGACCCAGTAGGGGGCGCGCAGTTCGCGCTTGAGAATCTTGCCCGTCGGTGCCTTCGGCAGCGCATCGAGGAACTCGACCGACTTCGGCTTCTGATAGCTCGCCAGGTTCTGCTTTGCGACGTCGATGATGTCCTTCTCCGTCGCGGAAACGCCGGGCTTCAGCACGACGAACGCCTTCACCGACTCGCCCCACTCGTCGTCGGGAATGCCGATGACCGCGCACTCGAGCACACCGGGGTGACGCGCGATCGCCTCTTCGACCTGTGCCGAGTAGATGTTCTCGCCGCCGGAAATGATCATGTCCTTCGCCCGGTCGACGATGTACACGAATCCCTCGGAATCGATGGTGGCAACGTCGCCGGTGTACATCCAGCCGTCACGGATCGTCTTCGCCGTGAGATCGGGGCGACGGAAGTAACCGAGCATGTTCGCCGGCGACTTCACGATGATCTCGCCCGGGATATTGCCGTCGTGGGGAACGTCCTTGCCGTCGGCATCGACGACGCGCAGTTCCGTGGCATACACCTCGCGACCGCACGACATGAGTCGGTGCGTGTTCACACCGTCGCGAACCGCGAGCACGTGATCCTCCTGCGACAGCGTCGTCATCGTCGTGCCCTCGGTCTGTCCGTAGGCGTGCATGAAGGTGCACGACAACTTGTCCATCGCTTCCTTGATGACGCGCGTCGGCATCGGACCGCCGCCGTACTGGATGTTGCGCAGACTGCTGAGGTCGTACTTCTCGAAGTCGGGGGCGGCGAGCATCCAGTTGAGCATCGTCGTCACGGCGAGGAACGCCGACACGCGGTGCTTCTCGATGAGCTGCAGCGCCAGCGTGGCGTCGAAGTTCATGAGCACGAGCGGACGGCCGTACGACAGGTAGTTCAACGCGAGCACCACCGGAATGTGGAACATCTGACCGGTGAGCATGTACACGTCGCTCGGCACGATGCGTTCGGCGACGGCCTGGTTGAGCATGCCGTAGAACGCGCTGCGGTGCGAGTGCAGCGCACCCTTCGACTCACCCGTCGTGCCGCCCGTGTAGAGGATGAAGCACGGATCCTCGCCGCCGACGACCGACGACAGCGCCGGCTCGGCACGTGACGTCGCGCTGCAACTCGGCGGCGACACCGGCGAACTGCGCCTGCGTGACGAACACCGTCGGTTCGCCGTTGTCGACGATCTTGCGCAACTCGGGTGCGGCGAGGCGCCAGTTCATCGGCTGGGTGACGAAGCCGACCCGCGCACATGCGAGGTACACGGTGAGGTACTCGGTGCTGTTCTGGCTGAGCACCGCGACGCGATCACCCTTCGACAGTCCGAGACCGACGAGGGCGTTGGCGAGTTGACGGATGCGCCGATCGAAATCGGCGAAGTTCACCCGGGTGTCGTTGGTGGCATCGATGACCGCGGTCTCGTTCGGGGTGAGGCGGGCCCACTTGGCCGCGAGTAAACCGATGTTGAACATGACCCGAAAAATACTCCACTGTTAGAGTGTTCGCGGTATCGCACGGCCGCGACGGTGCGTGCTCGACGGAGGTCCACCACATGGCTGACAAGAACGGCAAGACGCCCGCCGGCAACGCCGGCGAAACTCCCCGCCAGAAGTGGCAGCGCGCATTTGATGCATCGAAGAAGCGCGACGCCGACTACACGACGATGTCGGGCATCCCGCTCGACCCCGTGTACGGCCCCGACGACGCCGAATACCCCGGTCAGTACCCCTTCACCCGCGGACCCCACGCCTCGATGTACCGCTCGAAGTTGTGGACGATGCGCATGTTCGCCGGCTTCGGCACCGCCGAGGACACGAACCACCGCTTCAAGGAAATCATCCGCGCCGGCGGTGACGGATTGTCGACCGCTTTCGACATGCCGACCCTCCTCGGTCTCGACTCCGACGACCCGATGTCGGAGGGCGAAGTCGGTCGCTGCGGTGTCGCCGTCGACACGCTCGCCGACATGGAGGACCTCTACGCCGACCTCGATCTCTCGCAGATCACCACGTCGATGACGATCAACTCCCCCGCCGCGGTCATCTTCGCGATGTTCGTCGCACAGGCGGAAAAGCGCGGCATCTCCCGCGCAGCGCTCGGCGGCACGCTGCAGAACGACATCCTCAAGGAGTACCAGGCGCAGAAGGAATTCATCTTCCCGCCGCGTCAGGCGATGCGTCTCGTGCGCGACACGATCGAGTTCTCCACCCGCGAGATGCCGAAGTGGAACTCGATCAGCATCTCCGGTTACCACATCCGTGAAGCGGGAGCGACCGCAGCCGAGGAACTTGCGTTCACCATCGCCAACGGTTTTGCCTACGTCGAGTTGGGCAAGCAGGCCGGACTCGACGTCGACGACTTCGCTCCGCGACTGTCGTTCTTCTTCAACGCCCATATCGACTTCTTCGAGGAGATCGCCAAGTACCGCGCCGCACGGCGCATCTGGGCGCGCTGGATGAAGGAGCGTTACGGCGCGAAGTCCGAGAAGTCGATGATGCTGCGCTTCCACACCCAGACGGCGGGCGTCTCGCTCACCGCACAGCAGCCCGAGATCAACATCGTGCGCACCGCCATCGAGGCACTCGCCGGTGTGCTCGGCGGAACGCAGAGCCTGCATACCAACTCCATGGACGAGGCCCTCGCCCTGCCCACCGAGAAGGCCGCCCGCATCGCACTGCGCACGCAGCAGATCATCGCCTACGAAACCAACGTCGCCCACGTCGCCGACCCGCTCGGTGGTTCGTGGTACGTCGAGGCGCTCACCGACGAGATGGAGAAGCGCGCCGAGGAAATCTTCGCCCTGCTCGACGAGATGGGCGAAGGCTCGATCCTCGAGGGCGTCATCCGCGGCATCGAGGAGAACTGGTTCCAGAAGCGCATCGCCGACTCGGCGTACGAGCTCGAGAAGAAGATGGGCTCGAAGCGTCGCACGATGGTCGGCGTCAACCGCTTCACCGAGGGCAACGAAGAGGACGAGCTCGAGATCCTCGAGATCACCTCGGCCGACGAGGAACGCCAGCTGAAGCGCCTCGATCTCATCCGCGCCCAGCGCGACGAGAAGAAGGTCGCCGCCGTGCTCGCCAAGCTCGCCGAACAGGCAGCCGACGAGTCGGTGAACCTCATGCCCACGCTCATCGAGGCGGCGCGCGAATACGCCACCCTCGGCGAGATCATGTCGTCGATGCTCGGCGTCTTCGGTCGCCACGTCGAAGTCCCGAGCATCTGATCCCGGCGTCCACGAAAAGGAACCCCCATGTCACATCGCGTCCTCGTCGCAAAAGTCGGACTTGACGGTCACGACCGCGGTATCAAGGTCGTCGCCCGCATCCTGCGCGACGCCGGTTTCGAAGTCGTCTACACGGGTTTGTTCCAGACCCCCGACACCGTCGCGGCGGCGGCCGTCGACGAGGACGTCGACGTCGTCGGTCTGTCGATGCTCTCCGGCGCACACATGGCGCTCGCACCGAAGGTCGTCGCGAAGTTGCGCGAACGTGGTGTCGACATCCCCGTCGTCGTCGGTGGAATCATCCCCGCGAAGGACGTCGAGAAGTTGAAGGCAGCCGGAGTCAGCGAAGTGCTCACCCCCGGTGCCACCCCCGAGGACGTCGTCGCCATCATCAAGCGCGCGATCGACTCGAACGCCACCGCCAAGTAGTTCACGCGCGGCAGCGCGCGACGCCCGGCACGGCGGAAACTTTTTCTGCGTCGCCGCGCAAGGCGGGGCGCAGTTACTGCGCCGTCGGGCTCTTCGTCAGTCGCGCGACAACGTCGTCGGCGACGCGCGCCGCGTACTCGCGCAGCGTGTCCTCACTCTGCGACGACACGGGGTGCGGAACCTCGCAACCGAGATAGCCCGCTGCACCGATGGTCGGTGCGAAGCCGGCGACGATCGGCGGGAACTGGTCGGTGATCACCAGAGCGGTGGGGATTCCGAGAGCTTCGAACTGTACTGCGTCGTGCAAACTGCACGCCGTGCACGCGCCTCAATCACCCAGGCCGGAGATGACGAGATGGGCGCGGGCCGCGAACATCTTCGCCGTGTCGGCATCGATCGGACGACCGGCACTCGGCTTCGAGTGCGTCTCGATCGTGGCGACGGGAAGGCGCTTGCGCACTTCCTCACCGACGAACTGGAGCAACTGCTTCGCCTTCGGCTTGCCGTTCTCGATGAGCACGAGGTGCAGCGCATCGCCCGCGGCGAAGGTGCGTCGCGGCGCGTACGCGACCGCTTCGGCTGAACCGCCTTCGTACGACGGGGAGAGAACCTCGATCGCCATGACGAGACCCTAGCCCAGCCTTCTCACGACCGCGACGCGTTCAGCGGGTGGCCGGCCTCGTCGCGGGGATCGTTGATCTTCAGGGTCCAACCCGATCCGAGGATGCGCTCAACTTCGCGGGCGAAGATCGGCTGCAGCATGCGTACCGGCATGACGCAATCGGCGCACGCCTGGCTGGGGATGTCGAGGGTGAACTCGATCGCGCGACGACCGGTCACCTTCGCCGTGAGGTCCGCCCCGTCGGAACGGAGTCCGGGTGCGAGAGCCGCGACGACGGCGGCGATCTTCGCCTCATCAACCACGGGTGCCGACCCGCCCGGCAGTTCGACCGCCACGGTGACGGAACGGTTGTGCAGCGTCGGCGCCCACACCGGGATGTACGACGACCATCCCGCACCGGCACCGCCGGCGGTGACGACGAAGAGATCGTCGATGGTGGCGATCGCCGGCAACTTTCCGTCGTGCGTCTCGCCGAGGTCGTGCTGCGACCCCTTCTCCTTGAGGATGCCCCAGCGAGCGAGTTCGTCGGCGGTGATCCTGCTCTCTTCGACGAGGAACTCACGGATGCGCTGCTTGCTCCAACCCGCCTGGTGGAGGATCTGCGAGTGCTCGTAGCCGAGGATGACGAGACCCTGGCTGCCCTTGCCGACGCAGTACGTCGCCGGGTTGCGCATCGCTGCGGCGAACGTGAGCAGCACGCCGGCCGGATCGGGGTTGAGATGGTTGGCAACCTGGCGCGGACCTTCCGTCGCCATGATCGTCACCGTCGTTTCGCTGCGGTCGAAACCGAGCTCGACACGCAGCGGCTCCCACGGTGCCGGCGGGTCGTACTCGGCGAGACACATCGACAACTTGCCGGGGTGACCGATCGACGAGCCGTCCATTTCTCCGGTGCGCGCACCGAAGACGTTCGCTGCGACGAGACGCACCGAACGCCCGATCGTCATGTTTGCCCGGTTGCCGGGTCCGAGCACGTTGAGGCGACTGCGCATGCCGATTTCGTCGGCGTACGGTCCCGAGACGACGAGGCACGATGCCGCCCCGCCGGTGCTCGTCAACGCGGTGTGCGCGTTGAACGCAGGGGTGAGCATTGCACGCAACGCCGCGACGACGACCGGGAAGTACTCGGGCAGGCATCCCGCCATCACCGCGTTGATCGCGGCTTTCTCGGCGGTGAGCACGCGGGCGCGCTCCTTGATCTCGCCGATCGCGTCGGTGGCGTTCAGTCCAGCTCCGGCGAGCATCGCATCGACGCGGTCGGGCGTCGGCGGAACGACGGGCAAGCCGTCGGTCCAGTTGCGCGCGTACATCTCCTCTTGCGCGTCACCTTCATCGATCTGCAGCACCTGCGCCATGTCACTCCCCCTCATTGACGTGCAACGTGCCGACTCGCAGCACCGGATGTTTGCGACACCGAGCGATCGGTAACGCCATCCGCGTGCGGGTCTCGCTCGTTGCCGCCGGGACCCGATCATTACCATAGGCGCAATGAGCACCGGAACGTCCCCCGCACAGACGACGAAGGTGCGGTCGCTGCGCGACGTCGTCGCCGCCATCCCCGACGGTGCCGTCATCGGCCTCGGTGGTCTGTCGATGAACTCCGCCCCGATGGCCGTCGTGCGCGAAATCGTCCGCCAGGGGAAGAAGGACCTCACGATCGTCGCTCTCGTTGCGGGCATGCCGATCGACTGGCTCGCCGCCGGCGGCAACGTGAAGCGGGTGATCACCGGACTCATCAGCCTCGAGGGTTTCGGACTCGCCCAGAACTTCCGCCGCGCCGTGCAGTCGGGCGACGTCGCCATCGAGGAATACAGCGAACACCTGCTCATCTGTCGCCTGCAAGCCCAGGCCCATGCACTGCCGTTCGTGCCGACGCGCGCCGGTATCGGTACCGACGTGCTCGGCCTGCACGCCGCGACCGGAACGGTGCGCGAAGAGGTCGACCCCCGAACAGGTGAGCACTACGTCGCGTGCAGTCGTCTGCCCGTCGACATCGCGATCGTCCACGCCCACGAGGCCGACGCGCTCGGCAACTCGCGCGTCAACCCGAAGCTCATCTGGATGGACAACGAAGTCGTCAACGCCGCCGACCACACGATCGTGTCGTGCGAGGACATCGTCGACACCGAATCGTTCCGTGCCGAGCCGTGGCGTACCACCTATCCGCGCTACATGGTGCACGACGTCGTGCACGCCCCGCACGGAGCTTTGCCCACGTCGATGTTCCCGTCGTACGTACACGACGAATCGTTCTACGACCGCTATGCGCGGGCCAGCGCCGACCCGGCGGAGTTCGCCGAGTTCTTCCGCACCAACGTCGTCGAACCCGAGACGTGGCAGGACTTCCTGGCGAAGAACGACCTCATCGCACGGTCACGGAGCGCATCGTGACGACGCCCGTTCCCGGCTACGACTGCACCGTCGACGAACTCATGGTCGTCGCATTCTCCCGTGCACTGCCCGCCGACACCCGCGCATTCAACGGTGCGGTGTCGTTCATTCCCGCGTGCGCGTTCATGCTCGCCCGCGCCACCCATGCTCCCGACCTCGTGTGGGCGGCGGGATCGATCGGCATCGATGCGGCACCGACGCAAATCCCCGAGTCGACGCTGAGCGACGGCATTTGGGAAGGCTCGACGATGCTGTCGAACTCGCCGTTCGACTTCTGGGCGCACGCACAGGGTGCGCGGTACAACACGTTCTCCTTCCGCGGTGCGCAGATCGACAAGTACGGCAACGTGAACAACACCGTCATCGGCGACTACGCCAAGCCCAAGGTGCGCCTCGCCGGCGGCGGCGGCATGGCCGATCTCAGCATCATGATTCCGCGGATCATGCTGTGGTCCACCACGCACACACCGCGCACGTTCGTCGACACGGTCGACTTCCGCTCCGGGCTCGGCTACGGCGACGGAGGCGACGACCGCGCCCGACGCGGCATCGCCGGCGGACCAGTCACGTGCATCACGAACATGTGCGTGTTCGGCTTCGATCCCGTCACCAAGCACATGCGCGTCGACTCGCTGCACCCCGGTGTCACGTTCGACGAGGTGCAGGCCGCCACGGGATTCACTCTCCCCGCCCCGACCGGTGACATCCCCGTTACCGCGGCACCGACCGCCGCCGAGCTGCACCTTTTGCGCACGGTCATCGATCCGCACGGCGCACGACGACGAGAATTCGCGTGAAGTTCGGCCTCATCCTGCCGATCCAGTCGCAACACGAACCCCTCGACGTCCTCATCGACGAGATCATCGAGGAAGCCGTCGCCGCCGAGGCGGCGGGCTTCGATGCCTGCTTCCTTCCCGAGTTTCACCAGGCGCACGGCGGCGCCATCGTGTCGCCGCACCTCATCGGCGCGGCGATCCTGCGCGCGACGACCACCCTGCGATTCGGTGCCGCGGTGCTCGCTGCTCCGTTGCACCACCCCGTGCGGCTCGCCGAGGAGCTCATCATGCTCGACTGGATGAGCAAGGGGCGCATCATCGCCGGGCTCGGCATCGGCCACCAAGTGCCCGACTTCCGGGCCTACGGCGTCGACCGCGACGCACGCGGCGCGATTACCGAGGAACTACTCGACATCATGACGAAGTGTTTCTCCGGCGAAGCATTCGAACACGCCGGCAAACATTTCGACGTCGCCGCGACCATCACGCCACGGCCGTACTCCCAGCCGCGACCACCGATCTGGATGGGTGCGCACTCGCGAGCGGGGCTCGAACGTGCGGCGCGCTGGAGCGACCTGTGGTTGTCGGATCCGCAACGCGACGCCGCGACGTGCGGACGACTCGCCGACCACTACCGCGAACATGCGGCGCGACTCGGTCGACCGACGGCCGTCGGGTTGTTCCGCGAGGCGTGGATCGACGACGACGCCGACGCGTGTCGCCGTTCGTGGGGTCAGCACGCACTGGCGATCCACCGGCTCTATTTCAACGTCGGCGTGTACCGCAAGGTGTTCGAGCCGTGGGTCGACGAAGTGCGCGACCGTGCTGCGTTCACCTTCGACCGCCTCGCACCCGGCCGCTTCCTGTACGGCAGTGGCTCCGACATCCTCTCGACCGTCGACGAGTGGAAGTCGCTCACCGGCTGCGAATACATGGCCCTGCGCATGCGCCACCCCGGCGGGCCCGGTCATGCAGCGACGCTCGAGGCGATCGGTCGCTTCGGACACGAAGTCATCACCCCGCTGCGCACGGCGGACGGCGATCGCAAGAACCGACTCAACGACTGACGCAACATCTGAGAGGATGCACCCATGACCACCGCAGGATCGACCATCGGCACCTTCGAACGCTTCCTCGTCGAGCGCGTGCGACCGAACATCGCACTCGTCACGATGAACCGTCCCGAGAAGTTGAACGCGATGGATCCGACGTTCTTCCGCGAACTCATCGACGTCATGGGCCTCATCACCGACACCCCCGACGTCAGCGTCGCGATCCTCACGGGTGCGGGGCGCGCATTCTCCGCCGGCGGTGACATCGCCACTTTTCCGGTGCTCACCGAGAACCTCGAAAAGGCGCGCATGCACCTGCGCACGGTGTTCGATTCGTTCAACGCGATCGAGCGGTGCCGCGTGCCGGTCATCGCCGCGGTGAACGGCATCGCCCACGGTGGTGGTCTCGAGATCCTCGGTGGTGTCGACTACCGCATCGCTTCGACCAACGCGAACCTCGCCTTTCGTGAGGCGGTGCACGGACTCATCCCGTCGTACGGTGTGGTGAAGTTCCAGGAGATCATCGGCCATGCGCGCACCATGCGCCTCGTCGGATCCGCAGAAATCATCGATGCACATACGGCGCTCGAGTGGGACGTCGTGCAGGAAGTCGTTTCCCCCGACGAACTCATGCCGCGAGCGATCGCGCTCGCCGAGAGTCTCGCCGCCAACCCGGCGACCGCGCTGCACACGCTGAAGAACGTGCTCAACCGTGATTCAACGCGCGACCTCGCCATCGCCGTCGAGGCGACCGCCCTTCTCTTCGGCATGCCCGACACCCAGTCACGGGTGAAGGCGTTCCTCGACCGCAAGCGTTCGTAACGGCTCGCTCCGCGGGGCGAGCAGCGGGCCGCGCGGGCGATCAGCCCTGCTGCGGCTCGACTTCGCGCGCACTCGGTGACGAGCGCTGGATGGCAACGACGCCGACGATGATGAGCACGCCGCCGAAGATCGACACGGGACTCGGCACGGTCGACAGGATGATCCACGACCACACGAGAGCGGCGAGCGGAATTCCGTACATGTAGACGACGGTCTTGCTCGCGGGCAGGACCCGGAGCGCGTACAGCCACACGATGTACGGCAGCACGGTGCCGCCAAGAACGAGCATGACGAGCCATGCCCAGCCCGACGGCGTGATCTTGGCGATGCCCTCGGCGGCGTGCGGAAAGAGAGGCGCCATCACGAGCATCCCCATCGTTGTCGAGATCGCGAGCGTCGCGAGCGGATGCGCCGTCGAGGAAAAGCGCTTCGAGATGATCGTGAAGCCGGCCCACGACAACGGGCTGAGCAGCGACAACGCCGCCATCCACGGGTTGCGCACGACGAACTCACCGTCACCCGAGCCGGTGAAGATGACGACGCACGCCCCGGTGAGTGCGAGGAGGAACCCGGCCACCTGGATGCGGCGGAACCGTTCGCCGAGCACGACGACGGCGAGGAGTGCAGCCCATGCCGGCGACGTGGATGCAATCGTCGATGCGAGTGCCGGTGAGAGGAAGCGCTGACCGTTGACGATCGGCAACTGCGACATGGGAACGCAAAGAATGCCCGCGGCGAGCAACCAACCCCACTCACGTCGCGCAAAGTGCGGTCGCATTGCCGGTCGGGACATCGAGATGCCGACGAAGCACAGGGCCATCAACCCGAAACGGATGACGACGAGCTGCACGACGTCGACCTCGCGCAACATCCGCGCCACTCCGACGAAGACGAGCCCCCACAACCCGACGGTGAACGTCATCGCGGCGTGCACCCACCATGTCGAGCGCGGCCGTGTTGCCGACTGGTTCATGACGGGATCAACGTTCCGTCCGCATGTCGTCAGCGCTTCGCCTTCGGCACGCGGGCCGGACGGATGTCGACGGTGTCGGCGGTGATGCCGTCGGCACGCAACTTGAACTTCTGGATGCGCTGTGACGGGGTCTTGGGCAGTTCGTCGACGACGCGCACGAACGCCGGTACGGCGAAGCGCGGCATCGTCGTGTCGCAGAACGTGCGGAACTCTGCGGCGTCGAAGCTCTTCCCGGTCTCGACGACGACCGCGACCATTACCTCTTCCTCACCGATGTCGGACGGCACGGCGTACGCGGCCGATTCGCGCACCGACGGGTGCGCGTTCACCGACCGTTCCACTTCGAAACTCGAGATGTTCTCACCGCGGCGCCGGATGCAATCCTTGATCCGGTCGACGAACACGAGATAGCCCTCGTCGTCGAGATAGCCGCGGTCACCGGTGTGGAACCACAGGTCGCGGAACGCATCGATCGTCGCGTCGGGTCGGCTCCAGTAACCGGCGAACAGACCCATCGGCGTCGCGGGACGCGCACATATCTCGCCGGGCGAACCGGCGGGAAGTGCCGCGCCGGTGTCGGGATCCTGAATCTGGATTTCGAGGTGCGGACAGATGCGGCCCATCGTTCCGCGCTTCACCTTGCCCGGCGACGGCGCGCTCGCGGGGCCGAGTTCGGTCGAGCCGTACACCTCGAGCAACTGCAGACCGAATCGCTTCTCGAAATCGTCGATGATCCCCGGCGGCGCCGCGGCACCGAAAGCGACGCGAACGTCGTTGCGCGCGTCGAGCTCGGACGGCGGCTCGGCGTGCAACAGGTGGATGACGGAACCCATGTACGCGAAGAAGGTCGCCCCGGAGGAACGCACCTCGTCCCAGAACTTGCTCAGCGAGAATCCGTTGCGCAACACGACGCTCGCACCGGCCCACAACGACGACGTGACGACGGCGGAGCGTGCCGTCACGTGGAAGAGCGGGAACATCGAGTACGCGACGTCGCGTGCGGTGAGATCGAGGATGTCGATCCATGCGTACGCGTTCCAGAGCGCGGTGCGATGCGGAAGGATCGCACCCTTCGACGGACCCGTCGTTCCCGAGGTGTACATGACGTAGGCAACGTCGCGTTCCTCGCGGCGCGTCGGACCGAGAGCGCTACCTGCCGCGACGTCGACGAATCGGTGCAGCTCCAGCGACTCCGAGGACGCCGAATCACCGACGACGATGACGTGACGCAGCGTCGGCACCTGCAGCGCCGCGATGCGCTCGACGAATCGCGCGTCGACGACGATCGCGACCGCACCCGACTCCGACAGAACGTGGCGCAGGTACTCGCCGACGAAATCGTTGTTGATCGGCACGTCGACCGCCCCGGACCACACGATGCCGAACCACGCAGTGAGGTACTCGGGAACGGGCGGAAGCATGGTGGCGACGCGGTCACCCGGCTGCACACCCAGACGTCGCAATCCGTCGGCGAAGCGCGC
The DNA here is from genome assembly GCA_044340075.1 of Ilumatobacteraceae bacterium. Classification (GTDB taxonomy): domain Bacteria; phylum Actinomycetota; class Acidimicrobiia; order Acidimicrobiales; family Ilumatobacteraceae; genus F1-60-MAGs027. The sequence continues at coordinate 11,012 of JBIIUH010000019.1, read as the reverse complement.
CGCGCGATCCGCGAGTGCCGCATACGTGATGTCGTCGCCCTCGGCACGAATGGCCACGACATCCGGGAACTTCTCGGCGCGATCGAGCAGCATGCTCGACACCACCCACTCCCCGGCGTACTGCTCCGGCGGAACGTGACGCGAACCGTTCGCTGCGGTCATCGTGCAGCCTTCACGAGTGACATACGGCGACGCAGATCAGTTGCGCTGGAAGCGGGTGACGCGCGCGTCGGTGTAATCGTCGGGCAGGTCGGAGATGTGCCACACCTGCGTACCCCACCAGCGCCACTCGCCCGCGAGTACCGCTTCGGGTGTGCACACCGGGTGCGGCTCGTACCAGTCGAGGTCGCTCTGCACCACCTGGATGAGACAGCCGAAGGCCGATTTCGGGCGCAGGAAGGTCTCGAGCCAGTGCGAGTCGTCGAGCTTCGTGTCGACGGTTTCGAATCCCTTCGCCTGCAGGTCGGCAATCGTCGCCCGAATGTCGTCGACGAACAACGTGGCGTGGTGGAAACCCTCGCCGTGTTCGTCAAGGTACTTCGCGAGGTACGAGTCGGGATACAGCGGCGACAGGAACTCGACCTTCACCTTCGTCGGCAGCTTGAAGACGAGCGAGCGGATGCCGATCTGCATGTTGTCGCCGCCGATGACGAACTGCGCGCCGAAGACGTCGCGGAACAACTCGATTGCACGGCGCGGGTCGCGCACGGCCATGCCGACGTGATCCCAGTGGTGAATCTTCGGTTCGATGATCGGATTCGGTGGCAGGTGCGACGGCGCACCCTTCTTCGGATCGGTCCTCCAACCCATCGGTTACTCCCCCTTGTTCGTTGCCGTAAACCCGTACGGGCGGTACGCGCCGTACAACATGTGCTCGACGTGGGCCATGCCCGTACCCCCGGCACCCGACATCGTGCACGCGAACTCCGTGCCGCCGAGACGGCGTGTGTCGGGAACGTGCACCGGACCGAGCGCCCGCGCCGGATCGTTCGTCGGGAAGCGATCCGACTCGCGCACGTCGACGCCGCGGTACACGCCGGGCTGACCCAGATCCGACCAGCCGCGCGTGTACCCGAATCCCTGCGGATGCGCCGGGTCGCACACGACCTCGAAGTCGTACGTGCGCGAAGCACCGTCGTGGGTGGTCATTTCGAATTCGCCGCCGGACAAGCGGCGCGTGCCGGGGTGGTAGCGCAGCGCATGCTTCACGGCGACGATGCCGAGCGACCCGCCGTCGCGCATGTCGATGCGACCCTCGCAATCGAGCACCTCGCCGTCGGCGTTCTCGTGCAGATGGAAGAAACCCGAATGGTCGCCGACTTCGAACGGCACCCACAGGCGCAGCGCCCGCGGATCGCGATCGTCGCCCGTGTTAACGCCGCCGTGCGGCACGTGCGGGCCCATCGTCGAACGAATGCCCCACGAATGGTCGCGCGTGCCGTACCACCGCTCGAGCCGCGTCGTCTGCCCGTCGATGACGAGCGTTCCGCTCGCACGGCACGGCTGGGTGTAGCGGAACACGTCGTTGATCACCCGACCGAACCGAATCTGGCGGTGGCGCGACTCGACGAACGGCTCGCCCACCGACTCGAACTCGAGCTCGAAGCTGAAGTCGACGTCGCTCGATGCGAGGACGACCTTCTGACGACGCATCGGTTCGAGAATGTCGACGCTGAGACCACCGACCTCGAGCACGTCGCGGCGCGGCAGGAGCGCGCGACTCACGCGCTGGTTGCGCTGCTCACCCCCGGTGACGACCCCGGCGTAGCCGTCCATGACGTTGTTGTTCGGGTGCAGTCGCAACCCGGTGAACACGTGCACACCGGGTGCGTACGCGGCGAAGTAGTAGCCGTCGTTGAAATGCGAATCGGACGTATCGGGAACGCCGAACGACTCGATCGTCTGATGGAACGGCAGATCGTCCCACCTCGACAATCCCGACGCAAACGTCATCTTTCAGTCGCCCCCTCGTGCGTCGCCGTCGGCTCGCGGTTGCGAATCGGACGACGAATTGACCTGAGGGTAAGTTAGACGACGAGGCCCCATGATTTCTCAGCGCGACGATCTTCCGCACGTTCCGCACCAATGGGCGCTCATGACGTGGAAGGAGAACTGGTGCTTCACCGGCGTCGATATCGCCACGGGGGTCGGCTTCGTCTTCCACGTGTCGCTGCGACCCCAGTTCGGAGAGGGCATCTTCTCCGCGAAGCTGGACGGCACGCTCGACGGCGAGCGGGTGCGGATCAAGTCGGTCGAACGCCATCCCATCGGGCGCAATCCCGCCGAGATGACCGAGATCGCGAGCACGGCGATGCGCGTCGAGATCCTCGAGCCGCACCGTCGGTTCCGACTCTCCTACGTCGGTGACGCCGGTTCGCTCGTCGTCGACTACGAGGGACGCTTCGCGCCGTTCGACTTTGCCGACGGCGCCATGGCTCCGGGAGCATCAACGCTCGGCGACATCGGCCGCCACGTGTTCCCGTTCCACCATTACGAGCAGGGACTCACCTTCACCGCGACGCTCGTGCCGGCGATCGGCGCGCATGCCGGACGCACGATCACACTGAACGGCGTCGGCAACCGCGACCACTCGTGGGGATGGCGTGACGATTTCGGATTCCGACTCCACCACTGGGTATGCGCGAATTTCGCCGATGGTTTCGTGCAGGGATCGGCGATGCACGAACGCAGCTACGACGGTCTGAAGCACGGCGGGTTCATCGGCACGCGCGGCGGCAACGTCGCCGTCATGCACGTCGACACGTCGAATGCCTACTGGGAGTCGCCGGCGAACGAACCCCTCCCCCCGCTCGACCGTCCGGTGACGTACCGACTGCGCGATGCCCGCGGCGAGGTACACGTCGTCACCGCATTGCTCGACAAGTCGGTGGCGCGCAACTTCCTCAACGCGCGCAAGGAGGACGGCAGCGCGGTGTACGAGGACTGCCAGATGTTCTGCGAGTACCGCGACGAGCGCACGGGCGAAATCGGTGCCGGCATTCTCGAGGTCGGCAAGATCCTCGAGCGTCCCGACGCGGTCGAGTTGACGCGCCGCCGGTGACGACGATGGCGGACTCCGGCGACGATCTGGCCGCGCGCCTGACGGGGTGGTGCATCGAACGACTCGGGGCTTCGCGCGACGCGCAGATCGACGACCTCGTGCGCCATGCCGAGGGCTGGTCGTGGCACACGTACACGTTCACCCTGCGCGACGGCGCGTCCTCGCGCGGCATCGCGATCCGTCGTCAACCCGAGGACGGTCTGCTCGCGCCGTACGACATCGATGCGCAATACCGACTGCACGAAACACTCGAGAAGCGCACGTCGGTGCCGATCCCCGCGCTCATCGCCCTCGAACACGACACGAGCGTGCTCGGCATGCCGTTCTACGCGATGGAACGGATCACCGGTCGGGTGCCCGTGCAATGGAAGCCGAAGGATCCCGACGTCTTCCCGAGCGACGACGCGCGGCGGTCGCTCGGCGAGCAATTCGTTGCGATCCTCACCGCGATCCACGCCACCGACACCGCCCCGCTCGACTTTCTCCCCGGCGCGAGCGATCCGCACCACGCGACGCTCACTCAACTGGCGCGCTGGCGCGACATGTACGAGTCGTCCGTGCTCGTCGATGAACCGTTGTTGCGCTACGCCTTCGCCTGGCTCGCCGACAACGTTCCCGCGCCGGTGCGCATCGGTCTGTGCCACGGCGACTACCGCATCGGCAACTTCATCGTCGACGCGGGCCGCATCGTCACCATTCTCGACTGGGAACTTGCCCACGTCGGCGACGTCGCCGCCGACGTCGCGTGGGCTGCGCTGCCGTTGTTCCGCGGTCGCTCGCCGCTGTATTCGCACCTGCTCGCGCACGACGATTTCCTCTCCGTATATATGCGCCACGGCGGCGCCGAGATCGGTGCCGATTCGTTCACGTACTGGACGATCTTCAACCTCGTGAAGGCCGCGGTGCCGCACATTCGCGCCGCGCGCGCCTTCGAGGACGGCGGCAGCAACGACCTGCGCCTCGCGGCGATGGGCCACCAGGCCGTCCACATCTACAAGCACCTCGTCCAGGCTCTCGAGGGGGTCCGATGATCCAGAACTCGCTGCCCCGCCTGCTCGAAGGAATCGCCCAGTCGCTGCACGACACGGTGCTCCCGAACGTCGCCGACTCCTTTGCCCGCGGCCAGACGCTCGCCGCGATCGAGTTGCTGCGCAACCTCGCATCGCGCACTCAATGGGGTGACGACGATGCACGCGCCGAGGCGCAACGGCTCGTCGTTTCGCTCGCCGCACAATCGGGAGACATGTCGGGCGATCTGCTTGCGCGGCTGCGTGCACACGTCGACGACGAACTCTCCCGCACACGCAGTGGCATGTTCAGCAGCCCCACTGCCGCCAAGAATGCCGGCGACACGAAAGCCGATAACGACGTCACGGGAGCCAAGCAGTGACGCACCCCGGTCGCAACGACACGGTGATCACCCTCGATCACGTCAGCGGCATCATCGACGATCTGCGATCCACCGGTGAGGATCCGCTTGTCGGCATCGGTGGCGTCGTGCTGCGCCGCAAACCGATGGCAATCATTGCCCGGCTGTGCAGCAACGAAGTCGCACCGTTGCGTGTCGCATCGTTCCTCGCCTCGCTCGACATCGAATGGCTCGCCGCACACCGTCGGATCCGTGAACTCACAACGGGTTACGTCGGGCTCGAGACGCTCGGTACGACACCTGCATGGAACGCACTCGTCGATGCCGACGAGGTGACGGTGCGGGAATACAGCGAGTTGATGTTCATCTCGGGACTGCGCGCCGCCGCCATCGGACTGCCCTTCCTCCCGAGTCGCGGAGCGGCCGGGAGCGATCTCGCCGCCGATGCCGGGCTGCGCACCGTGCCGTGTCCGTACACCGGCGAGACGTTGTGGGCGATGCCCGCGCTGCGGCCCGACGTCACGTTCCTCCACGCCGAACGCGCCGACGCCCTCGGCAACGTCGATGCGCCGAGTGAACGCGACTTCCTGTGGGACGCCGATGCGACGCTCGCGCGTGCGTCGAAGCGCGTCGTCGTCAGCGTCGAACGGATCGTGCCGACCGCGGAGTTGCGCCAGCCGACTCTGTTCGCCCACGAGGTGACCCACGTGCTCGAAGTTCCGCACGGTGCCGCACCGAGCGAAGTACCCGGCACGTACGGCGCCGACTTCGCCGGTTTGACCGCGTACCAACAAGCCGTCGCCGGCGGGGTCGAGCCGCTCAGCGCATTGCGCGACGCATTCCCGGGAGTGTTCGCACGATGAGCTCCGCGACGACCAACGGCGGTCACGGCGACGTCTCACCCGCGACGCGCCTGTGCTGGGAGCTTGCACGTCAGACGCGGCCCGACGACGTGCTCATCGTCGGCGTCGGTACACCGCTGGCGGCCACCGCAGCGTTGCTCGCCCGCGAGGTGCTGCACCCGTCGCTCACCGTGCTCTTCGGTACCGCAGTGGCGCCGCGGCGCATCGATCTCGCGGCGTCGATTCTCGACTCGACGGCCGCGCCACGTGCGGCGATCGGCAACTACACGCAAGTCGAGGTTCTCGATCTCGTCGCGCGCGGTGGGGTGACGCTGCAGTACGTCAGCCCGATCGAAGTCGATGCACTCGGCAACGTGAACGCGAGTCGCGTGCGTCGCAAAGACGGCGGATGGCGACGGTTCCCCGGCAGCCTTGCAATCGCCGACACCGCGGCGCTCGTCGGTCGTCTCGTCGCGTACCGCGTCGGCCACCAGCGTCGTTTCTTCCCGCAACGCGCCGCTTTCGTCAGCGGCGCATCCGCCGTCGAGCGCGCGAACCGCGCCTCGGTTCGCGCTCCGGGTGCTGGGGTCACCGTCGCCGTCACGGAAGGCGCCACCGTGCATCTCGGCGAACGGCCGCAGCTCGTCGACTACGAGGGCGAACTCGCGACGGTCGTCGCCGAGTTCGGTTTCGCCGTCGACTCGACGGCGAGTCGGTTGCGCGAACCCGTGCCCGCCGAGGTTCTCGCCGCGATCGACGTCATCGACCCGCTCGGCGTGCGCAACCTCGAGGACAAGGATCACCGCAGCGCCGTGCTCGCACGTATCTCGAACCGTGGCGGTGCGCCGCGGTGAGCACCAGGGCCGCAGGCGCGCCCGGTGACTCGCTCGCCGATGCAGCGGTTCTCGCCGACCTCTTCTCGCAGCATCTCGGCTCGCCGACGACGATCGCCGCGGTGCGTCGCAGTGCCCTCGGCAACGGACAGGAAACCTGGTTCGTCGACACGAGTGCAGGACCGTTCGTCGTGCGCCGCAGCGCAATCGGAGGTCCGCTGACGTGGACGTCGCGGGCGACGGAGTTCGCCGCGCTCGACGAATTGCGTTCGACCGGGCTGCCTGTGCCGCGTGTGTTGTGGCACGAACCCGACGGCGGAACCCTCGTGCGCGCGTACCTCGTCATGGAACGACTCCCCGGCAAACCACCGGGTCGCTCGTTCGACGACGTGATGGCCCGCGATCTCGGGCGGATGCTCGGTCGCCTGCACGCCGCCACCCGTGATGCACGCGCGACGGTCGGCGCACCGCAACTGCGCGATCACCTTGCAACGACCGTGCAGCGCTATTCGGGGTCGTTGTTCTCCGACGAACCGCTCGCCGTGGCGCTGCTCGGCTGGCTCGAGCACAACGTGCCGGCGCGCACCACGGCATCGGTGCGACTGTGGGGCGATCCGGGTCCGCACAACATGCTCGTCGACGGCGGCGCGATCACTGCGCTGCTCGACTGGGAGATGACGTCGCGCGGTCACCCGGGCGAGGACCTCGGCGCCGCGCGCTGGTCGGTGCTCGGCTTCGCCGATCCGGCGATGATCGATGCCGGCTACGCCGAGATCACCGACGCGATTCCCGCCGACGAGTGCGCGTGGTTCGAGGTGCTCGCCCACCTCGTGCGCGCCGGCCAGGCACTCGACGGCACGCTCGCCTTCCTCCGCGGCGACACCGATGAGACGACGCTCCCTGCGATGGGTCTCGGCCTCGTCACCGCGAACCTCCTCCGTGCGGCGCACCGCGCCTGGGGTACGCCGCTCGCACCGGATCCCACGGCAACTGCCGCACCGCAGCGACGCAGCGACGCGATGCTCGGGCGCATCGACTCGGTCATCGAACGTCTCGCGGCCGACGATCTCCGCCACGACGCGCGCAGTACGGCACGACTGCGCATCGCCGAGGTCGTCCGTGCCGCCTACGCGGCCGGTGCCGACGTGCGCGACGACGCGACTCTCGCCCGCATCGCAGCGACCTCCCTCGGCGTCACCGTCAACGACCACGCCGAGTTGCTCGACGTCGTGCGCCACCATGCGGCGCGCATCGCCGTCGACTCAGCCGTGCGCGACGTTCTCCTGTACGACGTCGCGGCGCGACGATCGCGAATGACCGAACTGCTCGGTCACTTCGGTCAGACGACGTCGACTTCCGTCGCGAGGTGACGGGCGCCGCCGAAGGCGACTCCGCCGAGTTTCCACGCGCACGAATCGGCGAACGACGAGCGCAGGAACGACAGCGCCGCATCGACGTCGTCGAACCATTGCATGTCGACCGCTTCGGCAGCAGGCGCACCGAGATCGGCGGGCGGATTCGTGAGCGGCACGAGGAGCTCGCGACGGCGCACGCCCTCGTTGCGCAGGGCCGATGCATCGAACGAGTGGAGCACCTGCGCGAGGGTTGCAGCCGTCGAGCGGGGGTGCAGTCGGTAGAACTGCAGCAGCTTGACGCCGTTCTTCGGACGGGCGCCGTCGATGAGCACGGGGCGCTCGGCAAGGATCGAGGAGAACCTCGACTTCTCGACGAAGGCACGCTCGTCGGCACGCACCCGAACCTGGTACTCCTCGGACCCGAATCCCTCGTTCATCAACTCGACGGAATCGAAGTCGAGCTCGGAGCATGCGTCGAAACCGGGAAAGCCGAGCACCGGAACTCCGTCACGCAGAACCGCGTGGTTCTGCACGTAGCGGCGCAGGTTCGGGATCTTGCCCGCGGCGTCGGCGTGCGACGTGCGCCAGTGGTGCTGGAACTGCTCGTACGTGTGGCCCTCCAGCCGGGGAGCCATGCCCAATCGCGTGATCATCTCTTGTTCCTTTCTGCGTCGTGAACTTCCGGTCGATCGAGTGCGTCGCGCGAGAAGCGGTATTTCTCGATCCGCTCGCTCGGCGTCTTCGGGAACGACTCACGCTGCTCGAAGTAGCGCGGCACCATGTACTTCGGTAGTTGCTTCTCGCACCAGGCGCGCAACTCCACCGGATCGACGGTCTCGCGTGACACGAAATCGAGCTTGATGTCGTCCTCCCCGATCTCGGACGGTACCGCATACACGGCAGCCTCGAGAATCTGCGGGTGCTGCAGGACGAGCAGCTCGATCTCCATCGCACCGACCATCTCGCCGCGGCGCCGGATGCGGTCCTGTTTGCGCCCCTTGAAATAGACGACCCCGTCGGCGTCGTACGTCGCCAGGTCTCCCGTGTGGAACATGAAGTTGCGGAACGCATCGACGGTGGCCTGCGGATCCTTGTAGTACTCCGAGATCATCCCGTACGGCAGCAGCGAGCGGAACACGAGCTCGCCCACCTCGCCCGGCGGCAGGAGGTTGTCGTTCTCGTCGACGATGCCGAAATCGCACCATTGCACCGGCTTGCCGAGAGTGCCCATGGGTTTGTCGGGCAGCAATTCGAGACGCGCCGGCAACAGGTGAACCTCGGTCATGCCGTACGCCTGCCACAGCACCTCGACACCGAAGCGCCGCTCGAAGTCGTCGCACGCCGGCGGCCGCGGCACGCAGAACACCTGCTTCACCTTGTGCGGAGGAACCGTCTCGGTCACCTTGTGTACGAGGGCGACCATCGGCCCGAGGATCATCGCGAAGTTCGCACCCGAGTCGGCGACCTGTTGCCAGCACTTCGACGGACTGAACGCCGACACGAGGTGCGCGGTGCATCCCGCATGCAACGACGAGTTGGCGATGAAGTGCAACGCGCCGACGTGGAAGACGGGTAGCGGAGTGAAGAGCACGTCGTCGGCTCTGCGCCGCAACGAATCGGCGACGACAGCCGCCGCCATGTACAGGTAGTGGTGGGAGAAGAGCACGCCCTTGGCGCGACCCGTCGTCCCCGACGTGAACTGGATGACGGCCGAATCCGTCCATGCAGGCAACTCGGCTGTGCCGTCGGCTGTGTCGTCGGCCGTACATCCGTCGAGCCAACTGTCGAACGACACGACGGGGACGCCGTGCACGGTCGACTCTGTCGGCGCTGTGCCGGTGACGACGACGACCTTCACCCGACCGAGCGATTCGACGTCGTGGAGCCGAGGGAACAACTCGTCGCGAACGACGAGCACGATCGCATCACCCTTGTCGAGCAGATACTCGAGATGCTTGCCCCGACTCTCGGCGTTGAGCGGCACTGCGACGCCGCGATTCACCTGGGCGCCGTAGAAGCACGGCATGAACTCGATCTGGTTGCGCATGAGCAGAGCGACGTGGGCGCCGACGCCGGCATCGCGGCGCACGGCCGCGCCGATGCGTCGAACGAGCGTCCATGCCTGCGCAAAGGTGAGACTGTCGCGACCGTCGCACACGAGCCACGTGTGGTCGCCCCGTGACTGCGCCCGGTCACGCAACACGCGCAACATCGACCGCTCGTCGCGCGGATACCGCAGTGCGTACTCGCCCTCGGGATCCCCGGTACCGCGCAGCAAACCGGTGAGCGATGCGCGTGCAGCTGTCGTCATGTCGCTCCCCCTCCGACACGACGGCCCGGGGTGGAGCCCCGCAGCCGGCGTTGCCTAAGGTTAGACAGCGCGCCCGGCGCGATCGCCATTCAACGTGGCGGCGACACGCACGACACTCGGGGGACAACGACATGTACAGCGGGGAGCAGACGTTCGGGGCGCTCGTTGCGACGCGCGCGAACGAGCATCCCGACGCCGTCGCGATCAAGTTCGAACGCGACGAACTCACCTTCGCCCAACTCGACTCGGGTGCGAACGCACTCGCCGATGCACTCGCCGGCCTCGGCCTCACCCCCGGCGAGACATGCGCCGTCATGCTGCCGAACGGTGCCGACTATCTCGTCACGTGGCTCGCGCTCACGCGAATCGGGGTCGTCGAGGTGCCGATCAACGTCGCCTATCGCGGCGATCTCTTCACCTACCTGCTCAACCAGGCCGAGTGCGCCGCGATCGTCATCGACCGCCGGTTCCTCGAGCACCTCCTCCCCATTGCCGCCAATCTCACCCACGTGCGCCACGTCATCGTCGTCGACGCCGACACGTCGACCCCGGGCCCGCTGCGCACGGCAACGACGACTGCCGCAGTGCACCGCTTCGCCGAACTCGCCGCTTCGGGTCGCGCGACCGCGCCGAACGTGCGCATCCGCGACACCGATCCCTCGGTCATCCTCTTCACGTCGGGCACGACCGGACCGTCGAAGGGCGTCGTGCTCTCGCACCGGGCCAACTTCGTGCTCGCCCGCAACGTTTCCGAACTCATGGGCTACGGGCGCGGCGAGCGACTCTTCACCGTGTTCCCCCTGTTCCACGTCAACGCGCGCTACACGACCGTGCTGCCGGCGTGGCTCGTCGACGGTGACTGCGTCATGCACGACCGCTTCTCGGCGAGCAATTTCTTCGACTTCTGCCGCCGCGAGAACGTCACGGCGTTCAACTACATGGGTGCCCTGCTCATGATGCTCATGAAACAGCCGGCGCGCCCCGACGACGCCGACAATCCCGTGCGCCGGGCCTACGGTGCCCCCGCGCCGATCGAGATCTACCGCGACTTCGAGGAACGCTTCGCCGTGCAACTCGTCGAGGTGTACGGATCCACCGAACTCGGCACCGCGACGATGAACACCGTCGAGTCGTTCCGCATCGGATCGTGCGGCCGGGCGGTGCCGTACTTCGACGTCGAGATCCACGACGAGGACGACAACGTCTGTGCGCCGGGCGTCGAGGGTGAGATAGTCGTGCGT